>JAXJLD010000189.1:0-16969 GCA_036297385.1 Christensenellales bacterium | reverse complement strand
CTGCCGTCCCAAACCCTGCTTGGGGATTTCATCCCCAAACCCCTTCTTCGCTTCGCGCGGTATGAAGCATCTTGGAAATAAAAACAAAAACAACAATGCCCGCAGACCGATTATGGTCTGCGGGCATTGGCTTACTTCTGCACGAGATGCACGGCGAAGCCGGCGATTTCGTCCTTGAAATAGATGGCCTTGAGCTGGCCGTCCTTATAGTTGGCGGAGGACTCGTCAAACTCGAAGCCCTGACGCTCCATATAAGCCTTGGCGCGCTCGATGAAGTTGGTCTTGATGCCGATGTGGCCATGCGTGCCGCGGAACGGCGTCTTCATGACCTCCACGCCCGTGCCGGCGAAGATGGAGCTGTTGCCCACCTTCATCGTCCAGCCCAGCAGCTTGCACAGCTTGGTCGCGGTGTCCATCGCCTCGGCCTCGTCGGCGGAGTTGATGCCCACGTGCGCGATCTCCAGACCCAGCATGAGCTGCACCGCAGAGGCGGTCAGCGCCTTCACGCGATCCCAATCCTTCGCCTTCACCGCGTCGCCCGGCACCATCCACGTGCCGCCGCAGCAGAGGATCTTGTTGAAGGACAGGTAGTCCAGCAGGTTCTTCTCGTTCACGCCGCCGGTGGGCATGAAGGTCACATCGCCGTAGGGCGCTGCAATGGACTTGATGTACTTCAGGCCGCCCGCCGCT
Organism: Christensenellales bacterium; assembly: GCA_036297385.1. Classification (GTDB taxonomy): domain Bacteria; phylum Bacillota; class Clostridia; order Christensenellales; family Aristaeellaceae; genus Ventricola. Next base: position 16,279 of record JAXJLD010000189.1, on the reverse strand, counting down.
TCCGCCGGGAAGAACTTGACGGACTTGAGGCCCAGCGAGAGCGCCAGCTCGATGTCGGAGGGGTTCGCGGTGCCCGGGCAAACCGGCACGCCGATCTCCTGGCAGTACTTGACGGTCGTGGGGTTGAGGCCCGGGGAAACGATGAACTTCGCACCCGCGGCCACCGCACGATCCACCTGCTCGGTGGTCAGCACGGTGCCAGCGCCAACGATCATCTCCGGGAACGCCTCGGCCATCGCCTTGATCGCCTCGGCCGCGCAGGGCGTGCGGAACGTAACCTCAGCCGCCGGCAGGCCGCCTTCGATCAGCGCCTTTGCCATCGGCACAGCGTCCGCCGCGTCGTTAATCGCAATGACCGGAACAATACCAATCTTGGAAAGCTCCTTCATAACGTCCATGGGAAAAACCTCCTCAAATCAATGTGTAGAAGCCTCCGCGCGGGCAAGCCCGCGCGGAGATGCAAAATCGCTTATCTTTTGAATTCGCCGCAGAGCGCCATTCTCCTGCCCATCCCGCTGCAAAAGCAGAGGGGATCAGCGGATGAAGTCCTCGCGCATCGGTGCAAAGACGTCCAGCAGCGTGCCCGCCTTCAGGCAGGTACAGCCGTGAACCTTGCCGCCATCCACCACGATGGAATCACCCGGCTGCATGGCAAACGTCTCCCCCTCGATGTGATAGGTGAACGCACCGGAGAGCACATAGGAAATCTGCGTATGCGGGTGGCTGTGGTCACTGCCGACCGCACCGGTTTCAAAACCGACCTCGACAAGCATCGCTTCGGGATTGTGTGCGCGGATTCGGCGGCAGGTGCCGCCGCCCAGCTCGATCACGTCCGGCTCATCGGCTTTCACAAAGCGCTTCATACCGTTGTTTCCTCAGTCCACGTCCATGCCGAAGTACTGCACGGCGTTGTTGTAGCAGATGCCCTGCACCAGCTCGCCCAGCACCTTGTAGTCCTCCGGGTACTCGCCGTTCTCCACCCAATGACCGATCAGGTTGCACAGGATGCGGCGGAAGTACTCGTGGCGGGTGTAGGAGATGAAGGAGCGGGAGTCCGTGAGCATACCCACGAAGCGGCCCAGCAGGCCCAGAGAGGCCAGCGCCTTCATCTGCTCGATCATGCCGAACTGCTGATCGCAGAACCACCAGCCGGAGCCGAACTGGATCTTGCCCGGGATGTTATCGCCCTGGAAGTTGCCCAGCATGGTGCCGATCACATAGTTGTCCTTCGGATTGAGGCAGTAGAGGATCGTCTTGGGCAGGTTGCCCTCGCGCTCCTGATCGGCCATCAGGCGGGTCAGGTTCTGCGCAATGCAGGTATCGTCGATGGAGTCAAAGCCCACATCCGCACCGTACTGCTCGAACATACGCGGGTTGTTGTTGCGCATCGCGCCGATGTGGTACTGCTGCACCCAGCCGCGCGCCTTGTACATACCGCCGAGCTTGACGAGCAGGTAGGTCTTGTAGGCCTCGACCTCGTCCTTGGTCAGCGTCTCGCCCGCCAGCCCCTTCTTCAGCGCCGCATCCGCCGCAGCCGCATCCGGCTTGGCGTACGGCACGGTGTCCAGCGCATGGTCGGACACGCGCGCACCGAAGGAATGGAAGTAATCCAGACGAATCTCCAGCGCCTTGAGCACGTCCTCGATGTTCAGGCACTGCACGCCGGACACGCGGGAGAACATATTCATGTACTCCACAAAGCCCGCACGGTCAATGTTGAGCAACTTGTCCGGGCGCCATGCCGGATAGACCTTGAAGGAATTGTTCTGCGCCGCAATCTCCTTGTGGTAGCGCAGATCGTCGATCGGGTCATCGGTGGTGCACACCAGCTTCACGCCGAACTTCTCAATCAGGCCGTGGCAGCGGTATTCTTCCTTCGCCAGCAGCGCATTGGCACGGTTCCAGATGTCCTCGGCGGTATCCTCGTTCAGGATCTCGTCGATGCCGAACACACGCTTGAGCTCCAGATGCGTCCAATGGTACATCGGGTTGCCCACGCAGTACTTGAGGGAAGCCGCAAACGCCTTCCACTTTTCCAGCCAGCTTGCATCACCGCGGATGTACTTGTCGTCCACACCGTTGGAGAGCATCACGCGCCACTTGTAGTGGTCGCCGCCGAGCATCAGCTCGCCGATGTTGGCAAACTGGTGGTTTTCCGCAATCTGTGCGGGCGGAATGTGGCAGTGATAGTCATAGATCGGCATATGTTCTGCGTACTCATGATACAGCTTTTTCGCCACATCATTTTCGAGCAGGAAATCCGCATCCATAAACTTTTTCATGGGAATCATCCTCCTTTTTATCGTTCATTATAATCGATACACAAAACCAGCGCAAGCCCTTCCGCAAATGGAAGGGCTTAGCCGGTCATGAGACAGGGAAAATTTTACAGCGTCACGCCGTCTTTGAAGATCGCAATCTCGCGATACCCGTGCTTTTCGCTCTGCGTCTGTTCGCCGGAAGCGATGGCGAGAATCTTCTTGAAGAACGTCTCGGCGGTCTCCTCCATGCCTGCGCCCTGCACCAGCACGCCCGCATTGAAGTCAATCCAGTTGTGCTTCTTCTGCGCCAGCGGCGTGTTGGTCGCCACCTTCACCGTCGGAATCGGCGCACCCACGGGCGTTCCGCGTCCGGTTGTGAAGAGCACCATCTGCGCACCGGAGGCCATCAGCGCCGTAATGGCACAGATATCGTTGCCCGGTCCCTGCACGAGGTTCAGTCCCTTTTCCTTCACCGGCTCGCAGTACTTGAGCACGCCGCGCACTTCCGCGGTGCCGCCCTTCTGCGTGCAGCCCAGAGACTTATCCTCCAGCGTGGTGATGCCGCCGGCCTTGTTACCCGGCGAGGGGTTCTCGTACACCGCCTGATTGTAGCGCATGAAGTACGCCTTGAAATCGTTAATCAGCGCCACCGCCTTATGGAAGGTCTCCTCGTCCTTGCAGCGGTCCATGAGGAGGGTTTCCGCACCGAACATCTCCGGTACCTCGGTCAGCAGCGTCGTGCCGCCGTGACGCGCCAGCAGATCGGAGCAAGCACCCAGCAGCGGATTGGCGGTGATGCCGGACAGGCCGTCGCTGCCGCCGCACTTGAGGCCCACCACCAGCTCGCTGGCCGGCACGGTCGTGCGCTTCGCCTTGGCGGCATAGGCCGTCAGCTCGTCGAGCAGGTGCATACCCGCCTCAATCTCGTCCTCATGCTCCTGCGTGATGAGGAACTTGACGCGCTCGGGGTTGTAGTCCCCCAGCACCTTCTTGAATTCGTTGACGTTGTTGTTTTCGCAGCCGAGGCTCAGCACCAGCACCGCGCCCGCATTGGGGTGGCGCACCATGGCAGCCAGCAGCTTCTGCGTATTCTTGTGATCCTCGCCGAGCTGGCTGCATCCGTAGGGATGCACAAAGCCGTGGATGCCGTCCACACGCTCGCCATACGCCTCCTGCGCCAGCCTTTCCAGCGTCTTGCTCGTGCCGTTCACGCAGCCGACGGTGTTCACAATCCAGACCTCGTTGCGCACGCCGACGCGACCATCCTCGCGGACATAGCCCTCAAACGTCGCCTCGCGATCCACCGGCATGGCGCAGGGATGCGGATGATAGCTGTACTCCAGCAGGCCGGAGAGGTTGGTCTTGACATTGTGCGTGTGTACCCAGCTTCCCGCCGCAATGGGCGCGGTCGCATGGCCGATGGGGAACGCATACTTGATCACATTCTCGCCCTCGGCGATATCGGCCAGCGCGAACTTATGTCCCGCCGGCACATCCTCCCGGAGCTGCACGCCGAGGCAGGTTTCCCCCGCCTTCAGCGGCTCTAGAGCGACGGCAACGTTGTCGCGCTCGGCAATTTTGATGATCTTGCTCATGGCTCAGCCCACAACCTTCTCAATCGCAGCCTTCGCGTCCGTCAGCAGCTCCGCAAGGCTCGCCGCCACGGAGGCCTCGAAGCCCGGCATCTCCTGCGTCAGATCGCTGCCCCAGAACGCCTCGTTGGTCAGCACCTCATGCGCAATCTCCGCGGCAGGCTTGCCCTGCATACCGGCGAAGAAGTCCAGCACAAACTGGTCGTCCGCAATCGGGTACTCGTTGCCCGCCGCGCGCACACCGACAAAGGAACCATCTTCCTTCTTGTGGCCGCAGTAGAACGCGATGAACGCTGCCATGGAGAAGGTGAGGATCTTGGGCAGCTCACCCTTGCGCTTGACGTACTCCTTGATGGTCGGCAGCACGCGGGCGCGGAACTTGCTCTGGCTGTTGAGCGCAATGGACAGCAGCAGATGGCGGTTGAACGGGTTGGAGAAGCGCTCGAAGATCGCGGAAGCGAACGCCTCCAGATCCTCCTTCGGGAGATCCAGCGTCGGCATGATCTCGTTGAACAGCGCCTGGCTCATGTAGCTGCGCATGGTCGCATCGGCCATGCAGTCGCCCACGATCTCGTGGCCCGCCAGATACGCACCCAGCACCATGGAGGTGTGCGCACCATTGAGCATACGCACCTTGCGCAGCTTGTACGGGGAGACGTCCTGCGTGAACACGACATTGCAGCCCGCCTTCTTGAAGGGCAGCTCCTCCTCAATCCACGCCGGGCCTTCGATGACCCACAGGCCAAACGGCTCAGCGGTGTTGAGCATATTGTCGCGGTAGCCCAGCTCTTCCCAGATCTGTTCGGCCTCGCCGCGCGGATAGCCGGTCACGATGCGATCCACCAGCGTGGAGCAGAACACGTTGTCCTCCTCCAGCCATGCCTTGAACGTCTCGCCCAGATTCCACTGGTCGGCGGTCTTGAGGCAGCACTCGCGCAGGTTGCGGCCGTTGTAGTCGATCAGCTCGCACGGCAGCAGGATGAAGCCGGTGCCCTTTTCGCCGCCGAAGGCGGTGAAGCGCTCGTAGAGCAGGCGGGTCAGCTTGCCGGGAAAGGAAGCCTGCGGCTTATCGTCAAAGCTGTCCTTGCCGGTGTAGACGATGCCCGCCTCGGTGGTGTTGGAGATGATGAAGCGCATATCGCGGTTGTGCGCCAGCGCCAGATAGGCCTCAAAATCCTCATACGGGGACAGCGCACGGCGAACGCACTGGATGACGCGCGTCTCCTTCATGGCCTTGCCGTCCACCTGACCGCGCAGGATCTGGGTGTACAGGCCGTCCTGCTCATTCAACATACCGATCATGCCGCGCTCGATGGGCTGCACCACCACCACGCCGGCGTCCATACCGGCGGCCTCGTTGGCCTTGTCGATCATCCAATCGCAGAACGCGCGCAGGAAGCCGCCCTCACCGAACTGAATCACGCGCTCCGTCTTAGGCGCGACGCCGCGCGGCGTGTTGATGGAAGAGAGCGTCGCAGCATTGAGCTGAATCATGTGTTTTCCTCCTCGGTCATATCACCCTTGGACAGATCGGCCTGCGCCCTGCCGCATCGCGCGGGCGCACGAACAACGTTGTCCGTCTTTTCTCAGATTACGATAAACAGTATAGCACCAGCTTTGGAATCTGTCAATATTCCTTCAAAAGCGATCACTCAGTTTTGTACACCTTAAACAAGTCATCCGATCTTCGTTAAGCGCTCAAGTGCCATGAAACCCGGCTGACCGCGCCACAAAGCACGCGGCAAAAAACACGCCCGGCGCTTGTATCCGCTGTCCATCGGTGGTAAAATACAGCCAGTATCCGGCTCCCGCACAGCGGGGCAAACTCATACGGCAGGAGGCGACATTCCATGAAAAGACGCATTGGCATCCTCACCGCGGGCGGCGACTGCCCCGGCTTGAACGCCTGCATCCGCGGCGTTGCGCGCGCCAGCTACTCCCTTTTCGACGCGGAGATCATCGGTATTCAGGACGGCTACGCCGGTCTGATCGAGGGCAATTATCGCGAGATGAAGCAGAGCGACTTCTCCGGCATTCTGACCCTTGGCGGCACCATTTTGGGCACGCGGCGCACACCGTTCAACATGATGCGCGTCATCGAGGACGATCAGGTGGACAAGGTCAAGGCGATGAAGCAGAACTACCGGAAGATGAAGCTGGACTGCCTCGTCTGTCTGGGCGGCAACGGCACGCACAAGACGGCAAACCTGCTCTCCGAGGAGGGGCTCAACATCATCGGCCTGCCCAAGACGATCGACAACGACATCTGGGGAACGGACGTCACTTTCGGCTTCCACTCCGCTGTGGATATCGCCACCGAGGTCATCGACCGCGTACACACCACGGCCGCCAGCCATGGACGCGTCATGGTGATTGAGCTGATGGGCAACAAAGCCGGCTGGCTGACGCTCTACTCCGGTGTAGCCGGCGGCGCGGATATCATTCTCCTGCCGGAAATCCCCTACGATCTGGACGTTGTGTGCAGTGCGCTGCGCGACCGAGCCGAGCACGGCAAAACCTTCTCCATCATCGCGGTGGCCGAGGGCGCAATGTCCGTCGAAGAGGCTGCCATGAAAAAGAAGGAGCGCACAGCATATCGCGCAGAAATCGGCTTCTCCGGCATCGGTAACCATCTCGCCCACGCCATTCAGGAAAAGATGCCCGAAATCGAAGCGCGCGCCGTCATCCCTGGTCATATGCAGCGCGGCGGCACCCCCAGCGCTTACGACCGTATGCTCTCTACCAATTTCGGCGTACACGCCGCCCAGCTCATCGCAAGCGAGCAATACGGTCAGGCGGTCAGCATGGTGAACAACGTCGTCTCCCACAACCCGCTGAGCACCGTCGCCGGCAAGACCAAGTTTGTCCCCCGCGACGGCCACGAGGTGCGCGCCGCCCGCGCCATGGGCATCTCCCTGGGCGATAAACCGAAGTGATGCCCCCATGCTGCGGCGATGTTTGATCTTGACAGAACAAAGCCAAGTGCCGTATAATATATGGGTCATCTCTGCGATGATCCATATTGCTGGAGAGTTGTCCGAGCGGTCGAAGGTGCAGCACTCGAAATGCTGTGTCCCGAAAGGGACCTAGGGTTCGAATCCCTAACTCTCCGCCAAAATGCCTTACAGATCTGCTGTAAGGCATTTTCAGTTTGTCAAAGAAGCCACTTCGCAGCACAGCGAAGTGGCTTCAAGCATAAGGAGAAGATCGGAAAACAGCAAGCCCAGCCACCTGTGGATGGCAAGCTTTTTGAGATTGAGCGCAGCAAACTTGAGCTTGACCCAAGCCGTAACGGCGGCAAGCCCTCTGTAAAGCGTGTAACGCATTGCGTGTTTTTCTTTGGCGCTGGCGAAGACGCGCTCAATTGTTTGGGAGCGAAGCGCGTAGGTCGCCTTGCCCAGCAGCGAATGCCGGATGTCCTCGACCTGTTCGAGATAATCCTGCCAGATATGCAAAATACCTTTCTCCCACCCATCTGCACCTTTCTCGCACTTTCATCAGAAAACCGCATCAGAATAGCACGTTCTCCCGCCATCCCATGCAAAAAAAGACGCTGCCTCTCACGGCTTTTCGCCATGAAGAGACAGCGCCTCTTGGTTTTTAAGTTTCAGCTCAATCAGCGCTCAACGCGGCCGGAGCCGGAGCCCTTCATCAGGGAAGTGACTTCCGCCACGGTGACGCGGTTGTAGTCGCCAGCGATGGTGTGCTTCAGGCAGGAAGCCGCCACAGCGAACTCCAGCGCCTCGCTCTGCTTCTCGAAGGTCAGCAGGCCGTAGATCAGGCCGCCGGAGAAGGAGTCGCCGCCGCCGACGCGATCCACGATATCGGTGATCTCGTACTTGCGGGAGACGTAGAACTCCTTGCCATCGTAGATGCAGGCCGCCCAGTCGTTGCGGTCCGCGCTCTTGGACTCACGCAGGGTGATGGCCACGCGCTCCAGATTCGGATACAGCTCCATCGCCTTCTTGGCAATGCCTTCGTAGACGTTGCGGTCCAGAGAGCCGGACTCCACGTCGGAGGAAGCGGTGATGCCCAGAGACTTCTGGAAATCCTCCTCGTTGGCGATCGCCACGTCGATGTACTTGGCGATCTCGGACATGACTTCCTTGGCTTCCTTGCCGTACTTCCAGAGGTTCTTGCGGTAGTTCAGGTCGCAGGAAACCTTCACGCCGCACTTCTTGGCAGCCTTGCAGGCAGCCAGAGACAGCTCAGCAGCGGAAGCGGAGATGGCCGGAGCGATGCCGGAGATGTGGAACCAGTCCGCGCCCTCGAAGATCTTCTCCCAGTCGAACAGGTCAACCGGCGCAATGGCGATCGCGGACTCCGCGCGGTCATACACAACCTTGGAGGGGCGCTGGTTGGAGCCGGTCTCCAGGAAGTAGATGCCCATGCGTCCGTCGGTCATCTTGATGTTGGACACATCCACGCCGAAGGAGCGAACGTCGCGGCGGCACGCCTCGCCAATCGCGTTGTTGGGCAGCGCGGTCACGAACGCAGCATCCATGCCATAGTTGGCCAGGGAAACGGCCACGTTGGCTTCGCCGCCGCCGAAGGTCGCCTCAAGGGACGGGCTCTGGAAGAAGCGCTCCAGCGCCGGGCTCTTCAGTCGGAGCATGATTTCACCGAAAGTAATAATACGAGCCATGGGTAATCACTCCTGAATTTTATTTGAGGCAACTGTACAGAAAAACCCTGTGCATATTCCCTCACTTTTACCATCATTATACACGATGGTCTGTTTGAAATCAAGTCATCAGACCATTTTTTCGTATTCCTGTCGATCTTTGTATAAATTGATCGGTTTTATTTTCTATTCCATTCGCATCCTGCTTCGTTTGTTAGAATATATAAGAATAAATTAGAGATATTGCCCGATAGACCTGCATCCATCGTTTCATGCTGTACACAGCAAAAAAGGAACTCCGGAAACAGCCCGGAATTCCTCCCTATGGGTGTGTACAGCCGCACACCGTCAAAGCACGCCATCTGCCGCGAAGCAAACCGACGGCACCTCTGCCCCGAACCCATGCTCTGAGCAGCTCCGCATCACATAGCGCACAGCGCCTCTGCCAGCGCATCAATCTGCGCACGGCTGCCCTCGCTGAGCACGCCGTCGATGCGAACCGTCTCCTCTGCCAGCACCGTATCGCGCCAGCCTTCCACGGCAGTGCGCATCACCTTGCCCGCCGTCGGCGCCCAGGAGCCATTCTCCATCAGCGCCACCTTGCGCCCATGCAGGCCGCGCTCCGCCAGATGGTGGAGATAGGTATGCATGAACGGGAACACCTCGGCGTTGTACGTCGCGCTCGCCAGCACCAGCCGGTCATATCGGAACGCATCGCTGACCGCCTGTGCCATATCGCAGCGCGCCAAATCATACAGCGCCACCGTCTCGCCCTTTTCCCGCAGCTTCTGCGCCAGCAGCTCTGCCGCTGCCATCGTGTTTCCGTAGATCGATGCACAGGCGATGGTCACGCCGCGGCTCTCCGGGCGATAGGACGACCACATCTCATAAAGCTGCATATATCGGTCGAGCGGCTCGGTCAGCACCGGGCCATGCAGCGGGCAGATGCGCCGCACATCCAGCGCGTTCACCTTCTTGAGCAGCCCCTGCACCTGCACGCCGTATTTGCCGACGATGCCGATATAGTACCGGCGTGCCTCGTCCGCCCAGTCCTCCTGCGGCACATCCAGCGCACCAAAGCGACCGAAAGCATCCGCCGAAAAGAGCGTCTTTTCCGTCTCGTCATAGGTGAGCATGACCTCCGGCCAATGCACCATCGGCGCGGCAATAAAGCGCAGCACATGGCGCCCCAGCGTCAGCACATCGCCCTCCCGGACGATCAGCCTGCGCGCTTCATACGCATGACCAAAGTACGCCTGCATGATGGAAAACGCCTTGGCAGAAGCGACAATCTTCGCCTGCGGATACGCCTGCATGAACGCCTCGACGCTGCCGGAGTGATCCGGCTCCATGTGCTGCACGATCAGGTACTGCGGCTCGCGCCCATCGAGCGCCGCCGCCACCTTCTCCAGCCATTCTGCGGTAAAATGCTTGTCCACGCTGTCCATGACAGCCATCTGCTCATCCACAATCACATAGGAATTGTACGCCATACCCTCGGGCACGGCATACTGTCCCTCGAACAGATCCAGCTCATGATCGTTTACGCCTACGTACCGGATATCGCCCATTGCGTTCTTTTCCATTCGTCCTGCACCCCTTTATGTCCTATCGTCTGCCGGCGCACGCCAGCCTATTCCTCGCCACGTTTGGGTCTTGCCCACCGCATATTGTACCGCATATTGCGTCCGCAATCAAGGCTCGATTATCTCATCTGACAACAGACAGACAAACAGCTTCAACGGGATACATCAAAAAACCAGAGGAAGGTTTTTCCTTCCCCTGGTTGTTTCACATACCGCTTACTGCTTGAGTTCTCCTTGAAGCTTGCCATTCTGCATGCCATTCGTCATACCGTTTGCCATGCCGTTCGTCGCGCCGTTCTTCAGGCCGTTCATCGCCCCATTCTTCAGGCCGCCCGCCATGCCGTTCGTCGCTCCGTTCTTCAGGCCGCCCGCCATGCCGTTCATCGCGCCGTTCTTCAGGCCGCCCGCCATGCCGTTCGTCGCTCCGTTCTTCAGGCCGCCCGCCATGCCGTTCGTCGCTCCGTTCTTCAGGCCGCCCGCCATGCCGTTCGTCGCTCCGTTCTTCAGGCCGTTCATCGCCCCATTCTTCAGGCCATTCGCCATACCGTTTGCCGCTCCGTTCTGCATACCGCTGACCATGCCGTTCTTCATACCATTGCGCATTCCCTGTCTCATGCCCTGCGCAGAAGCCATGCTCGTACCAGCCAGCACCAGACAGAGCGCCAGCGTCGCGCCCAAAATCGCTTTCATCTTCTTCATATCCATTGTCCTCCTGTTTTCTCTCAGATTGTTTCTGTACCTTATTTTCGGAAGGGATCCACTTCCGATGTTCCACTCTTCGTGGAACTGTCTGTATTGTACAGGAGAAACTTTAAATGAAGTTTGAAAAAAGCAACATTTATTTCTTTTTATGTGGCTGTCTGCTCACCCCGCGTCCTGCACGCTGGCGATGAACGTCGTCCCCTGTTCCCTATCGCTCACCGCGCGAATCTCTCCCCGGTGCATCCGGGCGATGCTCTGCGCGATGGACAGTCCCAGCCCTGCGCCGCCATCGTCACGGCTGCGCGAATCCTCCGCGCGGTAGAACCGATCGAACACCCGGCGGCACACCTCCGGCGGCATATAGCTCCCCGTGTTGTGGACGCGGATGACCTTCGTGCGCCCCTTCTCATGGAGCGACAGCGTCACCACGCCGCCCTCCTCCGCATACTTGAGCGCATTGGACAGCAGGATCACCGTCATCTGCACCAGCAGCGCCTCGTCCCCCATGCAATTCACGCCCTCCGGGATCTCCATGCGCAGCGTGCGCCCCATCTCAAACGCCAAGCTCTCCATCGGCAGCGCCGCCTGCATCAGCGCCCGGCCCAGATCAAAGCGCACACAGCACATCTCCTGCCGCCCCGCGTCCATCCGCGCCAGCATCAGCAGCCGGGACACCAGCTCGCTCGTGCGCTTCACCTCGCCGAGAATGTAGCCCAGCGATTCGCTGCGCCCGATCTCCCGCTCCAGCACCTGCGCGTTGGCGGAGATGACCGCCAGCGGCGTTTTCAGCTCATGGCTCGCATCCCAGACAAACTGCTGCTGCTTGTCAAATGCCTCCCGGATCGGCCGCATCATCCGCCGGATGAGCAGCGCCGAGAGCAGCGACAGCACCGCGAAGAAGCCCGCCGTCGTCGCCAGCGTCACGCCGAAGAGCCTGTGAACCTGCACCAGTTCCTCAGATACGTCCATCATCACAATCAGCGCGCCATATTTTCGGCTTTCCCGATAAAACGCCTGTGTTTCAATGCGTCCCCGATTCTTTTCGTTTTCCGCAATTTGCTTGACCAATGTCTCCACAAATTCCGCTGTATACATCTCGCTGTTCTCGCTGCGATGTTCATGAATCGTTTCGTCCCGCTTGAGCCGAACCACGCAGTAATCATGAATACGGGATAACCGCGATGCAGGCACTCCCGGCAGATTTTCCCGCACACGCTCCACCGCGCCGCTCCCCGCCGCACTCCCTGCCAGCATTTTTAGCGAATCATCCACCTGCCGCGCCAGCGTCAGCGCATAAAAACCGTTGAGCGCCGCCAGCATCGCTAGGCAGACCACTAGCAGCACGCAGACCGTGCCCGCCGTCATCCTCCGCTGAATCCTGTCGATCATGCGCCCGCCTCCAGCCGATAGCCCAGCCCGCGCACCGCCTTGATCTCCGTCTTGGAGCCGATGAAGCCGAGCTTTCTGCGCAGAAAGCTGAGGTATACGGACAGGCTGTTGTACTCCGCCTCGCTGTCAAAGCCCCAGACGCGCTCCACCAGCGTCTCTCTTGGCAGCAGCATACCCGGATGGCGCAAAAACAGCTCCATGAGCTGAAATTCCTTCGCCCCCAGCTCCACGCTCTGCCCGGTCGTCAGGCAGGTCAGCGCGGCGCTGTCCTGCTCCAGCCGCAGATCACCGAATGTCAGCGCCTGCACGATATCCGCAGGTCTGCGGCGCGTGATGGCGTGCAGGCACGCCAGCAGCTCGCTGCGCTCAAAGGGCTTGGGCAGGTAGTAATCCGCGCCGAGGTTCAGCCCCTGCACGCGGTCGTTCAGCCCGCCGCGCGCCGTGAGCATCAGCACCGGGGTCATCACCTGCTGCGCCCGCAGCGCCCGCAGCACAGAAAAGCCGTCCAGCCCCGGCAGCATCACATCCAGTATCACCGCATCGTAGATGCCGGTGAGCGCACTATCCAGCCCCTCCGGGCCGGTCAGGGCCGTATCCACCGCCATATGCTCCTGCTCCAGCATCTTCTTGACGGCTGCCGACAGCGCCCGCTCGTCCTCCACCAGCAAAATCCGCATATCTGCACCCCCCATCGCCTTGTCACGGTTCCATGTTGATATACGATTTTGGAATCCAAACGAACCATAAGCGTATCTTCACGCCCGCTTCGTCCGCTGCCACGGCTCCAGCAGCGCACCGGCGCACAGCAGCACCAGCTCAAACTGGAAGAAATACCGCGCACGCGTCTCCCACATACACAGGAACAGGAACATCCCCACCAGCGCGATAAACAGCGGCGCACCCGATGTGTCCCTGCGCCGGATCGCCTGTGCGCAGGCCAGCATGGCCACCACCATCTGCGCCATGAACAGCGCCGTACACAGGTGATAGTACGCCGGATACAGCCGCCCCTGCGCGAAGATCACCTGTTTCACCGCGTTGTCGGGCGTATGCTCGTCCGCCTCGATGATCTCATTGAGCCGGAACGTGCCATCCCCGAACGTGGACAGGTTCTTGCGGGACATCATGTTGAGCATCCGGTTCGGATAGCGCAGGTAGTACACCCGGTCGATCACCTCGCGCAGCAGTGCATCCCGGCGCTGCTGCGGGTCGTCAAACGATGTGGAGAAGATCAGCCAGCCGCCATCGCCGTACTGACCGTAGCCCTCATCCTCATGGATGGGCAGACCCATGGCGATGTGATGCAGCCGCGGCAGCTCGTTTTGGCGGATATCCTCCGGGGACAGGTGCCGCGCCGTGTACGCATCCGTCGCCGCACCGCCGAGCAGAAACGCCGCCGCCAGCAGCGCACCCGCCCACAGCACCGCCCGTCCCCGCTTCTCAAACGCCAGCACGATCATGCAGGCGATGGCGGCAATGACACAGGTGAACTTGATCTGTGCGCCGAAAAATGCCGTCAGCGCAAACGCAAGCGCCCAGAATGTGCGTCCGCGCACCGTCTCAGCCTCCCGCAGGCGCACGAAGGCATAGACCGTCATCACCGGGAACGCGATGGAAAACGCATCGGTGTACAGCTCCGTCGTGCAGTAGAGGAACGGCAGGCAGGAGGCGCACAGCATCAGCATCCGCGTCTGCGCCCGCACGCCGCCCATGCGGCGGCACACACGCGCCCCGGAGAGCAGCCCCAGCGTAAACAGCAGGCTGCACACCAGCGCCGCCTGCATGAACCGGTCGCCCCAGCCCAGCAGCCCAAACAGGCGGAAAATGCCCGCCAGCAGGTACACAAAGCCCAGATTGAACGGATAGCGCGTGAAGTACACCCACGGGCGCTCCACATCGCCAAACGTCCCTGCATCCACGATCAGTTCCGCCGCCGTGAAGCACTGCTCCGCATCCGTGACAGGCGTAAAGCGCAGCGCATACGCCATGCCCATCTGCACCAGAAAGTAGAACGCGGCAAACGCCAGCAGCACGCCCCGCTCATGCCGCGCAAAGAACGGTCTGTCCGCCGCACGCAGCGCCGCCCAGAGCATCAGCACGCACGCCGCAGCCAGCAGCACCAGCGCGGCGCGGCTGCGCGCATACAGCGGCCACGGCGAAAGCGTTACATTCAGCACGGTGAACGCATAGCACGGAATCATCAGCCCCATGCCCGCCAGCAGCAGCCCGCGCAGCCATTGTCTCCCCTTCATAGCGTCTCCTTGAGGTGCAGGAGCTGGTACTCGCCCTGCGCGTCCACAAATTCATAGCGCGTATCCAGAATGGCCTGCACGCGCACATCATACGGCGGGCTGAAAGGCCGGTTGTAAAACAGCACCACCCAGCGCGGCGGCTCGCTTTCAAACGTCGCCACAATCTCATCCATCACCGCCGGATCTGCATCCGCCAGAATCTCCTGTAAGAAGTAAAACCGCATACACGGCAGCGCCTCTGCCGCCACATACCAGCGCGGCTCCACGCGGTAGGCCATAAAGCTGTCCCGCTCCTCCTCCGGCACAAGGGCATACAGCGCCTGCGCCTGCGGCGTGAGCGCCTGCATGGACGCATCGCCCACCCTGCGCAGCACCTCGGTTCGTACGCCGCACACCACCAGCACCAGCGCACACGCCGCCGCAGCCCCCGCACGCACGGTGCGCAGCGTCCGCGGAAACCGCTCGCGCAGGAACGCCAGCACCTGTGCCGCGCCCAGCGCCGCCATCGGCGCACTCAGCAGGAGATAGTGCGCGTAAAACTTGTGGGAGAGGAACGCTGCCGCACCGCCGCACGCCGCACCCGCAACCATCGCCAACGGCAGCGCATAGCGCCGGGTGCGCACCGCCGCGCACGCCGCGCCCAGACACGCCAGCGCAGCCATGAACATGGCGCGATGCCCGTAGCGATCCAACAGCAGCATACGCAGGCGGCTGGGGCCCTGCGTCTCCGCGTACATCATGTTGTGCAGAATGGAGCCGTACACCGCCTCCTCCAGCGCACCCTGTTCCGCCAGCCAGATCACAAACGGCGCCGCCGCCAGCGCACAGCCCAGCACAAACCCGCCGGCACAGCGTCCCAGCGCCGCAAAGCGCTTCGTCGCCAGCAGGTACAGCGCCAGCCCGCACACCGCGCCCGCCAGCACCAGCGCATTGTTCGCGCGGGTCATAAACGCCAGCATCGCCAGCACGCCCATGCAGAGCGCCGGGGCAAACAGCTGCTTCTCCCGCTCCCGGCTCAGCCCCTCGCCAAAGACAGCCAACATGATATCCAGCCCCGCCAGTGTAAACAGGCCGGCATATTCCTCCGTCAGGTTGCCGCCGTCCGCCAGCGGCGCACACAGCGCCAGATAGACGAGCTGCACCAGCACCGCACGCACGCCCAGCCGCCGCGCCATGCGCGCCAGCAGCAGCAGCCCCGCCCAAAGGAACAAGACCTCCTGAACAAAGACCGACAGCGTGGAATAGCCCCCGGAGAGGATCTGCGGCAGCGCCTGCAGGACAAAGAGCAGCGGCCCCTTATGATCGAAGATCTCCGTATAGGGCGCGTAGCCCTGCGCCAGCGCCGTGCCCATGGTCAGGTACATGGCGTTGTCGCTGCCGATAGCCGGCCCCAGCGGCGTATTGCAGATATAGAACACCAGCGAAAAAGCCGCCGCCAGCAGCAGCGCCGTCAGCACACCGCGCACGGTTTCCCTATCTTGGCGGATGGTTAGCTCCATGACTCGTTTCCTCCTTCGCACGCATCCTGTTCGCGGCCCGTTGCGGTACCATGCCAGAGAGCCGCCGCTCAAGCCCGCGTCGCGCTTGTCGTTCGTTTTCATCCGAAAATGATTATGCTGTTTCCAAATGAAAAAGCCAAGCGCCCTACCCCCGTCAGGTCACGCTTCGCGCCCTGACAGCTTGGCTTGAATGGCTTCGCCAAAGGGAAACCGTTAGGGCTGCCGCCCTAAAACCCGCTTGGGGATTTCATCCCCAAACCCCTTCTTCGCTTCGCGCTAAAGAAAGGGGTTTTGAATACAAACTGTATCAAAAAAGAGCTGCCAGCATCAACTGACAGCTCTCTATTGCTAAAAAGTGAATTACAGCACGAGAT
>JAXJLD010000188.1:0-3840 GCA_036297385.1 Christensenellales bacterium | reverse complement strand
GTCCCAGAACAAGCCGCTTTTCACCGCGTATCATAGCACGATGATGCGAGTTTCCCGGAATCGCAGTTCTAACGGGAAGCTCATCTGTCATCCCTGCTACCTACCCCAGAAGGGGAACGCGCTCCGCTGCGGCCCTGAACCCATGGGGTTGACCGGGGGATGAGCGAAACGGCGCGGGGGGCAGGAAGAAGCTGATTTGGATATAGGCTTAAGGCGAATCATTGGAAGGAATGTCATTCTTCGATCCGCTGCACATTTACCACGGTCAGCGTGCCGGATGAAACGGTGAACTGCACATTATAGCAGGCGAAGCGCACGCCGTATATGCGTTCGGGGTCATTCTGATAGGACGGGCGTGGATCGCCGGCGAGCACGCCCAGCAGCGCTTCGCGCTTGCTTTCCTCAATCTGCATCAGCAGCGTTTCGGGGAAATCGACGGTCAGCGCGTAGTCCTTCTGCGCTTCGGCAAAGCCGCCGCGTGCGTCGGGATGGCTGTCGATGTGAGGGAGGTAGGGCTTCACATCGTAGATCGGTGTGCCGTCCAGAAGATCCGCGCCGCCCACGATGATGACGGGCCCTTCGGGCGTGTGCAGGCGAATCTCCTCGATGGTCACACAGGACAGCCCAATGGCGTTGGGCCGGAACGGGGAGCGCGTGGCGAATACGCCCATGCGCGTGTTGCCGCCCAGCCGAGGCGGGCGCACGGTGGGCGACCAGCCGTCCCGCTCCGCCTTGGAGAACGACCAGATCAGCCACAGATGCGAATAGCCCTCCAGCCCGCGCAGCGCGTCGGCGCAGCGGTATGGCGGCTCAAAGACGATCGCCGCTCGTGTTTGAGGCACAAGGCCGCTCTGGCGCGGGATGCCGAATTTTTCCTTAAAATCGCTGTGGATGCGCGCAATGATCTTCATCGTGTCAGCACCCGCGGCACGTCCACGCCGGAATCGTGCATCGTCTGCACCATATGGCGCTGCGCTGCCAGCCGCGCCCGGTCGCTGTCCTGCTCCGCGATGGCGCGGTACATCTCCAGATGGCATTGGCTGGCACGCTGATAGCTGCCCTCCACGCGGCGCGTGTGCTGGTAGCCCGCGCGGATGGACTCATGAATGGTGGGCAGCAGGCGCTTCATCACGTCGTTGCCGGTGCAGTCTGCGATGATGGAATGGAACTGCGCGTCATAGGGGGTGTAGTTTTCCCCGTGGAGGTAAGCATTGTCCATCTTATCCAGCAGCAGCTTCATGGCCTGAAGGTGGCTGTCCTGACGGCGCTGTGCCGCCAGCGCGGCAACGCTCGGCTCGATGAGCAGCCGGGTTTCCAGAAGCTGGGCGATCAGCTCCTCCTGATCGGTAAAGCGCAGGCCGAGCGGATCATCCGCCAGACCCGGCATGGCGCACAGGAAGGTACCCTGCCCCTGACGGATATCGACGATATGCTCCGTTTGCAGGATTTTGACGGCCTCGCGTACCGTAGACCGGCTCACGCCAAAGCGTGCCATCAGCTCCGCCTCGGCGGGCAGCTTGCTTCCGGTTTTCATGCCTTCCTGAATAATCATCTCTCTGAGCTTATCGGCAATCTGCTCGGGCAGTTTGCGCGTCTTTTTCACCGTATCCATGGCGGTTCCTTTCCCGTCCGGCTTTATACAAACCATACAATGCCGGCGTATGGCATTCCAACTATTCAACCAAGTGGTCAGTTGTCCGATCATTATAGCACAGAATCCCCTAATTCTCAAGGCGCTTCCCGTGCAAACTGCCGACTCCGCCCTGTCAAAAAATCAACTATATCTTGAAACCTTGACATTCTATGCACTCAATTCTATAATAAAAGTGTTTGACTTTGTACTTGTATGGGACAATTCTTTCGTCAGGAGGAAGATTATGGATCTTCAGGCACTCAAGGGTCAGTGCAAAGCGATCCGGCGTGACATCGTAGCGATGCTCGCTGAAGCCGGTTCCGGTCATCCGGGTGGATCGCTTTCCGCCGTCGAGATCATCGAAGCGCTCTACGGCTACAAGATGCACGTCGATCCGCGTCATCCGCAGATGCCGGATCGCGATCGCTTTGTGCTCAGCAAGGGGCACGCGGCACCGGCGCTGTACGCCGTGCTGGCCAACAACGGCTACTTTGACCGCGCGGAGCTGATGGACATCCGCAAGATGGGCGCAATGCTTCAGGGACATCCCGACCGCAACAAGTGTCCGGGCGTGGACGCCTCCACCGGCTCGCTGGGACAAGGTGTTTCCGTGGCTGTGGGCATGGCGCTGGGCGCGCGCCTTGGCGGCAGCAAGGCGCATATCTACACGCTGCTGGGCGATGGCGAGAGCCAGGAGGGCATGGTTTGGGAAGCCCTGATGGCCGCCGCGCACTACAAGCTGGATAACCTGACGGTAATCTTTGACTGGAACGGTCTCCAGATCGACGGCAGAAACGACGACGTGATGAGCTTGGGCGATTTCCCGGCGAAGCTGCGTGCGTTCGGGCTGGATCTCATCGAGGTGGAGGACGGCAACGATCTGGAGCAGGTGATCCGTGCGCTGGACGCGCCGGCCTGCCCGGGCAAGCCGCGCTGCCTGCTGTGCCACACCGTCAAGGGCAAGGGCGTTTCTTTCATGGAGAATCAGGCCGGCTGGCACGGCAAGGCCCCCAACAAGGAACAGGCCGCTGCGGCCCTGAAGGAACTGGAGGACTGAGCCATGGCAGAAAAGAAAGCGACCCGCGTGGGCTACGGCGAGGAGCTGGCCGCGCTGGGCTTTGAAAACGAGAAGATTGTCGCGCTGGATGCGGATCTTTCCTGCTCCACGATGACGCAGTACTTTGCCAAGGCGCACCCCGACCGCTTCTTCAACAGCGGTATTGCCGAGGCGAACATGATCACCATGGCCGCCGGCCTTGCGAGCATGGGCTATATCCCGTTCTGCTCCACGTTTGCCGTGTTTGCCAGCCGCTGCTTCGAGCAGATCCGCAACGGTGTGTGCTATCCGAACCTGAACGTCAAGATTGCGTTCAGCCATGCCGGCATCACCGTCGGTGAGGATGGCGCGACCCATCAGGCGATTGAGGATATCGCGCTGATGCGCGTGCTGCCGGGCATGACCATTCTCTGCCCGTGCGATGCGGAGGAGGCCAAGCGTGCTGTGCGCGCCGCCGCGGAGATCAACGGCCCGGTGTACCTGCGTTTGGCGCGTCTGGCGACCCCGGTGTTCTCCGAGGGTATGCCCTTTGAGGTGGGCAAGGCGAACGTGCTGCGCCGCGGCAATCATGTCGCGCTCATCACCTGCGGCCTGATGGTCGAGGCGTGCATGAACGCGGCGGAGCTGCTCGCTGCCAAGGGCATCGAGGCGACGGTGGTGAATATGCACACCATCAAGCCGCTTGACGAGGCGATTGTCCGCGAGCTGGCTGCCCAGATGAAGATCTTCACCGTCGAGGAGCATTCCACCATCGGCGGTCTGGGCGACGCGGTTGCCGCGGTGATTGCTGAGCACGGCGGCAAGCTCACCAAGATTGGCGTTCCGGATTGCTTCGGCCAGTCCGGCAAGCCGGCGGAGCTGCTGGACTTCTACGGCCTGAGCCCGGAGAAGATCGCTGCCCGCGTGGAGAGCGGACTGTAAAGCATGATAGATCAAAAAGAGCTGTCCTGGCGGGCAGCTCTTTTTTTATGTTTCTATCAGAAAACGGCATAACATAAAAACAGGCATGGTTTCGACCCAATGTCATTAAGTTAAGATAAACTCTCTAAAGAGCAGCATTAAAGAAAGCATATGCTGCTCTTTTTTTACGATTTTTCAGAAAAGCCTTGACATAACACAAAAAATATGTGGCGAAGCCCTTGTTTACGGG
>JAXJLD010000187.1:0-3265 GCA_036297385.1 Christensenellales bacterium | reverse complement strand
TTGGCGGAGTAGGTCGGGTCCATACCCACGGTGCAGAGCAGCATGCCGAAGAATGCGGAGATCAGACCCTTGGAGATGGACTGACCGGAGATCGCAACGATAACGGACAGGCCGAACACCGCCAGCATCAGCATTTCAGCGGAAGTGAATTCCATCGCCACGTCAGCAATCAGCGGGGAGAGGAAGGTCATCACCAGCGCACCGATCACGCCGCCGCAGAAGGAGGCAAACATGGCGATAGAGAGCGCCTTGCCTGCCTGTCCCTTCTGGCACATCGGATAGCCGTCCAGCAGCGTGGCTGCGGCAGCCGGAGTGCCCGGAGCGTGAATCAGGATGGCGGAGATGGAACCGCCGTACATACCGCCGCAGTAGATGCCCAGCAGCAGGCCGATGGACGGAATCAACTCCATGCCGAAGGAGAAGGGAATCAGCAGCGCGACGCCCATCGTCGCGGTCATGCCGGGAATCGCGCCCAGCAGAACGCCGCCAACAGCGCCCAGCAGCGTCATCAGCAGTACCTGCGGGTCAAAGAATACCGCGCCATAGCTTTGGAAGAGCAAACCCCAATTCATACAAGCGCCTCCTTCTTAAATCATGTCGATGAGGTTCTTGAGCGGCTCAAGAACGCCCATCGGGATATTGACGGTGAGCAGCTTGTAGAATACCAGCCACATCAGCAGCGGAACGAGAATGGAGACGAGCAGAATCTGCTTGACGTCGCGCTTGCCAATCAGCCACATGATGATAGCGGCAACGATGGCAGAGGCCAGCACATAGCCCAGCACCTTAAACAGCGCTGCATAGGCAATGCACAGCACGATGACAAACAGGCCAGCCTGCACACCTTTATTCTTGAAGATGTTGATGCTGGCGGCTTCCTGCATATTGGGATCGTCCATATCCATCTTCTTCAGGCTGATGAGCGACTGAACCAGAAGGATGACGGTAAAGACCATCATGCCAATGCACATGATCTGCGGGAAGGAGGCCGGCTGGACGGCGGCGTTCTTAACCACCTTGAAGCCAAGCGTCTGTACATACGCCCAGATTTCAAAGGCCAGCAGAATAAGCGAAGCCACAAGGTTGGCAAACGCTTTCGTATGGGTCTTCTTCAACTGAATCACATCCTTGCATTACATCTGAAAGTACAATGAAAGATGGGCAGGCCGTGGCCTGCCCATCGGAGGAGCGATGACGTTGACGATACTGAATTACAGCAGGTCGACAGCAGCCATGGCTTCCGGAACGTCCAGAGCGGCCTGCGCGAGGAACGCGGTGTACTCCTCAGCGGTCATGTAGGAGATGGTCTGGCCGTTGTTCTTCATGAACTCGACAAAGTCCGGATCCTCGATCGCGGCGGCGCAGGCTTCCTGCAGCTTGGTGCGGATCGCGTCATCCACGCCCAACGGGAGCGCCATGCCGCGCTGCGTCGCATAGATGATGTCGAAGCCCTGCTCCTTGCAGGTCGGGGCATCCGGGAACGCAGGGTTGCGCTCGCCGTCCATCACGCCCAGCACGGTCAGGCCGTTGCCGATGAAGCTGCGAGCCTCAGCCAGAGAAACGGTCACGCCCTGGATCTCGCCCTGCGCGGCGGCCTTCACAGCGCCGGCAGCGCCGTCGGCATAGGTGATCATCTTGATGTCGATGCCAGTCTCGTTCATCAGGTAGCCGCCGGCAATGTGCCAAACGGAAGCCGCGGCAGAGCCGCCCATCATGACCTCGCCCGGGTGCGCCTTGCAGTACTCGACGAAGGAAGCCACGTCGGTGATGTTGTTGGCAGCAGCCCACTCGGTGTTGACGGTGATCGCCGCAGCGTCGGTGTTGACGCGGCAGAGCGGATCATAGTTCTCGTAGGTGTAGTCGGACATTTCCTGCGCCTTGTAGCCAGCCAGCTCGAAGGTAATCATGCCCAGCGTGTAGCCGTCCGGCTCCGCATCAGCGATGGCCTCGTGGCCGATAACACCGGAAGCACCGGTCAGGTTGTCCACGGTCAGGGTCACGCCCAGCTGCTTGCCGAGCGCCTCGCAGAATGCACGCAGGCAAGCGTCCGTGCCGCCGCCCGCGCCCCACGGGCAGATGACGGAAATGCCTTTGGTCGGGTATTCGGCTGCGGACGCGACGGTAGCCATGCTCAGCACGAGCACGAGCGCAACCGCCAGAGCAAGAAGCTTCTTCATAGGAATATTCCTCCTCAAATGTATGCTGCCGATTCCGCGTTGCTTCCGTTTCTGGAAAACAACAACACAATCGGCTCTTTATGCAAAGTATAACATGACATGGGATGGATGTCAATAAATTTTCACAACCTTTGTTGGGAAAATGAGGCTGCTTCATCGTCAAAAAGTTGAAAATATATAGAAAAACCTGTGCATATCAGAAAGGAAATGATAAGAACTCTAAACAATATCGAGGAAAGAATGCTAAATGTTCTGAACGCTTGCGGCGCACAGAACGGGAAGAATATACAGGCATTGCTGCATAATGGCACGCGGAAAAGCGGATCTTGTGCATTGTGTAGCAACGTAATGCCGGGCAAATCAAAGAAAGCCACCTGTTTAAGGCAGCTTTCTTTGATTTGTTTGGAGTGGGAAGAATCACTTATTTTACTTGGCCTGCTGTGCCTTGCGCGCTTCAGCTTCGCGCTTGTTGATCTTCTTCTGATTCCAGATGGAGAAAACTACGGTCAGGATGGCGACAAGCAGGAAACCGATGGCAATGGGATGATGCACGATGGCCATGAAGTTGCCGCCATTGAGATCCATGAAGCGGACGAAGTTCTGCTCGCACATCGGTCCGAGAATGAGGGCCAGCAAGATCGGGCTGAGCGGGAACTCAAACTTGTTCATCAGCCAGCCGATCACGCCGAATACTACGCAAATGCCCACGTCAAACACGTTCTTATTGATGGAGAACGCGCCGAGGAGGGAGATGACGAGAATGATCGGGTAGAGGATTTTCTTTTCCACCGAGACGATCTTTGCGAAGAAGCGTACACCCAAGCAGCCGACGAGCAGCATGGCGAGGTTGGCCAGCATCAGCGCGGCGAATACGCAGTACACGGTGTCCAGCTTGTCCACATACATCGTCGGGCCGGGCTGGATGCCCTTCATGATGAACGCGCCGAGGATGATGGCCGTGACCGCATTGCCCGGAACGCCGAGGGACAGAAGCGGGATCATCGCGCCGCCGGAGCAGCCGTTGTTGGCGGACTCGGTGGAGGCAACACCCTGCGGGATACCCGTGCCCCACAGCTCAGGATGCTTGC
>JAXJLD010000186.1:0-3811 GCA_036297385.1 Christensenellales bacterium | reverse complement strand
GCGCTCCTTGCGATTTCCGACATTCCGCCTGCCTGTTTCGCCCACTGGGCGCGGCAGGCTCCAGATCCCGGGAAACTCGCATAGTCGCGCTTGGCGCTCCTTGCGATTTCCGACATTCCGCCTGCCTGTTTCGCCCACTGGGCGCGGCAGGCTCCAGTCCCAAACCTCTTCTCCGCTTCGCGCGGTATCAAGCGTTTGAGAAGGATATGAAAAGGCCGAGCGCACCATGCGCCCGGCCTATCTACACCGATTTACTCCTCCAGCACATCCGCCTGCATCGCCGGCCTCATCTCAAAGGTATGCGTCTCAAACCGTTCCTTGTCCCAGCACCCAAACGCACGCAGGGTATAGCTGTCATGCAGCTCGTTCTTGCCCAGCGTGCCGGTCTGGCGGAAGGATGCAGGCCGCGGTTCGTCCGGCTCCACCGGCCCCACCGAGCCGCCGCCGGACAGCCCGTCCGTCAGCCGCTGCTGCCACGGCTCATCGCCCGGCTTCTCCGGCTTCTCCGGGTCGATAAACTCAAACCAGAGGCCGTCGTCCGTCTTTTCATACGCCTCCCAGTCCGTGACGGTGAAATCCACCGTCGCATACAGCTCGTGCGGCTTCTCCTCGATGAGCACGCGATCCACGCGCACGCCCACGCTGGGATACGCCACCGGCTCCACATTCACATACGTTCCCGGAATCGCGCCCGCAGGCAGGTTCGTCGTGTCCACCTCTGCCTTCGCAGCCGTCAGCTTGACCGGCTTCACTTCCACGATGCGCTTCTCCCAGTCCGCCCCGTCGCCTGCCGCCATCGGCATCTGGAACGGCAGGAAATCGACGCGCAGCTCCACATCGCGTTCGGGCAGGTCATCCGTATACTCCTGCTGCACGAACATGGTCAGCGTGCCGTCCTCACCCAGCACATAGTCCATCATGCCGCCTGCCATATCCGTATCGCTCCAAAATCCCGCGTCGGCAGCATACACCTGCGCATATCCCTCCTCCTGCACGGCCTGATGCAGCGGGCGCATATCCTCCCCCACACCGGCGTACAGCTTGACCATCGGCGCATCCGCATCCATGTCCAGCCCGACAAGCAGCACCCGCTCGCCCTTGGGCGTCATGTCAATCGTCGCACGCACGGTGCGCCCATCGTAATACAGCTCACGCACCGCGATGTTCGCCGCCTCGCTGTCCATCGTCAGCACGTCCGTCTCCACATAGTTCTGCGCATCCTCCGGGATGTACAGCGGCACGGCCGAGCGCCCCGCAAAGTCCAGCAGTCCCCAGCGGTTGGCCGCCGCAAGTGCTACCGCGCCCATCATCACGGCCACCAGCGCCGCAACAAACGCCAACGAAATCTTCTTTTTCACAATCGGTTCATCCTTTCCTGTCGTCTCTCTGCGCACCGCACACAGCGTGCGCGCCCTCAGCGCCGGATCGGCATGAACGCCTGCCGTCTCCTTGCGCAGCCTCTTGGTCATCTCTTCGCGCGTCATGCGTCCACCTCCTCGCCCAGCGTCTTTTGAAGCAGCGCCCTTGCCCGGCGCAGCCTCGTCGATACGGAATTGACCGGGAGATGCAGCATCTGCGCAATCTCTCGCTGCTTCATCCCCTGATCGTAATACAGCACAATCACTTCCCGATACTTGCCCGGCAGTGCCAGCACCGCATCCCGGACGGGCGCGGACTCCATTGCCTGCGGCGCGGCCACGTCAAACACCGCGTCCACCGGCACGCTGCGGCGCATCTGGCGAAACCATCCGCTGCGCAGCATATCCCGGCAGGTGTTCACCGCGATGTGCGAAAGCCACGTCTTTTCGCCGCTCTCGCCTCGGAAGGTCTCCCGCCCGCGCCACGCCTTAATAAACGTCTCCTGAAAGGCGTCCTCCGCGAGCTGTCTGTCCCCAAGGTACAGCAGACACAGGCGCAGGATGTCATCGCCATAGCGCTCCATCATCTCCTCGATGTTCATGCGTTCTTCCTTCCTTCAGTCCCTACCCTGTTTTTCTTTGCGCGCTTTCTTCTGTGTTCACCCATATAGACGTGCGCTCCTGCCGCTTTTCGTTCATCAAAGAAAAATTTTTTTCAAAATCGGTTGACATCGTCTCCCGCCCGTGGTATACTTCATCGCATTAAAGCGATATCATAATAAAGCAACCGTAAGAGGAGGAACTCCAGATGAAAACGTTCTTTGCGCTGCTGCTCGCTGCCGTCCTGCTCGCCGCCTGCCCGGCTTGGGCCGAGGACGCGGGGCTTCAAAACGTACTGGACAAGGGCACGCTGGTCATGGGCTTTGATGAGGCGTACCCGCCGATGGGCTTTGTCGATGAAAACGGCGAACACGTCGGCTTTGATATCGACTTGGCCAAGGAGGTCTGCAAGCGCATGGGCGTCGAGCTGGTGCTCCAGCCGATCTCTTGGGAAGCCAAGGAACTGGAACTGAGCAGCGGCAGCATCGACTGCATCTGGTCAGGGCTGTCCATGACCGAGGAGCGCAAGGCGCAGATGGACTTCACCATGCCGTACCTCGCCAACGAGCAGATTCTGGTCGTGATGGCAGATTCCGGCATCGCCTCTGCGGCGGATGCCGCGGGCAAGGTGCTGGGCACGCAGGCCGGTTCCGCCTCCGTGGATGTGCTGGACGCGAATCCCGAATTCAAGGATTCCCTCGCGGAGATCGCGCTGAGCGACGACTTTGTGGCGGCGCTGATGGATCTCAAGCTCGGCGGCATCGACGTGCTGCTCATCGACTCCGTGGTGGGCAACTACTACATCGCCCAGCAGGACGACCCGGCCGCATTCACCGTGCTGCCCGATGTGCTTCAGGCCGAAGAATACGGCGTGGCGGTGCGCAAGGGTGAAGCAACGCTCGCCGAAGCGCTCAACCAGCAGTTCATCGCCATCGCAGAGGACGGCACGCTGGACACCATCCGCGCCGCGTGGTTTGCCAACGATGTGACCACCATCGCCCAATATGCCGACGATTACCGGAAATGACGCGGATTCCGCGCAGCAGCGGGCGGGTTCTCCCGCCCGCTTCCCCCCGGAGGCTGTACCCGCAGCCTCCTTCTCATGTCTGATCGAGAGGTTCTTCCATGCGGTATTTCAATGATCCTCAGGCGCTTCTTCGGCTGATGGCCTCCATGCAGGATGGTCTGACCCATACGCTGCTCATCTTTTCGACCACGCTCCTCTTCTCCATTCCGCTGGGCATGGTCGTCGCGCTGCTGCGGATGCATCGCAGCCGCCTGATCCGCGTGCCGGTATCCCTGTACATTCTGGTCATGCGCGGCACGCCGCTGATGCTGCAAATCTTCGCCCTCTACTTCGCCATCCCCATGCTGCTGGGCTGCACCCTCGACCGCATGACGGCGACCATCCTCGCCTTCTCCATCAACTATGCGGCATACTTTGCGGAGATCTTTCGCGGCGGCATGATGAGCCTCCCCGCAGGCCAGCGCGAGGCGTGTCAGGTGCTGGGATTGACGCGCGTGCAGGGGTTTTTCCATGTCACGCTGCCGCAGGTCATCAAGCGCGTGCTGCTGCCGGTATCCAACGAGGTCATCACGCTGGTCAAGGATACCTCGCTGGCAAATGTCATTGCCGTCGGTGAGCTGTTCCGCGCAGCGAAGAACGAGGCCAGCCGCACAGCGTCCATCGAACCGCTGTTTGTCGCGGGGCTGTTTTATCTGCTGATGAACGGCGCGGTGACGCTGGTTTTCGGGATGCTGAACCGAAGAATGGCGTATTACAAGGATTGAGGCGCTATCCGCGCGAAGCGAAAAGGGGACTGGAGCCTGCCGCCGCCAGTGGCGGAAACAGG
>JAXJLD010000185.1:0-16309 GCA_036297385.1 Christensenellales bacterium | reverse complement strand
GAGCAGACCGCAAAGCGGTCTACGATTGAAACGGGTTCCGTTTGAGTAAAAGGTTTTAGACGCTAAACAGGATGAGAATAAAAAACAGCGCGGCATCAGCCATTGTTTTGCAGGTACTGCTCCAGCGCACAGGCGAGCTGATCCGGGCAGGACGTGCCGCGCATACCGCAGGGGATGCCCTTGAGACGGCTGATGACGTCCTCCACCTTCATGCCCTTGACCAGCGCGGCGACGCCCTGCGTGTTGCCCATGCAGCCGCCGTTGAAGCGGCAGTCGGTAAGCACGCCGTTGTTGACCTCAAATTCAATGGAACGGCTGCAAGTGCCGTGGGTCTTGTATGTATTCATGTACTCGAACCTCCTGAAAAATGGGATGCGGGAAAACATTCGACAGAAAACGCCTTTTTCCTGCCGTGATGGTCATTCTTTCTGAAAGCGG
The DNA here is from genome assembly GCA_036297385.1 of Christensenellales bacterium. GTDB lineage: Bacteria > Bacillota > Clostridia > Christensenellales > Aristaeellaceae > Ventricola. The sequence continues at coordinate 15,871 of JAXJLD010000185.1, read as the reverse complement.
GAATGTGACGCAGACGGCTTGACGCTCATACGATGGCAGGGAAAGGGCGTGTGCGGTATGGAGCGGGAGCTGTTTGTTTCCACCGGCAGGGGAATCGGCGCGTGTGCATGGACGGGAAAAATCCTTCGGCATACTGCCATTGAGGGGGCAGGCGCGATATGTGCGGCGAAGGATAGCTTGCTTTGTGCAGGGGAGAACGGACGCACCCTCTTTCGGCTGGACAAACGGACGCTCATGCCACGGGCGCTGTATCCAGGTGGGCCGGGGCTGTGCGAAATACGCCTATCGCCGGACGAAGAACGGCTGTATGCGCTCTGCGCGGAGGCAGATAGTGTGATGATGCTGGACGCGCACGATGGCAGGCCGCAGATCGTCTGCCGGACGGGCTGCTATCCGCGGGGAATGGCGCTGGAGGGCGGCGTGCTGGCGATTGCTGGCGGGGAAAGCGGCTGTGTGCATCTGGTTTCGGCGTACACGCTGGAAGCGATGGAAAGCCTGTCCGCGCCGGGGCCTGTGTATGGCACGGCGCTGTGCGGGGGAAGGGTCTATGCGCTCTGCCTGACACAGACGCTGGATTCGCTGCTGATGACGGCGCAGCCGGGCGGACAGCGGCAGATGCTGGCGCTGTCGGGTATGCCGGGGAGCCTGCTAGTGTATGCGGATATGCTGCTGGCGGCGACGCAGTGCAGCCTGTATGCTGTTTCCGCAGACGGTGTGCGCGTGCTGCATCGGCAGGATGCGCCGGGGCGGCTGCACCGCATGACGGCGCAGGACGGTGCGCTGTATGCCGTCGATCTGCTGGGCGAGCGGATGTATACCTGCGCGGGGCGGGGTGGACGTTGGCGCACGCTGCTGGCAGATGTGCGGGATATGGCATAGGCTGACGCGGGTTTGCGCATCATGTCCGGCGAGGGGGGATGCGGATGAGAGGGCTGCTGGGTGCGCTGGGGCTGGCACACGGCGCATCGCTGGGGGTGACGCTGGCGCTGCTCGTGATGGAGGGCCGCTGGCAGGAGGCGCTTCCGCTGCATCTGTGCAGCGTATCGGCATTGGCGGCAATCGCGTTGGCATTTACGCCGCGGCAAACGCTGTTGGATGTGCTGTGGTATGGTGGTATACCCGGAGCGGCGCTGGCACTGCTATTTCCCGCACCGGCGACAAGCCGCTTTCAGGGGCTGCTGAATGCTTCTTATCTGGTTACGCATATGCTGATTCTCCTCACGCCGCTGCTGCGCATGGCACAGGGGATGCGCCCGAGGCCGGGGAGAAGCCGCCATATGCTGGGCGGCCTGTTGGTGTTGGCGGCATGGGCGGGCATAGCCAATGCGATTTGGAGAACGGATTTCCTCTTTTTGGCGGCGCCGCCATATGGAACACCGCTGGAGGCGGTCTATGCCCATGGCTATCCGCTGTACCTGCTGAGCCTTCTGGGTCTGGCGCTGGGCGTGTGCTGCGCAATGGATGCGCTGGCAGGCAAACTCCGCAAGTGACTTCTGTGTTTTTCAAACTATACAAATTCGGCTGAATGGGGTATAATATACGATAGCATTTCAGCATATCAACGCGGGAGGTACCCGCGCAACGTCATTTGGCAAGAGGGAATCAACGTGGAGAATCAAAAAGTTTCGGTTTTCAAAAGGAAAAACCAGATGGGGATGACCGTGGCGGCCATTGTGGGCTGTCTGGTGCTTTCGCCGGTGCTGGGCATCGGCGTGTTTTTGCCGCAGGTGCTGACGATGGTGCCTGTGCTGCTGCTGGCGATGCTGGGCTATATCGGCCCGATCAGCATGGCGGTGTGCAGCGCCATTTTGGCGGCGCTGTGTACAACGCTCTTTGGCCTGTGGGGCGGCGTAGCGGCTATGCTGCTGATTGTGCCGACGGTGATCGTCTCGGGCGTGATGCTGGAGCGCGGACACCCGTTCTGGGAGTCCGTCGCGGCCAGCGGCGTGACGATGTTCGCTTCAATGGGCGCGGTTATCGGCCTGTTGGCGGTGTTGGCGGGGAGCGATGTGGTGTCTGCGATGATGCAGATCATGCGCGAGGCGCTGGAAGGCTCCAGCGGCTTTGGCGATGTGCTGCTTTCAGGCATGATGCAGCTTGGCATCCTGACCGCACCGGAGGGCGCGGAGGCGGCGGGCATGGCGGCGCTTGACGCGGCAACGCGCACGCAGCTCATCGACTCCCTGATGATGATGATGGACTCGATGATGCGGCTGGAGCTGCCCATGCAGATGGCGACCGGCTCGGTGACGGCGGGTCTGCTGGGGCAGGCGGTGCTGCGCAAGGGCCTGATTGCAGGCGGACAGAATGTGCCGTATCCGCGCTTCAAGACTTGGCGCGTGCCGAAGGGCTGGGGCAGGATTCTGGGTCTGACGCTGGCGGCGCTGTACCTGCTGGCCATGCTGGTGCCCCAGAGCATGAACACGATGTTCTATGTGTTCAGCGGTGTGTTCAACAAGGTCTTTGCCCTTCAGGGCATTGCGGCGCTGTGCTATATGCTGGACAAGCACGGCAAGTCCGGGCTGTGGCAGGGGCTTGTGTTCATACTGGGCTACTTCTTCCTGGGCTCCTTTGCGGTGATGATCGGCATCTTCGATCAGATGATGGACTTTTCGCACAGGCGCGTGGAGCTGGAAGAGCAAGAAAACCCGTTTGACCCGAGGCGCAATGCCTGATTAACGCATATACGACGGAGAAGAATGAGGAGGAACCCATCATGAAAGTGATTTTGCTCAAGGACATCAAGGGAACCGGCAAGAAGGATCAGATCATCGAGGCGTCCGACGGCTACGCCCGCAACTTCCTGTTTCCCAAGGGGCTGGCGCGTGAAGCGAACGCCACGAACGTCAATGCGATTGCCAACGCGAAGTCTGCGGAGAAGCACCGCGAGGACGTGGCGCGTGCGCAGGCGCAGGAGACAGCCAAGCATCTGGCGGGCAAGGTGATCGCCATCAGCGCACGCGGCGCGGAGGGCGGCCGCCTGTACGGCTCTGTGACGGCGCAGGAGATCGCGGCGGCGATTGAAAAGCAGTACGGCGTGAAGGTGGAAAAGCGCCGCGTGGACGTGAAGAACATCCGCAATGCGGGCGAGTACACCGTGAACGTCTGGCTGCACGCCGGCATCACGGCTGAGATGACCGCCAAGGTGGAAGTGGCGGCAGAATAATACGATTCTGAATCCAACGTGCCTACAGCCTGTTTTCAGAAAACAGGATCAACAACTGCATCCGATTCAAGCGCCGCTTTTGCGGCGCTGAATTGGCTGTATGCACTTATTGAAAGAACCAAGGAGAGAGGGTGTGCGGATGGACGAGCAGGTGATGCGCGTACCGCCCAACAATGCGGATGCGGAGAAGAGCGTGCTGGGCTGCATGATGCAGGATCGCGAGGCGCTGAGTCTCGCCTTTGAGCTGCTTCATGCGGATGATTTCTATCAGCCGGCAAACCGCGAAATCTTCGACGCGATGCATCAGCTCAATCAGCAGGGGATGCCCATTGATCTGGTGACCGTGGACGACGAGCTGACGCGGCGCGGCACGCTGGAGGGCGTGGGCGGCAGTATGTACCTCGTCGAGCTTTCCCAGTGTATGCCCTCGACGGTCAATGCGCGTGCGTATATCCAGATTGTCGATGAAAAGTCGATCCTGCGGCGGATGATTAAGGCGACGGGCGAGATTGCAGCCTCCTGCTATGCGCAGACAGACGCGGTGGGCGACATCCTCGGCGTGGCGGAAAAGTCGATCTTTGATATCGTGATGCGCAAGAACGAAGGCTCTTCGCTCAAGCACATCGCGGACGTGCTGCCGGACACCTATCTGCGCATTGAGGAGCTGACCAAGCTCAAGGGCAGCATCGACGGTGTGCCGATGGGCTTTGTGGATCTGGACAATCTGCTCACAGGCCTGCACGGCGGTGAACTGGTGATCGTCGGCGCACGCCCGTCCATGGGTAAATCGGCATTTGGCCTGAACATCACGGGCTATGCGGGTGCGCAGGCGGGTCGCTCCGTGGCGTATTTTTCGCTGGAAATGCCGAACGATCAGCTCGCCATGCGTCTGCTCTGCTCGGATGCACGCGTGGATATGCAGGCCGTGCGCCATGGCTCGCTGCACGATGAGGACTGGGTGAAGCTCTCTGCGGCGCTGGGGCCGCTGGCAGCTTCCAATATCTACATGGACGATACCTCCGGCATCACGCCCTCCCAGCTCCGCTCCCGCTGCCGCAGGCTGAAGATGGAGCGCGGGCTTGACATGGTGGTGGTGGACTACCTGCAGCTCATGAGCGCGGATGGCCGTGTGGAGAACCGACAGAACGAGGTCAGCGAGATTTCCCGAAACCTCAAGTCCATCGCCAAGGAGCTGGGCGTGCCGATTGTGGCGCTGGCGCAGCTCTCCCGTGCCGGTGCGCAGCGCAGCGATAAGCGCCCGATCCTTTCGGATCTGCGCGATTCCGGCGCTATCGAGCAGGATGCGGACGTCATCATGTTCCTGCACAGGGAGGAATATTACGATCCCAACACCGAGGACAAGAACATCGCAGAGGTCATCGTCGCCAAGCAGCGCAACGGCCCGCTGGGCACGGTGAAGCTGGCTTGGCTGGGACAGTATACGCGCTTTGCCAGCCTTCAGCAGGGCGGGCTGAGCAACTGAGGTGAAGTATGCATACGCTGGTGGTGGCAGAAAAGCCTTCGGTTGCGCGCGATATTGCGCGTGTGTTGGGCGCTAAGGAGCGGGGCGAGGGCTGCCTGACGGGCGGCGGCTATGTGGTGACGTGGGCGATCGGCCATCTGGTGACGCTCAAGGAGCCGCAGGAGATGGATGCGCGCTACACCAAATGGCGGGCGGACGACCTGCCGATTCTTCCCGCCAAGATGGAGACGAAGGTCATCCGCAAGACGAGCGCACAGTTCAAGGTCATCAAGGCGCTGATGAACAGCGCGGAGACAAAAAGCATCGTCTGCGCGACGGACTCCGGGCGCGAGGGCGAGCTGATCTTCCGCTATATCTACGAGCAGGCGGGATGCCGCAAGCCCGTCATGCGGCTGTGGATCTCCTCCATGACCGACGAGGCGATCCGTCAGGGCTTTGAAACGCTGAAGCCGTCGAGCGACTATGATGCGCTGTACGCCAGCGCACGGTGCAGGGCGGACGCGGACTGGATCATCGGCATGAACGCGACGCGAGCATATACCCTGCGCTACGGTGTGCTGCTGTCCGTGGGGCGCGTGCAGACCCCGACGCTTTCCATGCTGGTCAAGCGGCGCAGGGAGATTGACGCCTTTGTGCCGCAGACGTATTACACCGTCCGCGCGGACTTCGGAGCGTATCAGGGCGTATATGTTTCGCCCAAGGGGGCACGGCAGATCGACAGCCGCGAGATGGCAGAGGCGATAGCCGTGCGCGTCAAGGGGCAGACGGGCAGCGTGACGCAGGCGGCGCGGGAAAAAAAGACGGAGTGGCCGCCGCTGCTCTACGACCTGACGACGCTCCAGCGGGAGGCCAATGCACAGCTCGGCTTTACAGCGAAAAAGACGCTGGCGACGGCGCAGAAGCTCTATGAACAGCACAAGCTGATCACCTATCCGAGAACGGACAGCCGATATCTCTCTCACGATATGCTCGGCAAGGTGGAAAAAGCGCTCGCTTCCTACGGCGGAGGGCTGGAGGATGTGGGCAGGCAGGCGCTGGGCTACGGCGTGCGCATGACCAAGCGCGTATTTGACGATGCGAAGCTGACCGACCACCACGCTATCATCCCGACAGGCAAGCGTGCCGAGGGCATGAGCCTGACGGCGGATGAACGCAGGCTGTACGAGATGGTGGCGCGCAGGCTGGCGGCGGTGTTTTACCCGAATCACGAGTACGAAGCGCTGCGCGTGGTGACGCGGGTGGGGGAGGATGACTTCCTCTCCACCGGGCGAAATGTCACGCAGGAGGGCTGGAAGGCTGTCTACCGCGCGGAGGCGGAGAAAAAGCGCCGCGCGAGCGAAGAGGAACAGGCGCTTCCGCCGCTTTCCGTGGGCGATGCGCAGACGTGCCGGGCGGCGCGCGTCAAGGAAGAGCAGACCAAGCCGCCCAAGGAGCATAACGACGCTTCGCTGCTGCGCGAGATGGAGCACGCCGGGCGGCAGATCGAGGATGAGGCGCTGCGCGAGCAGGTGAAGGACTGTGCGCTGGGCACGCCTGCGACGCGCGCGGCGATCATTGAGCGGCTGATTGAGGTTGGCTATGTCAAGCGCAGCGGCAAGAACATCGTGGCTACGCCCAAGGGCGTGCATCTGATGGAAGCGGTTCCGCCGGAGATTGCCTCCCCGGAGACGACGGGGCGCTGGGAGCGGGCGCTTTCCCAGATTGCGCGCGGGCAGGATGGCGAAGCGCGATTCCGCGAGGGCATTGCGCGGCTGGCGGGATTTTTGACGCAGTATGCCACGACCGCGCCGGACGTGCCGTTTGAAAGCGAGGCACGGCGCGGAAAGCGCGGCAAGAGACCGGCTGATCTGGGGTTGCCATGTCCGATTTGCGGTCAGGGCAAGGTGGCGGAAAACAGCAAGAGCTTTTACTGTACGCGCTACAAAGAGGGATGCGCGTTTACCATCTGGAAGGACGCGCTGGTGCGCATGGGCGGCCCGGAGATGAACGAAAAGCTGCTCAGGCTCTGCATGGAGAAAAAGGAAGTGCGTGGCTCAACCGGCGTCATTCACTACGAGGGTGGTCGTGTGCAGTTTACCCCGATGCGCCGCTGAGGCGGACGGACAAGAGGAGAAGCATGAAATTCTACGATCAGACAGACTTTGAGGCGAACAAGCGGGAAACGCGCCAACAGATGACGGTGACGGCAGCGCTGATGCTCCCGTTTCTGCTGCTGGGCGGCGTGGCCTTCGCGTTCAGGATGGAGCTGCTGTGCATCATGGGCTGGGTTCTGGCTGGCTCAATCTTGATTTTTTGGTATGATCTGCGCATCAAGCCGGTGCGGGCGTATGGCCGCCATCTGGCGGAGATCCACAGCGGACTGACGCGCCGGACGCTGGGGGCGCTGGTGCGCATCGGAGACAGTCCGGTGTATCAGGACGGCGTGAACTTCTACGAAGTGATCCTCAACATCTATGAGGACATGAGCGAGGAGGGGGAGCGGCGCTTCCTGCTGGATACGTACAAGACCATCCCGGCTGAATGGGAGGGCAGAGACGTGACGGTGACCAGCCATGGCAATTTCCTGCTGGAGATGGAACCTGTGGAAGAGGCGAAGGCATGAGCAGGCGAATCAACGGCGTGCTGCTGGCGCTGATGCTCCTGCTGATTGGCGCAGGTATGCTGGTGCTGAATGTGCATACCCCGCTGATGATGGACGACTATGATTACAGCTTTTCGTGGGCGACGGGCGAACGGCTGGCGGGCGCGGCGGATGTCATCGCCTCTCAGGCGGCGCATTACCGGCTCTGGGGCGGGCGCAGCGTGGCGCATACGCTGGCGCAGTTCTTTCTGTACTGGGGCAAGCCGGTATTCAATCTCGCCAATACGGCGATGTATTTGCTGCTGCTGCTGGAGATTGCGGCGCTGGCGCACAGGCGCGGGCAGGAAATACGCTGGTGGACGCCGCTGGCGGCGCATATGCTGCTGCTGACACTGCCGTTTTTCGGCACGGTGTTCCTCTGGCTGGATGGCGCGTGCAACTACCTGTGGTGTACGGCGCTGGCGCTCCTGCCGCTGCTGGTGGCGCGGAGCGAACGCGAGGGCGGCTGGTTTGACGCGGGTTTTGCGCACGGGTGGCTGGCGCTGCCTCTCTGCTTTTTGGCCGGATGGACGAATGAAAATACGGCCTGCGGCGTGCTGGCGGTGCTGCTGCTTCTGCTGATCTGGGATGGATATCGCGGGCGCACGGTGCGTTTTTGGCGCGTGGCGGCGCTGGCGGCGCAGGCGCTGGGCGTGGCGGTGCTGCTGCTGGCGCCGGGCAATTTTGCGCGCACCGGTGCGGAGAGCGGACGTGGGCTGCTGCTGGAGCTGGCGTACCGCTTCGCCGTGACGAGCTATTGCCTGCTGCGCTATGCGGGGATTCCCGCTGTGCTGACGCTTCTGCTGCTCTGGCGCAGGCGGGGCAAAGTGGCCTGCGGCGAAGGGCTGTGCCTGCTCGGTGCGGCGGCACTGCTGAGCGCGTATGCGCTGGTGGGCTCGCCGCAGATTTCGGATCGTTCGTTTACCGCGGTGGCTGTGCTGACCATAGCGGCGCTGTTGATGGCTGCGCAGGATGGCGGCAAAGGGCTGACGCGAAGGAGCAGCGTATGTGCGGCGGTGCTGCTGGCGGGCTGCGCGGCAGGCGTGATGGCGTTTGCCGTATGGGATGTGCGCGAGCAGGAGATGGCGTGGCGCACGCAGATGGATGCGATGGAGGCGGCTGCGGCAGCGGGCGAGACGGATGTGACGGTTGCTTCCGTCCCGAAGCGCTCGCGCTTTACGATGGCCATTCTGCTGGAAAACGACCCGCAGGCGTGGCCCAACAGCACGCTTTCCCGCTACTACGGTGTGCGCATCCATGGAGGCACGGCAGCGGACGGCGGCAAACAAGGCACGAGCGGAACAAATTTGTGACCATGGCGTGAACAATGCGCCCAAAGGGCGAAAATAGTCAAGCCGCGCAGGCCTTCCGGCCCTGCGCGGCTTGACATTTGTGTATCATCAACTTATAATGAATGCATATTGCCGAATAGCGGCTGAAAGGAAGAGAACGAAACATGAAAAAGGGAATCGCATTGATCGCCATGCTGCTTGCGGTGGCTCTGATGCTCTCCGGCTGCAATCTGGTCGGTTACGATGCAGAGCTTGACGGCGCACAGGTTGTAGCCAAGGTGGGCGATACCGAGATCACCAAGACGGAGTGGACCGAGTATCGCGACTATCTGGTGGCCTATGAGCAGCAGATGATGCAGCAGTACTACGGCATCTCCCTCCCGATGGACGAGGCGTCCATGGAGTCCTATGGCGAGCTGGCGCTTGAGCAGCTCATCGAGTCCGCCGTGGTGGAGGACAAGATGGAGGAGCTGGGCTATCTGGAGCTGACCGAGGAGGAGACCGCCGAGGTCGAGGCGTATGCGGACAATATGCTGGATCTGTATAAGATGATGATCCGCTACCAGAACTACCCGGGTCTGGAGACCGTCGAGGAGGAGCAGGCGCGTCTGGCGGAGGAGGCCGCGGAGGCCACCCCGAGCGAGCCGCAGGAGACGGTGGCGACCGTCACCGATGCCATGCTCGACGAGATGCTGACCAATGACCTGAACACCGTCGGCTATACCCGCGAGTATTTCGTGACCACGCAGACGATGACCAAGCAGAGCGAGAAGCTCAAGGCGCACACCTACGAGGGCGTGACCGTCACGGACGAGCAGGTGAAGGCCGAGTTTGACAGCAAGGTGGCGGCGCAGAAGGAGACCTACGATGCGAATCCGGCGGCTTACGCGCAGGCGGAGCAGAATGGTCTTGCGCTGTACTATATGCCGGCAGGCTATCGCGGCGTGAAGAACCTGCTGGTTGCCCTGAGCGACGAGAATCAGGAGGCCATCAGGACGCTGAACAGCGAGCTGACCGCTGCGCAGAACCTGCTGAGCAGCGGCAATGCGGATCTGGAAGAACTCAAGGCGCAGGATACTGCCGAGTATGACGAGGAAGCCCTGAACGCGCACGCGGAGCAGATCGCCGCGCTGGAGACGCAGATCGCTGACGCGCAGAAGACCGTTGACGAGACGCAGGCCAAGCTGGAGGAGACGACGGAGGCCGCCTTTGCGGAGATCCTGCCGACCGCCAACGAGGCGCTGGCCAAGGCGCAGGCGGGCGAGGACTTTGACGCGCTGCTGGAGACCTACGGCGCGGACAACGGCATGACCGTCGAGCCGAACAAGACCCGCGGCTATCTGGTCTGCGAGGGTCTGAACCTGTATGAGCCGAGCTTCCAGGATGCGGCGATGGCGCTGGCGAATGTCGGCGATGTTTCCGCTGAGCTGGTAAAGACCAACTATGGCTATCACATTCTCCAGTACGCGGGCGATATCGCCGGCGGCGAGGTGGAGTACACCGACGAGGTGAAGAGCGCGATCTATGACGAGATGCTCACCGAGGCGCAGAATGCGGCGTATGACGCGGCTGTGACCCAGTGGGTTTCCGAGGCTAAGGTCGAGACCTTCCCGAAGGTCATGAAGTAAGATTCCTTCAGCCGGTCGAACGGGATGGAAGTCCCCCAAAACCATAAAGATGCGGAGAGGCTTTGACCTGTCCGCATCTTTTTTGTGTGCCGAAAGGAGATTGGCGGGGGAACGAATACGCATCATAGTTTCCCATAGATCGTTTGAAGCACACAATACTACACCATATAGAGCAGCGGTGCATATGGTGCAGCAGCGGGGGAACGCATGAGCAGCGCATGAAAAGGGTGCCCCAGCGCGGCGGCGGTCAGCGCAAGAAAGCGGAGGATGGGATCGCCGGCGGGCGGTACGCCCGCGAGCTGGCGCTTGAGGAAGGTGTGCGGATGCGTCAGCGGCAGGGTATCATCGTGCATGGCTGTGGTTTTGGCTGGGGCGAGGGGCAGAAACAGCGCATCGATCGGCAGGACAGGCGTGCCGCGATGATATGGGGCAGCCGCGCGTGTGCGGGCGCGGGCCTCAAGCTGCACGGGCAGGCGGCGCAGGGCTGCATCGCACGCCCCCATGTTTTCGCGGAAGAATTGCGCACAGACGAGCAGCGCTGCATGATCGGATGGTGCGGTGGGCGGGGTTTCCGGCAGGGCGGCGGCCTGACGCGCGGCTTCATCCGGCTCGAGCAGGCCGAGCATACAGCCTGCGCAGGCGGTCAGCATACGCAGGGCGGGCGGCTCGTCCACGGCCTGTGCGGCCTCGAAGTAGGCATTTTCTGCCAGCGAGCGAAGCAGCGCCTGCTCCCTCTCGGACAGGGGGATGCGTTCCAGCGTTGGGGAGGAAAGCGCGGGGAGCAGAAGCGGCGCACCCAACCACAGCAGCAGCAGGGGAAGGAGCGGGGCAAGCGCCTGCGCACTGACCAATGCCATCGGCAGAAAGGCTGCGCCGGTGAACATCACGCCCTGTGCAGAGACAAGGCGATCCGGCACGCGCAGGCGGAACAGCTTGGCACGGGCGAAGCGGCGGCACAGCAGCGCATCGAGCGAGACGGCGGCGGTCAGCGGAAGCAGCGCCGTGCGCAGCAGCGCACCGGGGAGCAGGCGGGGATGGAGCAGAGCGAGCGCCTCCGGGAGCAGCGCCAGCGCCATCAGCACAGGTGCGCCGGAAAGTGCGCAGGCCAGCAGCAGCGCAAGTTGGATGAGCGGAAAAATGGCATCCGTCCCTGCATGGTGAAGCGCGTGCAGGCGATAGGCCGCATAGACCTGTGCCAACGTCAGCGGTGCGCGACGCAGAAAAAAGCACCCTGCCGCTGCGGGCGCCTCATCGGGTGGAAAGACGAGTGAATCCATCAGCGCCTGCGCAGTGTAGAGCGTGGGTTGCGTCGTATCGGCCAGTGCGTATCGGCTTCGCCAAGCGGTGCGGGCCGCCGCAAGGGGCGAAATTGAGAAGCCGCACAGGCGAACGAGGCGTGCAAAGACGGTCTCCGGGTAGAGACGGGGCGAACGCACGTCGGCAGTGATGCAGCCTGTAGCCGAGCGGGTGAGCGCAGCGCACATACGAGCGGGCATATCCGGCGTACACAGGAGATCGCCATCGGAAAACAGAACGGCGTCATAACGCCCTTTGAGCGAGCCGGGCGAGACGGTAGCGGATTCAAAAGCGGCCTCGGTTTCGCCAAGGCGCAGGAGCTGGGCGATGACTGCGCGGCAGGAGAGGGGCTGCTCGGCTCCCAGATACTGCCGGGCGGCGTCGTTCCAGATGCGGCGGCGTGCGAGAAGCTGAAAGCAGCCCGGGCGGCGGGCGTTCATGGCCATGATACCGGATTGCAGGCGGCGCAGCAGTGCGCTCTCGTGCGGAAGACGAAGGGCGGGGGCGGAAGGGAAATCGGCGAAAAGGAGCAGCGTTTGCGTGCCATCCTCAGGATAAAGGCGGCGCAGGTGTCGGAGCGCGTCATCGACATCTGACTGCGTGCGCAGGACAAACGAGACAACGTGCAGAAGCGTGCCTTCCATGTTCTCCCCTCCCATGATGCGAAGATGGCAATAGTGTGCGCAGAACAGGCCTGCGCTATGACGTGCGGATGCAGAGCGGGCGGCATAAAATCGGCGCGGCACGCATAACTATGGTTAATGGCGGCAAAAAACGCTGGAAAATCCGATGCAAACAGGAAAAATGAGGGATTGCCCCGGCATTAAGGATTGAACTTCTTTTGTAAGTGTGCTAGAATATAGGATAGCGTTTTGGATTTTTTCCGGGATGCTGCAAAGAATATGCATAACGACATCATCAATGATGAGTATTCAGGAGGAGCAAAAGCACATGAGCACCACCGTAGAGAAGATTGCCAGCAACAAGGTGAAGATGTCCTTTGACATCGACAGCGCGAAGTTTGACGAGGCGATGGGCAAGGCGTACCTCAAGGTGCGCGCGCAGGTCACCATCCCGGGCTTCCGCAAGGGCAAGGCCCCGCGCAAGATGATCGAGAATATGTACGGCGAGGGCGTCTTCTATGATGAGGCCTTTGAACTGATCTTCGACGAAGTGTACGGCCCGGCTGTGGACGAGCACAAGGTCGAGGTTGTCGATCGTCCGGAGATCGAGATTCAGGAGATCGGCGCGGGCAAGAACCTCAAGTTCACCTGCGAGGTGTTCGTCAAGCCTGACGTGACGCTGGGCGAGTACAAGGGCGTGGTTGTGAAGAAGGAAAACACGCTGGTGACCGACGCGGACGTGGACGCGAAGGTGGAAGAGGAGCGCAGCAAGCAGGCGACTGAGGTGCAGGTGGAAGGCCGCGCCGTGGCCGAGGGCGACACCGTGAACCTCGATTACGCCGGCTCTGTGGATGGCGTGGCCTTTGAGGGCGGCACGGCGCAGGACCAGACGCTGAAGATCGGCTCCCACACCTTCATCCCGGGCTTTGAAGAGCAGATGGTCGGCATGAATATCGGCGAGGAGAAGGATCTGCAGGTCACCTTCCCGGAGCAGTATCATGCGCAGGAGCTGGCCGGCAAGGAGGCTGTGTTCCATGTCAAGGTGAACGCGATCACCGAGACCCAGCTCCCGGCGCTGGACGACGAGTTCGCCAAGGACATCTCTGAGTTTGACACGCTGGACGAATACAAGGCCGACATCCGTGCCAAACTGGAGGCTCAGGCTGCTGAGCGCGACCAGAACAATTTCACCAACGCCGTGATCGAGAAGGTGCTGGAGAACGCGACGGTGGAGATTCCGAACGCGATGGTCGAGCGCCAGATTGATTCCATGATGCGCGACTTTGAGTACCGCCTCATGGGCAACGGCCTCAAGCTGGATGACTTCATCAAGTACACCGGCTCCGACATCAAGACCTTCCGTGAGAACTACCGCGAGCAGGCGGCCAAGAGCGTGAAGGCGCATCTGGTGCTGGAGGCGATCGAGAAGGCGGAGGCCATCGACGCGACCGAGGAGCAGATCGACAAGCAGCTTGCGGCGTTCGCCGAGCAGACCGGCAAGACCGTTGAGGAGTTCAAGAAGAGCCTGTCCGAGTCCGACATGACCTACTTCAAGGCCGATGCGATCCGCGACAACTGCGTGAAGTTCCTCACCGACAGCGCGAAGGCGGAGGACTGATTGGCGTGACGAATCGCGCCTGTCGGATTCGCATCTGATAAGGAGGCATTCCCATGACCAAGAATTACTATATGGAGCCGAGCGTCATTGAAAAGACGGCCTACGGCGAACGTTCTTACGACGTTTACTCCCGTCTGCTCAAGGATCGCGTGGTGTTCCTGCGCGGCGAGGTGAACGAGCAGCTCGCCAACAGCATCGTCGCCCAGCTTCTGTTCCTGGAGATGGAGGACCCGGATGCGGAGATCTCCATGTACATCAACAGCCCGGGCGGCAGCGTCACCGACGGCATGGCGATCTTTGACACCATGCGCTACATCAAGCCGAAGGTTCGCACGGTCTGTCTGGGCATGGCCGCATCCATGGGCGCGTTCCTGCTGATGGCCGGAGAGCCGGGTATGCGCCTGGCTCTGCCCAACAGCGAGGTGATGATCCATCAGCCCAGCGGCGGCGCAAGCGGACAGGCGACTGACGTGCAGCTTCACGCCAAGTGGCTTCAGCGCACGAAGGACAAGATGAACGGCCTGATGGCGGAGATGACCGGTCAGCCGCTGGAGAAGGTTCAGCAGGACGCGGAGCGCGATTACTTCATGACTGCGGAGGAAGCGCTTGCTTACGGCATCATCGACGAGATCTATCAGCCGCGCAAAAAATAAGCATACATTCTCCCCGTTCGGGGAGAGGGTATGCCCGATCATCAATCTAAAATCTGAGGTGCGAAATGCCAAGAGATAAGGACGAAACCAGACAGCCGCGCGTGGCGCGCTGTTCCTTCTGCGATAAAACGCAGGATCAGGTTCGCCGCATCATCGCGGGCAACGGCGTGTATATCTGTGACGAGTGCGTTGCGCTGTGCCAGGAGATCATCGCCGATGATCTGGGCGCCGCGCCCAGCAAGGAGCCGCAGAACCTGCCCAAGCCGGCGGAAATCAAGGCGGTGCTCGACGAGTATGTGGTGGGCCAGGAGAAGGCCAAGCGCGCACTCGCCGTAGCCGTCTACAACCACTATAAGCGCATCAATACGCCCAAGAAGCGCGGCGATGTGGAATTGCAGAAGAGCAACATCGTGATGGTCGGCCCGACCGGCTGCGGCAAGACGTTCCTCGCCCAGTCTCTGGCCAAGATCCTCAAGGTGCCTTTTGCCATCGCGGATGCGACCAGCCTCACCGAGGCCGGTTACGTCGGCGAGGATGTGGAGAATATCCTCCTGCGCCTGATTCAGAATGCCGATTACGACATTCAGGCGGCGCAGCGCGGCATCATCTACATCGACGAGATCGACAAGATCGCCCGCAAGAGCGAGAATCCCTCGATCACCCGCGATGTTTCCGGCGAGGGTGTGCAGCAGGCGCTGCTCAAGATCATCGAGGGCACGGTCGCCAGCGTGCCGCCGCAGGGCGGCCGCAAGCATCCGCATCAGGAGTTTATCCAGATCGACACGACGAACATCCTCTTCATCTGCGGCGGCGCGTTTGACGGGATCGATAAGATCATCGAAAAGCGCAACGGCGCGGGCAGCATCGGCTTTGGCGCGGAGGTCAAGAGCCGCGACAGCCACAGGAATGTGGGCGAGGTGCTGGCGGATATCCGCCCGGAGGATCTGCTCAAGTTTGGCTTGATTCCCGAATTTGTGGGCCGTCTGCCGATTCTGGTGACGCTGGACAGCCTCGATGAAGAGGCACTGGTGCGCATCCTGACTGAGCCGCGCAATGCGCTGGTGAAGCAGTACAAGAAGCTGGTGGAGCTGGACGGCGTGGATCTGGAGTTCGAGGACGCGGCGCTCAAGGCGATTGCCCAGAAGGCCATCACCCGCAAGAGCGGCGCACGCGGTCTGCGTGCGATCATCGAGGACGCGCTGATGGGCACGATGTTTGATCTGCCCAGCCGCTGTGATGTGGAGCGCGTGATCGTGACGGAGGACGTTATCACAAAGCACGTCGAGCCGACGCTGGTGCCCGGCGAGCCCAAGCGCAAAATCGGCGCGGGCAAGGCACGCCGCGAGGGCGGGACGGACAGAAGGCCGTCCGTATCCTGAACCGTATAAAGCCATATCGCGGAGGACAATGCGTTCTCCGCGATTTTTGCATCTAAAACGGCTTATCTTCTAAACCCTTTATTTAGCGCGAAGCGAAGAAGGGGTTTGGGGAT
>JAXJLD010000184.1:0-1775 GCA_036297385.1 Christensenellales bacterium | reverse complement strand
TCCGCCAGCGTTGCAATCGCAAACGGGCTGATGTCCTTATAATCATCGCTTTCATATTTTCCCAGCGCCGATCTGGACAGCCCCGTCTGCTCCGCCAACTGTTCCAGCGTCAGGTGCTTGTCCACCACCCGCAGGTCTTTGAGCCGCTCCGGGATTGACAGCTTTGTATACATTCAATGCCCCCTTTCTCGTTATCGTTTTTTCAGTGAATACACCCATTATAGCACGATTCCATAAGCGTGGAAATATGCGGATTTCGAGCGTTTTTCCAACGTCTTGGATATACGGGAGCAGCCCCCTTTTTTCGATAGAATGGTTCTTGCAGACAGGCACTGAACCTTGAAAATCGAATGACCGGCTGCAAGGGGTATGACCTCCGGGGAAGTGACGCCAGGACAGAAATCGAGCGCACCAAAGAGGCCGATACGCCGGGAGAAATTCCGGGCAGGAGCGGCTTGCAGGCAGACCGGCGGACAGAAACAAGTTTATCATGCGGACGCATGGCTCCGCAGCAAAGAAATGGAGGAATATCATTATGAAACTGAGTATGAAAGAAAAGAAGATTCTCTACGCTTTCGCCTGTCCCAGCCATCACAACACGGTGACACGGCTGAAATGGCTGACGGCCCTGACCGTTGACCCGGAGGCGAAACGCCGGATGCTGGGGCTGGCCCGGAAGATGGAGACGGAGGTGGACGAAAGCTGGTATGAGGCTTTTTACCACCATCTGCGTATGGAGATGGACGAGTACCGCCGTCTCAAGCGCAACCTGCGTGTGCTGAAATCTTACACCGATTATGAGGAGGATCTGTATGACGAAGCTGTCTAAGTATGAGAAAGAAACCAGCATCAACTGGAACGAGGCGGAGAACCTTGCCAGCATCTACACCTTCAACGCCAGCTTGAAGCGCAGGCTGGCCGATTTCAGCCGGAAGTATCCGCTGCTGTGCCGGTTGGAGCGCAGCACGCCGGAGGGTAGCGTGACCTATGTATTGGACAAGTCCCGGCTGTCAATCCGGCTCATCCCGCCTTACAGCGAGGAACGGAAAGCCGCCGCCAGCGCCTACGCCAGAGAGCATGGCTTTCAGGTCTTGACACCGGAACAGAAAACCGCATGATTTCGGGGCGGTTTTGGCGGAAAAGTACAGCTCTGGAGCCGCTGTTTCGTCCGCCAAATTGTTCCGGGGTATTCGGTATCACGGGGGACGCCAACGGGAGAAATGCCGTGTCTGGGGGCGTTTTCCGTGATGCCGGGCGGGAGTACAGAGGGCGGCAAGCCCTTTGTGCGTGGGTGCAGGGGCGGCAGCGCACTGCTGGGGTCAAGGGGCAACGCCCATTGGGCGGGTACAGGGCGGCAGCGCCTGTGCGGAGTGTAGAGGCGGCGAGCCTTTACTCCGGTGTCCAGAGGTGGAAAACCTCGGCCCAGGGAAAGTTGATGCCTGCGTCAACTTGTACTGGGTATTACCTGACGCAAAATTCGCAGGATTTGCGGCTTCGCCGCCCCTTCCCCGGCCCCAGAACATCTTCGCAGGAAGGAGGAAATCTGTTTGAAACTGACACGACACAATGGGCGCTCCGGCAAGCATGGCACCTATAATCCCCGCCACAATGACCGCCGGTTTGATGTGGAGAACAGCGAACACATTGACGCAGAACGGGCAAGGCAGAATGTCTACTGGGACTGCTATCGGGGCTTCACGACACACGAGTTCCGGGAGAACCCGGAGCAGCCGGATTTCAGCTTTGAGGAAATCGAGCGGATGTACTACTACGAG
>JAXJLD010000183.1:0-5446 GCA_036297385.1 Christensenellales bacterium | reverse complement strand
TGGGGATTTCATCCCCAAACCCCTTCTTCGCTTCGCGCCTACAGCTCGTTTCAATCAGAAAACGCCTGCATCACTTGATGCTGTTGACCAGCTCCACGCAAGCCTGATGAACCTTGGCGGCAAGCTCCGCGCTGATGTCATTCGCCTTTTGGGGCTCGGCCTTCATCTGCTCAAAGGTCGCGTAGCACTCCGCCTGCAGCTCGGCCAGCTTCGCATCAACCGCCGTTTTCTGCTCGTCCGTCAGACCGCCTGCAGTATAGAGATTGGAAAGCGCGTCCATCGTCCAGTACATGGAGTCCGCCCAGTTCTCAGGCAGCGTGCAGTAGCCCTCCACCTTGACCTTTTCGCCGCTCTCATTGCGCTTGGTCTTGGTCGTCGCGTAGAACAGGCCGCTCTCCGGCTTCTCCTCGGTGAACGCCGCAGAAGCCGTGCTGAGCTGATAGGCGGCGTAGGTATCGGTGGTCAGCATCGGATAGTACGGGATGAACACGCTCACCGCCGCGTCGTCCATCGCAATCCATTCCACGGTATCCGTCGGGCCATTCTCGCCGCCCACCTCAAAGATGTGCGTTTCAAGGTTGCGCGTGGAGCCGATGCCGTCGATATGGTAGTAGCCCACGACGTCCTCGACCGTCCACGGATGCTCCAGCGTGATATTCGTGTACAGCGGCACGATGCTGCCGTCCGCGCCCACGTTGGAGATGACAAAATCCTCGTTGACCGGCGCTTCCTTCGCCTTCTCCGCATGGAAGTATTGCAGTGCGCTGACCATCCGCGCACCCACCGCCTGATCGGCATTGTAGGAGGCCACATAGTCGATGGTGTTCGCCGCCTTGTCGCCCACATAGCTGCCCGCCTTTTCCGCCGTGGCAATCAGATCCTTGGATGCGATCACGTTCTCGGTATCGTCCAGATCCACCATGCCGATGACGGACATATTCGGCTGTGCAAACGCCATGGAGCCGTTCAGCTTCACCGCCACATACTGCGTGCCGGACGCATTCTCGATGTACCAGACCTCCTGATCGTCAGCGATGAACACGCCCGAACCGCCCGCGCAGCCCACGGAGTCGTAGATGCTCAGCAGCAGCTCCACGCCCTCCTTCGCTGTCGCAGCTTCACTCAGCAGCACGGTGGAAATCTCCGCCTCTTCGATGCCGTTGTCGGTGTAGGGATCAACCGCCTCAATCGCCTCGGAGCAGCCGATGGTTTCGGTGGCGCTGACCGTTACGCCCTTTTCATTGGTGCCTGCGGCCTCGTAGGGCGTATGCTCGTGCGTGCCGCCGCAGTCCGGGCAAACGCCCTCCTGCCCCTCGCCCTTGTCATCCTGGAAGGCGGTATAGGCGAAGCTGTCCTTCGTGAAGGTATAGGTGAAGCCATAGCAGCCCGTGTACACCTCTCCGGCGGTGTGCTTGCCTGCGGGGACGGCGAAGAACTGCTTATTATAGCTGTTGGCAATGTCCTCGGAGCGGGCAAACATCGTCGTGCCGTTCTTCGTCAAATCACTTCCAACGTAGACTGCCGTACACGCCAGTGCGCCAACCGCATTTGTGCTGAGCGCCGCCGCCATCACCATGGCCGCCATTTTCTTTGTATTCAGATGAAACATCTTTCTGCACCGTCCTTTGCTTGGTTGATGGACGCATTTTAACGCATAAATATTCACTTGTCAAGCCCTAATCTGAATAAAAATTCGCAAACTGCGAATATTTTTCCACGAATGCTGCATATCACGGCGGATGCCCTCCTCGCGGCGCACCGCCAATTCTTTCAAAACCGATAGATTTCAGAAAGATTTGAGAAAGATTGATCTGATACAATCAAAGCTGTCAAGGGGAGTGCGCTCCCCGCCATCATGGTAAAAAGAGGTGTTCATCATGACCATTCTGCAAACGAAGAACCTGAAAAAGCACTACGGCGCGGGCGATACGCTCGTCAAGGCGCTGGACGGCGTGAATCTGTCCGTGGAAAACGGCGAATTCGTCGCCATCGTCGGCACGTCCGGCTCCGGCAAATCCACGCTGCTGCATATGCTCGGCGGTCTGGATCGCCCCACCTCCGGCTCCGTCATCATGGACGGGCAGGATATCTTCTCCCTCAAGGATGAAGCGCTGACCATCTTCCGCCGCCGGAAGATCGGCTTCGTGTTTCAGGCGTACAACCTTGTGCCGGTGCTTTCGGTGTATGAAAACATCGTCCTGCCCATCCAGCTCGATGGCGGCACGGTCGATCAGGGGTATGTGAATCAGATCATCGCCGCGCTCGGCCTGCAGCAAAAGCTCAACAGCCTGCCCTCCCAGCTCTCCGGCGGCCAGCAGCAGCGCGTGGCCATCGCCCGCGCCCTCGCCACCAAGCCCGCCATCCTGCTGGCAGACGAGCCGACCGGCAATCTGGACAGCAAGACCAGCCAGGACGTGCTTTCGCTGATGAAGGTGACGGGACAGAAGTTCGCCCAGACGATGGTGATGATTACCCATAACGAGGAAATCGCACAACTGGCCGACCGCATCATCCGCATCGAAGACGGCCTCATCGTCTCGCGCTAAAAAGGGGGCAGCATCATGAACGTCTCCAACCGCAAATGCATCCGTCACCTCTCCCTCAAGAGCCTGCGCGCGTCCAAATCGCGCAACATCGTGGCCATTCTCGCCATCGCGCTGACCACGCTGCTCTTCACCTCCCTGTTCACCATCGCGCTCTCCATCAACGACGGCATTCAGCAGTCCAATTTCCGTCAGGTCGGCGGATACAGCCACGGCGGGTTCAAGTATCTCTCGCAGGCGCAGTTTGACGCGCTGAAGGATGACCCGCTGATCGACCAGTGGGGTCTCCGCCGCTTTGTGGGTATGCCCACGGACGTCCCCTTCAACAAGTCCCACGTGGAAATCAGCTATTCCGACGCGAATGAGGCTGCGTGGATGTACTGCCAGCCCGTGGAGGGCCGTCTGCCCAAGGATGGGACGAACGAAGCCGCCACCGATACCCATGTGCTGGAGCTGCTGGGCATAGAGCCGAAGCTGGGCGCGGAGTTCACCGTCAGCTTCAAGGTGGATGGTCACGAGACCACCCAGACCTTCACGCTCTGCGGCTGGTGGCCCTATGATGAGGCCATCGTCGCCAACCACATCCTCATCCCGCTGAGCCGCGCAGAAGCCCTGCTGGCGGAGGCCGGCGTCGTCGCCGGGCAGGCCAAGGACGGCATGACCGGCTCGTACAACATGGACGTGATGCTCAAGAGCGGCGCACGCCACATCGAGCGCGACCTGCTGCAAATCCTGCGCAGCCACGGCTATCAGAGCGAGAGCCTCTCGCTGGGTGATAACTACATTCGCATCGGCGTGAACTGGGGCTACACCGGTGCGCAGCTCTCGGAAAACCTCGATCCCGCCACCGTGATCGCCATGGCGGCCATGCTGCTGCTGATCGTCTTTACCGGATACCTCATCATCTACAACGTGTTTCAGATTTCCGTGGCGGGGGACATCCGGTTTTACGGTCTGCTCAAGGCCATCGGCACAACGCCCCGCCAGCTCCGCCGGATCATCCGTCAGCAGGCGCTGGCGCTGTCCCTCTGCGGCGTTCCGCTGGGTCTGGCGGCAGGCTGGTTCGTCGGCGGCAGGCTGACCCCGGTGATCGTCTCCCGGCTGAACGGCGTCGTGGCCGTCACCTCCGCCAACCCGCTCATCTTCATCGTCTCTGCGCTGTTCGCCGTGGCGACGGTGCTGATCTCCTGCCGCCGTCCCGGGCGCGTGGCAGGGCGCGTCTCCCCGGTGGAGGCGGTGCGCTACACGGAAGGCAGCGCATCCACGCGAAAGGTGCGCAGATCCTCCGGCTCCGTGTCCCTCTTTTCCATGGCGCTGGCCAATCTGGGCCGAAGCCGCGGCAAGACGGCGCTGACCATCGCCTCCCTCTCGCTGGCGGTGGTGCTGCTCTCCGTCACCGTGATCTTCGCCCGCAGCTTTGACATGGATAAGTACGTCGCCAACTTCACCGCCAGCGACTTCATCGTGTCGGACGCGGGCCAGTTCCAGACCGGCGGCGATTCCTTCAATCCCGATATGGCGCTGCCGGAATCCGTCATCGACGAGATCCGCGCACAGGGCGGCGTGACGGCGGGCGGCAGGGTCTACGGCAAAACCTCTGCCGCTGAGGAGTTTGTCACCGAGGACTACTATCGTGCCAGCCTGAGCACATGGTACAGCCCGGAACAGATCGACAGCGCGATCCACTCCATGACGCGCAACGCGGACGGCCTGCTCGCCAACCGTGTTCAGCTCTCCGGTATGGATGCCTTTGCGCTGGATCACCTCAAGGTGCTGGAGGGCGATCTCTCCAAGCTCTATGAGCCGGGCGGGCGGTATGTCGCCGCCGTTTACAGCGATGACGATTACGGCGTGCCGGAGATGGACAGCCATTGGGCGCGTCTGGGCGATACCATCACGCTGCGCTATGTGGAGGAATACGAGTACTTCAATCCCGATACCGGGGCGGTCTATTCCAGCGATATGGACCTGAGCGACGTGGCGTATGCCAAACGTGCGCTCCGCTACCGCGATGTGGAATACACCGTCGCCGCGCTGGTTTCCGTCCCGCTCGCCCTCAGCTACCGCTATTTCGGCGCGGACGAGTTCATCCTCAACGACCAGACCTTTATTCAGGATACCGGCACGGACTGCGTGATGTACTACGCCTTTGACACCGAGGACAGCGCCAATAGCGCGATGGAAGCGTTCCTCGCGGATTACACCACCAACGTCAATCCCCAGTTCGATTACGAGAGCAAGGCCACCTATGCCGCGGAGTTTGAGAGCTTCCGCTCGATGTTCATGCTGCTGGGCGGCGCACTCAGCTCTATCGTGGCGCTGGTGGGCGTGCTCAACTTCTTCAATGCCATTTTCACCGGCATCATGGTGCGGCGCAGGGAGTTTGCCGTCCTGCAATCCATCGGCATGACGGGCAGACAGCTCAAGACCATGCTGGTCTATGAAGGGCTGTTCTACGCGCTGAGCGCCGTGGGCGCAGCGCTGGCGATCTCGCTGCTGCTTTCGCCGCTGCTGGGTTCCGCGCTGAGCAGTATGTTCTGGTTCATCACCTATCGCTTCACCATCACGCCTATCGTCGCGGTGCTGCCCGCGTTCCTGCTGCTGGGTGCGCTGGTTCCGCTGGCTGTGTACCGCTTCACCGCCAAGCATACCATCGTCGAGCGGCTGAGGGAGGCGGAATCCTGACCCCGAACAACGCCATTGTGAAAGGCGCTTGTGACAGATGAGAGATGCACCCCCACAGTATCAGACAGGCGCTGTCCCCCGGGCCTTACTTAAAGGTCGGGGAGCAGCGCCTGTTTTTTATGGAATTCCGCTTCATGCCGTTTATCTTCTAACCTCGTTATTCAGCGCGAAGCGAAGATGGGACTGAAGTCTGCCGCCGCCAGTGGCGGAAACAGGCA
>JAXJLD010000182.1:0-3391 GCA_036297385.1 Christensenellales bacterium | reverse complement strand
ACCGTTTGCTTTACATTTGTAGCGCAACCACTGTACTAAAAGTAAAGAAAATACTTTACAAACAAGAAAGAAAACACTATACTTAAAGTAAAGTATATACATTACCAAGTAATGCGAACGCTTTACCGAGAGTAAAGCGTTCGGTATGAAACATTAGACTACCGAAAGGAGAGAAAAGGATGGCTGAATATGACAAGTCATTGCAGTACAACGCGGACACCCAAACGCTTGTGGGTGAGCGTAAGCGGCAAATCATGGACGTGGAGACCGGGGAGGTAATGCTGGTAGACCAGATAACAAAACGCCGATACGGCACCAAGAACTTCTGGAAGTGCTACCTCATGGACTTCCTGACCGTCCTCGGAATCATCGACAGCCGCCAGCTGGACGTTTTCGTGTACATCGCCGAGAACACGAACCCGAGCAACAACACGTTCATCGGCACCTATACGAAAATCTCCAAGGACGTGGGCGTAAGCTCTAGAACTATCGCGAAAATCATGAAGAAGCTCCAAGAGAACAACTTCATCAAGAAGGTTCAGAACGGGGTTTGGCTGGTCAACCCCAACATCCTCATGAAGGGCGGCGACCACAAGCGCCAAATCCTGCTGAGCTACTACGAGAGCGACGAGCCAGTCGAGGAAATCACGTTCAGCCGCACCAAGCGTGCCAAGATAGATGAGGTCAGCGAGCCGAATCAAGGCGGCGAAGTAATAGAGGTCGCTGCCGAACACGCCCAGCTGCCCGAGGGAGGTGAGGTCGAATGAGCAGACACACTTGGGAGGGCGTGGAACTCGCCTTTTACATCGACGGGGAAAGCTACTCGTTCACCCTATCCGACAAGCAATTTGAGTGCGTCGCCAGAATCCTAGGCTTCCAGATGAACTTGGATAACGGTGAAATCACGACCTACTCCGACGGCACCCTCGAACGGTTCATGACCATGAAGGAGAACCCATTCAGGTTCAAGCGCGTTAATTAACCCCAGAAAGCCCCCAGAAAACGATTCTGGGGGCTTTTTCTTGCCTTCAGGTATAAACGGGCGTCTTCATCGGTCAACGCCCTTAGAACGGCTCTCAGGCCTTCCAGAAGCCCTCTCGCTCTCCAACTGCTTGCCGGACTTCCTCATCTGCTGCGCCTCGGCGGCCAACGCGCCAAGCTCCTTGCGGACGCTCTTCACCTCGCGCTTGATGACCCTGTCGGCTGCACGCGCGTCCTTCTCGACCCACCGAGCCACGTTCTGCCGGACGGAGAGGGCGGCGTGGGCAATCGGGTTGTCAACCAACCTCGAAAGCGCCTTTCGCCAGTTCTGCGGCTCGAAGCGCCAGCGCATCGTGTCGGCAATCTCGATGATGTTGCCGATGGCCTTGTCCAGACGCTCCTCTAGCCCGCTTATCGTCCGCTCAAGCCTGTCGATGGTAGAGCGCTGGCGCTTCACCTCGCTCTTGAGCTGTTCAATCTCAATCTCCTTGCTGACCACCGCGTCCTGCAACTCGTAGAGCTGCCCGTCCTTGTAGGCAATCTCGTCAATGAGCGCCGCCTTCTGCTCACGCAGCTCCTCGACCTCCTGCTCCAGGTCGCGCTTCATCTCGGCGGTCTCGCGGTACCGCCGACCGCTGTGCTTCTCCCCGCGATCCAGACCCCAAGGCTTCCCGACCTTCTCGAAGCAGCGGTCTTGGAACGCGGACAGCCCGCCGCGCCCGTCAAAGAACGCCTTCCACGAGAGCCGACCGTCCTTGATGGGAACCGCGCCCCAGTGCGCGTGCGGCGTGGTCTCGTCCATGTGGACGGTGAAGTGAATGACGTTCTCCGCGCCCATCTCGGCACAGACGAACGCGTAAGCGTCCTCGAAGAAGCGGCGGCACTCCTCCTCGGACTTTCCCTCGAAGAACTCCGGGCTTGCGGTGATGATGCCCTCAACGAGCTTCACCGCGTCCTTGCGCACCTTCCTGCCCGATGTGCGGTTGGCTGCAATCTTCGCATCGACCTCGGCGGCGTACTTCCTCGGCAGATAGCACCCTTCGGCATCGTGCAGCTCGTAATTCAGGTGAGTCCTCTCCGGGTCGATGTCCGGGTTCAGATGCTCGCCGGGGGCGCGGTCGTTGTGGTACTGCATCGCCCCGATGGCGGTTGACTTGACTTTGATGACGCGTGCGATAACATAACTCATACAATCGCCTCCTTTGATATAAAGGGTAACACACTACCCTTTACTTCGTAAAGACGTGTGCTCCTGCGGAGGGCACTCCGCACGCTAGGGCGTGCTGCGCGTCGGGTCGCGACCCTCCTTGCCCGGGGCGTTGCCCCGACCGGTGGCGGCACCGGTTCCCCAGCCCTCTTCGCCCTTTTTGGAAAAAAAGGGCGGCCGGGCGGCATCCCCAAAAACCAATCGCGGGTAGGGGGCGCTGCCCCCTCCGCACCAACCCCCGCACTCGCCGTGTGGCAGAGGGAAACGGGCGGCCGTTTCCCTCGCGGGCAAGTGTGGCGCTCCACTCCGTCAAGGGGCTTTCGCGGCATATCCTCGCCGCTGCGCGGCTCCGGTATTCCACGTTCCCCTTGACTGCGTTCCCGCGCTTCCGTCCCCGACCGAGCGCCCCGATCACTCCGGGCGAAGCCCTCCGTGGGCGTGGCGCTCTGCCCGTGCGGCTGCACACGGGCAGGGGACTTGCTGGCAGGGAGGACGCCCGCATTCGCGGCAAGGCATGACACCACGCCCGCAGCACCCGGGGGCTCATGGCCGCCCCCGGACCCCGCTCAGCCCTGACGGGCTGCGGTCGGTCGGCGGAGCCGGATTCCTGCTTTCTTGAAGTGGCCGGGGGTTGGTGCGGAGGGGGCAGCGCCCCCTACCCGCGAGCCTTACGGCCAATGACACCCAGCGGAGCCGTGCCCGCGCGTACAATCAGCGGCGCGCTAACGAGGGGGCAGGTGCTTCAGCTCCTGCTTCCTCGTTAGCGGCAAAGCCGGTGATTGCGCGGGCTAGGTCATGTCAAGGGGACGTGGAATACCGGAGCCGCGCAGCGGCGAGGATATGCCGCGAAAGCCCCTTGACATGACCGTAAGGCGGAGCGGCTGGGATTCGATGACGCTCGCGACCGGATTGCCGGAGGGTCTGGGAGGGCGCAGCTCTCCCGGCTATATGTCGATGGCTCGATGCCATTGACATATAGAAGAGAGTAATTGCACTCGGAAAAATGCTAAAACCCCAGTTAAATAGCCGTTTTTTGCCTGTTTTGGCGCTTTACTTTAGTTCACCGTTTGCTTTACATTTGTAGCGCAACCACTGTACTAAAAGTAAAGAAAATACTTTACAAACAAGAAAGAAAACACTATACTTAAAGTAAAGTATATACATTACCAAGTAATGCGAACGCTTTACCGAGAGTAAAGCGTT
>JAXJLD010000181.1:0-6905 GCA_036297385.1 Christensenellales bacterium | reverse complement strand
TGCCTTGAGAGGGCAGCGTCTTGACCGCTTGACCATGGAGGCTTATGGCTGGGGAACTAGGATTCGAACCTAGACAATACGAGTCAGAGTCGTAGGTGCTGCCGTTACACAATTCCCCAATTCCCGCCGAATCGTTTCGACGAAGTGTATTATATCGAACCGTGGGGCGTTTGTCAATCCCTTTTTTCGCGATTTTTTGCGATTTGGTGAAAAAAAGAGCATTCAAATCAGAAGCAGCGCGTGACCGCCGCCGAAGAGAGAGAAAGACAGCCGCACGCACGATACCGTGAAAAGCCCTGCTCCGGCGCACAGCAGATACAGCAGGGCACAAATGCTGGAAACCCGACGGATACCCTGTGCCTGCACATCCAGAAAGGGATAAGGGTATGCGGAGCCGCTCTCCTCGATGATGCCCCACGATGGTGCTCGAAGCAAAACAAACGCAACGTATACGAGCGGAATGAACGTCCAGAGCAGTGCATCCGGCAGCCCGAGCCGCGCTTTTCCGGGCGAGCAGAGCAGCCAATAGAGAAAGACCAGCCAAGGCACAAGATAGTGGATGAAGAGATTATCCACGGCGAGCAGGAAGAACGCCCGATTCCTCGGCGCACGGCGCATCTTTCGGAAGATGGCAGGGAACAGCAGCAGGTGAAACACCAAAAAGGTGAGCATAATGCTCATCATCACGGAGAATTCGATATGCGGAATGAGTGTACGCAGGCGAACGCTGGCGTACAGGCGCGGAGCAATCAGCGCAAAATACAGCAGCACCAGCAGGTTGCTCACGTTGGTATAGAAGCTGAAGAAGTGCCGTCTGGGTTTTCCGGCATAAAAGTCGCGGTGCATCGTCAGCCCGATCAGGCTGCACACCACAATCAGCGCAGAGAGTACAGCCCCCAGCCGTCCGAAAGGCGTTTGTGGAATGACTACAACCATGTCCGGGCCTCCTCCCATCAGCGATAGCGCTATTGTGCAGGAAAAGCACGGAAAATATGCGGCAATTTTCTCCTTCTCAGAGGATGCGCACGAGGATGGCCAGCACAGCCAGATGTGCGGGATAAAACCCGTAGCTCAGCCAGCGGGGCAGCGCGAAGCGCTTCTGGAACGGGAGGCAGCAGAACGCGGCGGCAGGCAGGGCGAAGATACGCATACCGAACGAATGACCGAAGAATGTGTATCCCGTTCCACCGGACCAGGCGAGCATATAGGCGGTGACAGCGGCCAAAGCTGCCAGCGGATGTTCGCACAGGAGATAGAACAGCAGCATCAGCCGGATACCGCCGATGCCGTAATCCAGTTGGGCGGAGAAGCGGCAGCATATCACATAGATGCCCAGCGCCAGAATCCATTGCCGCCGCCGCAGTGCGAGGAGCAGGCAGAGCCCCAGCGCCAGCGTCAGCAGAATGCTGGGCTTGCCCCAGCTTCCAATATAGAAGGCACGGATGGCGCCGAGTGGATCGGAAGCGAAGGGGACAGCGTACATGGCGGCGGTTTCGTGGTCCAGCGCAAGGGCGTAAAGCGGCTGCGAGACGAGCATCAGCAGCACGATGCGTGAGAGATAGCGAAGTGGATTGCGCGTGCAGACTGCGCCGACGGCAATGCCGTAAGCAAACATCGGGAAGGCCAGCCTGCCAATCAGGCGCAGCGCAGGAATCTGCGGAAAGAGCATCTTGCCAACATGGTCGATGAGCATGAATGTGCAGGCCAGCAGACGGATCAGGCCGCTGTTGCGGTTGGTGCGCACCGTCTGCGGACAGAGAAAAGAAAGGATGAAACGCTGGAAACGATGAACGAGTGGGGTGTGAGCCACGGTAAACCTCCTGAAGGATCATAGAGCTTTTATACGGTTCGTAGGCGATCTTTAATAGAAACGAGCGATTGCGCACGAAGCGCAGAAGGGGTTTGAGGCTGGAGCCTGCCGCACCCTGTGGGGGAAACAGGCAGGCGGAACGTCGGAAATCACAAGGAGCGCCAAGCGCGGCTATGCGGGCTTCCCGAAACGGCAGTCCTGATGGGCTTGCCGCACAGCATTACCAGTATAGTGAACAGCGGGAAAATGTCAAGCCCGTCCCTCTTTCCTTGTCGGGGGATTTCTGATATACTGATGAACGAATGCATTGAACGGCGGGGCGTGCGATCAGGGTGGATGCGCGCCCGGAGGGGCCGAATAATAGGAGGAAAAACCCATGGTGCGTGTGCTTGTTGTCGAGGACGACGCCAATTTGAACCGAATGGTCTGTTCCAGCCTGACTGCAGCGGGATATACGGCGCATGGCTGCCTGAGCGCAAAGGAGGCGCTGGATGTTCTGCTTGCTGGGGGAATCGACCTGATTGTATCGGATATCATGATGCCGGAGATGGATGGCTTTGAGCTGGTGAACCGCGTGCGCAGCACGGACAGCCGAATTCCCATTCTGCTGATGACCGCGCGGGATGATATGGCTTCTAAGCGGCGCGGTTTTCGTTCCGGTATTGACGATTACATGGTCAAACCCATTGATGTGGATGAGCTGCTGCTGCGTGTGGAGGCGCTGCTTCGCCGCGCACGCATCGAAGCGGAGCAGCGGTTGGTGATCGGCTCCACCATGCTCGACGCTGGGGAGATGAGCGCCTATATCGGTGGGGAGGAGGTGGCGCTGACGGTGCGCGAGTTCAACATCCTCTTCAAACTGCTTTCCTACCCGCGGCGCACGTTTTCTCGCGCACAGCTCATGGACGAATTCTGGGGCGGGGAGAGCAGCGCCAGCCTGCGGGCAGTGGATGTGTATATCACCCGTATCCGAGAGAAGTTCTCCTCCAGTGAGGATTTCAAAATCGTAACAGTTCACGGGCTGGGATATAAGGCGGTGCCTGCTGTATGAAAAGCGAAAAGGCAGTAAAGCAGCGGGGAGAGGGACGTCCTCTGTCGGAAAAAGATCCGCGCGTGCGGCGCAGGCCGTTTTCATGGCGAATGTTCGTGCTGATTCTGCTGGTGCTGGGCCTGCTCAGCGCGGCCAATGTGCTGATTGTGGAGATCTTCATGAAGATGGAGGTGTTCAGCGTGCTGGCCAGCATGGGCGTGGGTACGTACTGGGTGGCGATGGCGGTTGTGGCGGCGGTCATCATCCATCAGGTGAGCTGCGCCATGTACGATAAGCCCATGCGCCGCCTGAGCCGCGCCATGCGTGCCGTGGCGCAGGGCGATTTCACCGTATCGGTCAAGCCGGTGCATAAACAGAATAAGTTTGATTACATGGATCTCATGTTTGAGGACTTTAACCGCATGGTGCAGGAGCTTTCCAGCATCGAGACCATGAAGGACGACTTTATCGCCAATGTTTCCCATGAGATTAAAACGCCGCTGGCGGTGATCCGTGGATATGCTGGTGCCATGCAGCGTGACGGCCTGAGCGAGGAGGAGCGGCGCGAATATGCGGCCGCGATTGCTGCTGCAAGCGAGAGCTTGAGCGTGCTGATTTCCAATATCCTCAAGCTCAATAAGCTGGAGAATCAGGAGATCGTGCCCAACGCCGCGCCCTATGACCTCACGCGACAGCTTTGCGACTGTGCGTTGGCTCATGAGGCGGAGTGGGAGAAAAAGCAGATTGAGTTTGATGCCCAGTTTGAGGAGCGCGTGATGATCCTCGCGGATGAAAGTATGCTGGAAATTGTGTTCAATAACTTGATTGCCAATGCCATTAAGTTCACCGAGCCGGGCGGCCGCATCGTGCTGCGGCAGGAAAAGGACGGGAGTGATGTGGTGATTTCCGTGACGGATACGGGCTGTGGCATGAGCGAGGAGACGGTGCGGCACATCTTTGATAAGTTCTATCAGGGGGATTCTTCACATTCCCGCGAAGGAAATGGACTGGGGCTGGCATTGGTCAAGCGCGTGCTGGATATCTCCGGCGGCAGCATCAGCGTGCGCAGTGCGCCGGGGGAAGGTGCTGCATTTACTGTGAGGCTCAAACGGATGACGGAATAAATGAAAAAGGAATACAAAAAAAGCGACCATCGGTCGCTTTTTAATGCATGCAGCGTAGATCAATTCTTGAGGAAGCCCTTGCCCACAATCTCTGTGGATGCGGTGATAATCATAAAGGCGTGCGGATCGCAGGAATGGATGTGCTTGCGCAGTGCCAGCGCCTGTGCGCGGCTCAGCACGGTGACGATCATGGTGCGCTGATCGTTGGTATACGCGCCGTGAACATCTTCCAGCGTTGCGCCGCGGTGCAGCTTTGTCACGATAAAATCGACAATCGGTTCTGGATGATCGGTGATGATCTGAAAGCACTTCTTCATACGGAAGCTGTCGGCAACGTAGTCCACCAGAAGCGACTTCATGATGAGACCAAGGATGGAGTACAGGCCGCTTTCAATGCCAAAGACGAGCAGCGCAGCGATGGTAATGAGTGAATCTGCCAGCATCAGCGCAAAACCGATGTTCATGCTGGTGTACTTGCGCAGAATCATGGCGATGATGTCCGTGCCGCCGCTGGAGGCCCCCAGATGAAACAGAATGGCGGAGCCAAACGCCGGCAGCAGCACCGCGAAGCACAGCTCAAGGAAGGGCTGGCTGGTCAGCGGGTGGGACAGCGGGCAGAGACGCTCAAAGACATTCATCAGCACGGAGAGCAGCATGGAGCAGTAGACCGTGCTGAAGGCAAAGTCCTTGCCCACAAAGACAAAGCCCACGCCCAGCAGCAGCGTATTGGTGATGAACATGAGCACGCTCGGGGTAAAGATGTCGGAGGGAATCAGCCGACCCAGAATCAGGGAGAAGCCGCTCACGCCGCCGGTAGAGAAGTTGTTGGGGAACTTGAAGAAGTAGGTACCCAGACTGGTGATGAAGATGCCGAGGGTCAAGAGCAGATAGCGCTCAACCGTCGTTAGCTCACGGGTATTGGAGACTTTCATGTGGACAGATCCTTTCCAATCGCATGAGGGGAAGCCCCTTCATGTCAATGCGCACCATTATACCCGATGCGGATGGAAAAGTCGAGAGGTGTTCCGAAAATTGGTGAACTTCCAATCGAAATGTCCGCATTTTGCGCACTTGAGGCGAAAAGTATGCTGCATTTGTGGGAATTTGCTGTGCGGCGATTCACAAAATATAGGCAGATGATGTATAATAGACCGATCGCAGAAAATAAAGGAGACGTGATGATGAACAAGACGAGGTATTCGCTGGCGGGCGCCTGCCTGCTGCTGTGCCTGTGCGCAGGGGCGGCACTTGCTGAACCGGCATGGGTGGAGACCGAAAAGGGCTCCCTCAATATCCGGCGCAAGGCGAACTCAAAGTCCACCGTCGTCGGCCGGGTTCCCAACGGCAGCGAGGTTGAGCTGCTGGAAACCGAGGGAGAATGGAGCAAGATTGAATATAATGGAAAGATCGGCTATGTCCGTGCTGGCTTTTTGACGGAAGAGCCGCCTGAAAAGGTGCAGCAGGAAGAAAAGCCGAAGGCTGTTGTGCTGCAAACGGGCGGCTATGCCCGCATTGAAACGCAGAAGGGCGCGCTGAATATGCGCAGCAAGGAGGATGCCAAGGCGGCGGTCGTCGCGCGTGTTCCCGATGGCGCACGTGTAGAGGTGACGGAGGCGACGAGCGAGTGGAGCGGCATCGTCTACCGTGGCAGGACAGGCTTTGTGCAGACGCAGTATCTGGCGCTGGATACACAGATACTGGGTAAGAACATCTATCCCGATGGGGATTACCTCTATGTGCGTGCACAGCAGGATGCGGCTTCACGGTGCCTGATGGCTGTTCATGCGGCACAGCCGATGAAGCTGCTGTCCATCGGCGAGGAATGGGTGGAGGTTTCCTGCCAGAGCGCCGAGGGGGATATGGTGCAGGGGTATGTCAGCATGGCAGATATCGCCCAGTGGCGCGAAACGCCGGGCAAGGCGGTAGACAGCCCCGTGCAGGTTAAGCTTGAATTGAGCGCACAGCATATTCAGCTTGGTGAAGAGCTGGATGTTTTAGCGCGCTGTGAGAAGGGTGCTTCCTGTGTGGTGCAGGTGCGGCGTGATGGCAAGATGGTG
The DNA here is from genome assembly GCA_036297385.1 of Christensenellales bacterium. Classification (GTDB taxonomy): domain Bacteria; phylum Bacillota; class Clostridia; order Christensenellales; family Aristaeellaceae; genus Ventricola. The sequence goes on along the minus strand of JAXJLD010000181.1, from coordinate 884 downwards.
ATGGAGGCGAAGCCGCTTGCGTGCGCGGAGTTCAGCTATCGCCCGCGCGAGGTCGGCGTGTATCAGATGGAGATCATCGCCAGCCGCCCGGATGGCACAGCCATGGGCTATGAGGTGCGCTTTGCCGTGGAGCAAGCGGATGCGCATGCAGACGCGCCGTCCGTGTACAGCCAGAAGGATGGCTGGTGGCTGGATAAAAAGTACAGCCGGAGCAATCTGGATCAGTCCGGCTGCGCCATCTTTGCGCTTTCCCATGCGCTGGATAGGCTGGGCAAGGGAACGGAAAAGACCGCGCCAGATGTGCTGGCAAAAACTTACCCCATGTATCTGGCACAGAGCGGTACCGTGACCAGCAATCTGCTGGCGGCGGCGGGGCGGGACTTTGGCTTCTCTACGGAAAAGGAAAAGATCTACGATGTGAACCGCATCAAGCAGGGCTTTGAGGAGGGCGCGGTGTATAGCTTCGCCATCGTCAGCGGCCATATCGCGCTGGCGGCAGGACTGAGCGAGGATGGCACCAAGGTGCATATCGTTGATTCCGCTCCGTCCGTCACGCTGGAGCGCATTCAGGATGCGAAGCTGTATGTGCAGGATGGAAAGGGTGGCTATCGTGCCGTATCATCGCTCAGGGAAATCCCCGGAGCAAAGTTCTACATTGAAACCCAGCAGTACGGCGGTCTGGAGTATGAGCTGGATCTGGAGTATGTGTCCGGACGCGGCGTGCGTATGCTGCATCCCTGAAGCACGCCATAAGCGCGAAACGAAGAAGGGGGGCTGGAGCCTGCCGCCGCCAGCGGCGGAAACAGGCAGGCAGAACGTCGGAAATCTCAAGGAGCGCCTTGCGCGACTATGCGAGTTTCCTGGAACGGCAGCCCAATGTACCC
>JAXJLD010000180.1:0-45603 GCA_036297385.1 Christensenellales bacterium | reverse complement strand
GCATGACGCCTACCAAACCGGCGACCGCGTGACCTACAACGGCCAGATCTACGAGAGCACCATCGACAACAACGTCTGGTCGCCGGACACCTACCCGCAGGGCTGGGAGGTCGTCGAGGTCGAGGACGGAGGTGCAGCATGATCCAGCTTGACATCGGGCAGCTCGTGGCCCTCATGGGGATCCCGTCGGCCATCACGGGCCTGTGCTTCTGGATGATCCAGAGGCAGCTCTCCAAGAGGGACGCAGAGCTCGACCGGCGTGACGCCGCCCGGGAGAGAAACGAGGTGCTGCTCGTGCGCAGCGTGGGGGCCGCCATCGCGCTCGGCGAGGCTACGGCCACCGCCCTGAAGAACGGCCACGCCAACGGCGAGACTGAGGCGGCCCTCCAGTATGCGCAGAAGATCAAACACGAGCAGAAGGACTTCCTCACCGAGCAGGGCATCCACGCGATCTACTGAGGGAGGTGACACCCATGGGAAGATACCGGCGCAAGCGGGAGGCCAAGGCCCGACGCAGGCCGTGGGAGTTCTCGAAGAAGCTGGCGGCGTGGGCCGTCCTCGTCGCAACTGCCGCGGCCGTGGCGTCCTATGTGCTGGCCTTCCGCGATCAGCAGACCGCCAGTGATGTCACGACCACCATCTTCACGGCCTGCATCGGCTACCTCGTGAGCTATGCGGCCAAATCGGCCACCGAGAAGATCAGCCGCAACCGGCACGGCCTCGACGCTGATGGCAACCCCATCAGCGGGGCCGGCGCCGGAGAGTACACCACCACAACCACATCAGACAAGGAGGCAAAAGGATGAACATGATTGACATCACCCCCATCGTCAACGCCGTCATCGCGCTGCTCGCCGCAGGCGTCAGCGTATTCCTGATCCCGTGGATCAAGAGTAAGACCACCGACGAGCAGCGCAAGGAGCTGCTCGAGTGGGTCAAGATCGGCGTCGCCGCAGCCGAGCAGCTCTATGAGGGGCAGGGCCGCGGCGAGGAGAAGAAAAAGTACGTTCTCGAGTTCCTCGCATCCATGGGCTTCACCGTGGACGAGGAGGCCGTCAACGCGGCCATCGAGGCGGCAGTCAACCAGCTTAACGGCGGCAACCTGCCGTTAGAATAATCAACGCAGAGGGCGGGCCGGCTGGCCCGCCCTTTATTCTGCAAGAAGGAGGAACACATCATGACCAACACCAAGGACATCGACGGCATCGCCCTGAAGCCGGGCGAGGAGCTGACCGAGGAGACCCTCGACGAGCTCAGCAACGGGAAGGGGGACGACGACCATGAGTAACAGCGCCCTGATCTCCTACACCAAGCTCAGCCCCAACCACTCGGGCAAGCGCACCAAGAAGATCGACACCATCACGATCCACTGTATGGCCGGCCAGCTCTCCGTCGAGAGCTGCGGCGCCCTGTTCGCTCAGAGCAGCCGGCAGGCGTCCAGCAACTACGGCATCGGCAACGACGGCCGCATCGCCCTCTATGTGGACGAGGGCAACCGCTCGTGGTGCACATCGTCCAACGCCAACGACCAGCGCGCCGTCACCATCGAGGTCGCCAGCGACGCCACTCACCCCTATGCGGTGAACAGCAAGGCATACGACGCGCTGCTGGATCTCGTGACCGACATCTGCAAGCGCAACGGGATCAAGAAGCTCGTCTGGTCGACCAACAAAAACGAGCGCATGAACCACCTGAACGGCTGCAACATGACCGTGCACCGGGACTATGCGAACAAAGCCTGCCCGGGCGACTGGCTCTACAACCGCCACGGGGAGATCTCAGCCGAGGTCAACCGCCGGCTCGGATCCGGCAGCAGCACCCCATCCACCGGGGAGACCACCGGCGGCACGGCCGACATCAAGATCGGCGACGTGGTGGAGTTCACCGGCACCAAGCACTACGTCAGCTCTACGGCCAAGACCGCGTCGAGCTGCAAGCCCGGCAAGGCCAAGGTCACGGCCCTCGCCAAGGGCAAGGCGCACCCCTACCACCTGATCGCCGTCTCCGGCGGCGGCTCCACCGTCTACGGCTGGACGGACGCGGCCGACATCAAGACCAGCGCGGCCACGGCCACCTCGTACCTCGTGAAGGTGACGACCGACGTGCTGAACATCCGCAAGGGCCCCGGCACCAACTACGGCACCAACGGGGCTATCCGCGACAAGGGCACCTACACCATCGTCGCCGAGAGCGACGGGCCCGGGGCCTCCAAGTGGGGCAAGCTCAAGAGCGGGGCCGGCTGGATCTCGCTGGACTACGCCAAGAAGGTCTAATTGTGCAACTTGCCACCGGCGCGGCGCGGATCGGCGCCGGCCAGAAGCTCTGAAACCGTCAGAACGCACAAAAAGAGCCCGCTCGGGAGTGATCCCGGGCGGGCTCTTTCTGTTTACGCACTCATTCCTCTGTGGCGTCGTCCTCTGCTGGATCCTCGCCGCCATCGCTCTGCGCCGCCTCAGCAGCGGCCAGCTCGGCCTCAGTCGGGTGGAAGCGGACAACATAGCCGTTGACATCATAGAAGCCGCCGAGGGCGACCGTGAAGATGTCCACGATCCAACCGATCCCGAAGAAGCCAGCCGTCAGCGTCCAGATGACCCCGGTGCCAATCTTCCCCACATAGTAGCGGTGCACACCGAGCATCCCGAGGAAAATGCACAACGGCAGGACGACCGCTTTGCTTTTCGGTGAGGTGGGGCGCTGTGCTGCCGGCACGCTGGCCGGCCGGCCGCCACTGGTCGTGTACGACAGGCCCGTGCCGGGCACTCCGACGGTCGTGTGGCTTTTCCCGGTCGTGCTGACTGTGTGCTTCAGCCCCTTCGGCCCGAAACTGACGCTCGCGCTCTTTTTGTTAAGATTGACGCGCACACCGGGGGCGATCTTGAAACTTCTCCTGAAGCGTAAACCCATGATTTTCTCCTCCTTTTCGCCCTTGCGTTTTTTAGCGTTTAGGCATCTTTGGCATAATATTACCATGCCGGGCGTGCTAATGTCAAATAGGCATCTTTGGCATAAAGGGAGGGGGCGCATATTTGAAGATATACAGGCCATACGGTCGGTGCAACATCTCAGGCGAGCGCGTCCGCGAAGCCAGAGAGCGGGCCGACCTCTCGCAGGAGCGCCTCGCGTATAAGATCCAGATCGCGGGGCTTGACATCACGCAGAAGGCCATCAGCCGGATCGAGACGGGCGACAGAGTGGTCGCAGACTACGAGCTCGAGTATCTGGCCGACGCTCTCGGCGTGACCATCTACTACCTGCTCGGTAAAGAATAGCAGCAACCCGGCCACTCGGTCGGGCTGCTTTTCTTTTTGCTCCTCTTGACATTATACAACAAATGTTGTATAGTTAGGGCATACAAAGCCAACGAAGGAGGGCGACACATGGAAACGATCACCACCGGGAAAAGACTGAAGGCGCTGCGAGAAAGCCGCGGCCTCTCTCAGTCTCAGCTCGCAAAGAAGGCCGACATCAACAGCCGAGTCCTCCAGACCTACGAGCAGGACGACCGTGACATCGCCGGGGCTAAACTGAAAACCATCCTGAAGATCTGCGTCGCTCTGGGGTGCAGACTGGAGGACATTGTCACGGACGAGGAGACCCTGACACTGATCGCAGCGTACAAGGGATGACGACGAAGGGGCGGCCGCTCGGCCGCCCCCTTTTCTTTTTTCACGGAGGAATCACCATGGGAAAACATTTCAGCCACCTGACGCCAACACAGCGCACGCAGATCGACGCCTTCGTGCGGGCAGGCATGAAGGTCGTGGACATCGCCAAGGAGATCGGCGTACACTATACCACCATATACCGGGAGCTCAAGCGGTGCACCTACGAGCACCTCAACAGCGACTACACCACCGAGATCCGCTACAACCCCGACGGGGCGCAGGCCCGGTATGAGGCCAACCTGCGGGCCAAGGGCCCGGAGCTGAAGATCGGCAACGACTACGAGCTGGCCGACTACCTGATCGGGAAGATCCGGGACGAGAAGTACAGCCCCGAGGCGGCCATCGGTGAGGCCGAGGTCTGCGGCTGGCCCTTCCGGGTGCATATCTGCGCGAGCACGGCCTATAACTACATCCGGGCCGAGATCTTCGGCGACGATCTCACTGTGGAAATGTTACCGCAGCACGGGAAGCGCCGCAGGAAGCCGGAGCGGCCAGAGGGCGCCATCCCGAGAAAGCCGGCAGGAAAGAGCATAGAAAAGCGGCCGGAGATCGTGAACACGCGCACGACCTTCGGCCACTGGGAAATGGACAGTCTCGAGAGCGGCAAGGGCTACAAGCGGACGTGGCTCATGCTGACCGAGCGAAAGACCCGCCGGGAGATCATCGTCTCCATGAAGGACAAGACGAGCGAGAGCGTCGTCCGGGCCCTCAACGGCATCGAGCGGAAACTGGGCGCTCTATTCCCGCAGATCTTCCTCTCCATCACCTGCGACAACGGCACCGAGTTCTCGGACGCTGAAGGCATCGAAAACAAGCGCCGAGGGAAAGGAAAACGCACCACCGTCTACTACTGCCACCCATACACGCCGAGCGAGCGCGGCACCAACGAAAACCAAAACGGCCTGATCCGGAGACTCGTCCCGAAGGGGACAGACCTCGGCACCCTCTCGCCCCAAGAGGTGAAGGCCGCCGAGGCATGGCTCAACAGCTACCCCCGCAAAATGTTCGGTTTTCTGTGCTCCGAGCAGCTTTTCCGGGAGGAGCTGGCCCTCATTCTGGCCCGCTGAAAAATTTTTTAGACTTTTTTAGCATTTACTCTTGACAAACGGCTGCGCCCCCATTATTATTAAATGCACAGAGACTCACATGAGTCGCCTGTGCATTTTTCTTTTTATATCGACCCCAAAAGACGGAGGTGAGACCGACGGGAAAATACCGCTACCTGACCTTCGAGGACAGGAAGAAGATCGAGGCGTGGCACCTGATCGGAGACCGGCCGGCCGACATCGCGGCCCGCCTCTCCGTCCACTACACCACGATCTACAAGGAGCTCCAGCGCGGCGCGACCGGCGAGCTGGACGCAAACCAGCGCGAAGGGTACAGCGCAGAGCTGGCCGAGAGGCGGCTCCGTGAGAGCTTCAAGCGCAGAGGCAAGAAAGCGGTCGCAATCCACGCACAGTAGCCAAGAACACCCGGCGCCGCCGGGCCGAAGAAAGGAGATGGCCCCATGAGACAGACGAACACGACCCCGACGCTGAAGATGGACAAGCTGCGCGCCCGCGCTGCTTCCTGATCGCCGCCGGCGGCCGTGTTTTTCGTTTTCAGGGAGCCAAGCCAAGCACCCCGGCCGAGGCCGGGCCAAGATGAAAGGAGCAGACACATGACTCAGAACGACCTCAGAGAGAAGGTCATCAACGCAGAGGCGAAGGTCGCCAAGCGTAAGGCCGTCTTAAAGAAACACCGGGAGCAGCTCGCCAAACTGATCCAGAAGGGCGCCGACGAGTTCGACATCAGCATCAAAAAGGACGACATCGAGAGCGCAAAGAGAAAGCTCGAGGAGGCTGAGAAGATCCTCAACAACTGGAAGGAGAAACTCGACGAGCGCATCACCGCCGACGACTATCTCGAGGCCAACGCGCCGGAGATCCTGAAGGACTTCCTCGAAAACTGGAAGCAGCACGCAATCGCCTACTACCGCCAGAGACGGATCGACGTCATCGAGTTCCGCAAGGATCTGAAGGCTCAGGAACGAGCTGCCAGACTCGAAGCCCTCCAGACTCTCCCGTCCCTCGAGAGGGCACGGAAACTCTACGAGGGCCGCGAGGTGACGGACTACGACCTCGCAAACCTCTGGCCCCGCAAGGATGTCGACGAGTTCCTGCATGAGCGCGGTCTGGACTACTACCAGATCCAGAAGAAACTCAAGGGCGAAGGCGATGGCGTCACCTTCAGGCTGCTGGAGATCCATGACGAGCAGGAGCGCGAGACGTGGCTCGAGCGGGCGATGGAGGAGGAAAAGCGGGCCAAGCTGCTCGACCTGATCGGCCGCATCATGAGCACCGTCGGCACAATTACAGACGCGGCTGCTCTCCGCATCGGCCCCGAGGGAGACATCAACGGATACATCGAAGGCACCGAAGGAAAGGCGAAGATCCAGACCATCGGCGCCGGCGGCTACAACATCCAGTGTTTCCACTTCAGAACGCTGATCCATGAGTACAAGTAAGGGGGCGCAGGAATGAAAAGCAACACGATCCTCACCCTCTCAGACGAGCTCCTCGAAAGGTACCGCAGCTCTATCCCTCGCAAAGCCTTCGAGCAGTTCGTCGAGGACATCACGACGGGGCCGGCCGCAACGGCCGCCCCGAAGTTCGATGCCTCGCTGCTCTGCCGGGCCTCGTTCCCGGCCGAGCTGGAGGACGACAGCGGCCGCTGCATCGTGGAGGTGACGGTCTACTGGCTGAACGCCGTGGCCGTCCACACCTTCCTGCTGGACGGGCCAGAGCCGCTGCTGCGGCACCTCGGGCTCTCCGAGGCCGACACCTACATCACCAAGCACGACATCGACGACCTCGTCACGGTCGTCCGCATCATCAGAGAGGAGGCACCAGCATGGCAGCATTGAAAGAAATCGCCCGGGAGTACGCCAGCGAGATCCGCGACGGGATCGGCTGGGTGATTGTCTACCGCACCGGCCGCTCGTGGAACGCCCTGACCGTCTGGAGCGACCTCGGCAACAACGAGTGGGAGACCGACGACATCAACGACGCTCTCGAGGCCCTGCGTCTCGACCCCCGGGCCGTGGCCCTGAATGGCTACTACCTCGGCCACTTCGGCGACATGACCATCGACGACATCGCCGCCGGCATCCGCTGGCACTACGAGCGGGGCACCAATGCCCTCGCCGACGATGACACCCTCATGCAGGCCCGGGCCGACATAGAAGCGGCCCGGCAGCAGGCGGCCGAGGCCGGCCTTCCCTTCAGCGAGCGGCTGGTCGATGGCCCGGAGGACGAGCCCAACCTCTACGCCTACGACGGCAGCATGACGGTCGCCGACTATGAGGCCGCACAGCGGGCCAGAGCCGCCCACGCTGCCCTCGTCGAGGTCGTGACAAGCCATTACCCCGACGCCACCGAGGAGGCCGTCGAGCGCGTCGCAGAGGCCGCCAGCAGCATGAAGCTCAGCCCGGAGGCCGTGCAGCGGATCCTCGACGCCTTCGACAACATCATCGAGGCCATCAACCGCATGATCGAGTGGGCCGTATGGGCCGCCAAGACCATCGTAAACACCATCGGCCGAGCCTTCGACGACTTCCTGCTGTGCCGTGCGCCTCCCAAGTGGCGCCACTACGCCCTCCATGCGAAGCGGGCTCGCGTCCGCAAGAAATACCGCAACCGCATCCGGCGGGCCTTCTTCGCTGCGCTGGCTTCGGAAGGAGGTGGGAGCTCGTGAAGTTCAAGTGCGTCGGCTGCGGGCTTTACTGGAATGTGAGCATATACCAGCAGATCCCCCGCGGCGGCTACATCTGCCCGCATTGTGAGAGCCGGCTGCGCGCCGGCGAGACACTACCCAACCAGCGGCCCGGCCAGAACGACCGGCCGCAGACAACGAAAGGAGCAAAACCATGAAGAAAGCCCTCAAGACTGCCGCCCGCGGCACCGTGTTCCCCTACGCCGGCGAGAAGTGGGTGGTGCTGGAGCACGATCCCGCCGGCCGCACCCTCTGTCTGCGCCTCGAGGTGATCCCGGACAAGCCCTTCGACGAGGACAACCGCAACAACTTCGCCATCTCCAGCAGCAAAGAGTGGATGAACGGCCCCTACCTCGACAACCTGATCGACGCCGTAAAGGGCCCGCACGCCTTCCTCACCACCGAGCTCGACCTGACCGCCGACGACGGCCTGAAGGACTACGGCACCTGCACCGTCACCATCTTCTCGCTGACGGTCGATCAGTACCGTCGCAACCGCGATGTCATCCCTCTGGTGGATGACTGGTACTGGCTCTCTACCGCATACAGCACGGCTGCCAATGGGTACGAGCATAGCGCCCGCGTCGTCGGTTCCGGCGGCTCGCTGGTCTGGGGCCTCGCCTGCCACGGCCGCCGCGGCCTGCGCCCCGCTTGCTATCTGGACTCCGATCTCCTGATCTCCGTCGACAGCGAGGACACCGGCATCGGCCCGCAGGAGGCCGGCACCATCGTCGCGGAGCTGGTCGAGCAGTTCGGCGGCTCCTACGCCACCGGGGAGCAGTTCACGGCCGAGGTCTCTTTCCTACTCGGGAAGCTGCGGGCGGCCCGGGAAATGGAGGCGGCCCATGAGTAAGCAGACCGGCCTCGACTTCATGCGCACGGCTACGGCTGAGGAGATCGCCAAGGTGCTCGCCACGGGCCACCCGCCGACCGGCGAGGTACATTGTGACTGTACGAGCTGTGAACGCTGCTGGCTCGAGTGGCTCACGACTGGCGAGCCCGCAAAGTGCCGCTGCGGCACCATCAAGGAGGTGCCCCATGAGTAACCTCGCCAGCCTGTTCGACCGCTACAAGGCCCTCGTCATCTTCGACACGGAGACCAGCGGCCTCAACCCGGAGGACGACCAGATCATCGAGCTCGCCGCCCTGCGCGTGGAGCGCACAGCGGCCGGGGCCATGCGGATCGCCGGGAAGATGGACACCTTCATCAAGCTGCCGGAGGGCGAGCAGCTTCCCGAGAACATCGTCACCCTCACCGGCATCACCGACCGGCTACTGGAGGCCGAGGGCGTGCAGAGTGGCACGGCCGTCAGCCGCTTCCTCAAGCTGGTCAAGCCCGGCCCCGTCCTGATGGTCGCCCACAATGCGCAGTTTGACGCCTGTTTTCTGCGGGAGCTGCTGCGGGGCTTCAAGCCCGGCCACCTCGACTGGCTGGACAGCCTGACGGTCTACAAAGACCGCCGCCCCTACCCTCACAAGCTCGCCAACGCGATCCTCGCCTACGAGCTGGAGGACAAGGTGCAGAACAGCCACCGGGCCATCGACGACGTGCTCGCCCTGTTCGAGGTGCTGAAGGCCATGGACGAGGAACGGGACGACCTCGGCAGCTATGTCAACCTGTTCGGCTATAACCCCAAGTACGGCGTCAGCGGCCGCCGGATCACCGGCGTGCGCTATGAGCCGCAGGGCTTCAACAAGAGCATCACGCGCCCTGAGCAGACGCTCCCGGCCCGGATGTCACGGAGGTGAAGAACATGGCCCCGGCCATCACTATCACGAGCGAGGAGCTGCGCGAGCGCGTCGAGGAACACCTCGGCCGCTGGATCCCCGACAGCCTGTGGGAACGCTCCGAGCCCTACGCCCGCAGGAAGCTCGACCTCTGCCGGGAGCGCAGCCCGGAGATCGACTACTACAACGACGAGTACCTCGTCCTGCTGACCGCCGACACTGTCAGGGAGACCGCGTTCAGCGACTTCACAATCGCAGCCTGCGAGGCCCTCATGACGGCCCGGGGCCAGTGAAAGGAGAAAACCATGGAAGCAACAAAAGAAAGGGCCGCCCGACGCGACCGGGCGACCCCTGCGAGAACATCCGGCAGCTCGCCAGCGCACGGATCCCGCACCCAAAGTATAACACGCCGCCGGCGCCGTGCCAAGGCCCGGATCCGGCAGGCGGCCGTCCTTTTGACGGCTGCCGTCATCGTGGCAGGCATCGGCGCAGTCATCTCGACCATCGCCGGAGGCCGTGAAAATGTCACGGAGCTCCCGGCGCCGACCGCAGAGCAACCGGCGGTCGTCGTCACAACGCCCGCAGCGAGTACGCAGACGCCGGAGCCGACCGAGGCGCCCGTCCGCTTCTACCTCAGCGCCAGCGAGCGCGACACCGTGGAGCGTGTCGTCATGGCCGAGTCTGGCGGCGAGAGCTTCGAGGGGCAAATGCTGGTCGCTCAGTGCATTCTCAACGCCGCCGAGAAGGAGGGCGTGCAGCCCTCTGAGGCCGTCGTGATTTATAGCTACACCAGCAACCGCCCCGACCCCACACAGAGCGTCAAGGACGCCGTCGCGGCCGTATTTGACCGCGGCGAGGTCGCCATCGACGCCCCTGTCATGTACTTCTATAACCCCGCCCTCGTGACGAGCGACTGGCATGAGAGCCAGATCTTCGTCGCTGAGGTCGGCGGCCATCGCTTTTTCGCAGAAAGGAGCCCAAACGAATGAGACCCGCAAATGATATGAAGCCGGGCGAGATCCTGCACTTGCGCAACGGCTACACCGTCGAGCTCGAGAGCGTCAAGCCCGTCACCTGCGGCGTCATGCTGACCTTTAAGGCCAGCGCGCCAGACAGAAAGGAGAACCACAATGAGCGATAAGACCACCGCGGCCATCGCCGCAGAGCAGCAGGCGGCCGCCGCAGAGGCCCCGGCCGAGGTGCTGCCAGCCGTCACCCTCGACGAGCTGGAGCAGGTCGACCTCGGCACCGTGGAGCAGGGCGAGCGCGCCCCCTTCCGCATCACCGACGACCGCTGTGCCGACTGGGCCATCCGCAAGATCGCCGAGGAGCGCAGCGAGTACAACCGCCTGAAGGAGCTGGCCGACCAGCAGAAGGCGGCCATCGACGAGAAAGTCGAGGCGGCCCGGCGCCGCATGGAGAACGGCACCAGCTTCCTCACGGGCTGTCTGGCCGACTTCTTCAACACCGTGCCCCACAAGACCACCAAGACGACCGAGAAATACCGGCTTCTCTCCGGCACCCTGACCCTCAAGAAGGGCACCGTCAAGGCCACGGTCGACGACTCCAAGCTGGTGCCGTGGCTGCGCGAAAACGGCTACGGCGACCTCGTCAAGGTCGAGGAGTCGGCCAAGTGGGGCGAGCTGAAGAAGCTTCTCGCCTACACCGGCGAGATCGCCACCATCCAGAGCACCGGCGAGATCGTGGAGGGCGTCACGGCCTACGAGACCCCGGACACCTTCACGGTCGACATCTAAAGGAGGTGCCACATGGCAACTGAGACCAAAAAGACGGAGGCGGGCGCTGCTGCGGCCCCTCCCATCGAGGCCCGCTGTCTGACGCTCCGGCAGAAGCTCGTGGAAATGCGAAAAGCCTGCCCGGAGATCGTCAAGAAGAAGCACAGCGAAGGCGTCAAATACAAGTACGCCAAGATCTACGACGTATGGGAGAAAATCACCCCCATCATGAACGAGCTCGGCGTCGACTTCGAGGTCATCGGCGAGAAGGCCACGCGCTACGCCGAGAACGGCGACCCGGTCTACTGGATCACCATGCAGACCAAGACCTACAACGGCGACAAGCTCATGTTCCTCTACGAGGCCGACCTGACGATCCGCTGGATCAACCTCGACAACGACGACGAGACGCTGGAGGCAGTCGTCCACGCCCTCGGCTGGAACGACGACCCGGCCAAGGCCAAAGGGGCCGCCCACACCTATGCCCTGAAATACTACCTGTTCGAGAAGTTCAGCATCGACCAAGGCGAGGACGACCCCGACAACAGCGACTTCGGCGCGCAGAGCAAAGGCCCCGGGGGCGGCTCTGGCGGCTCCAGACAGGGCCAGCAGCGTCAGGGGCAGGGCTCCGGCCGCCTGTCCGAGGCACAGCTCAGCCGCCTTTACAAGAAGGCAGAGGCCGCCGGCATGACCAAGGAGCGCACCATCGCCCGGATCCTCGAGAAGTACAAGAAGCAGGATCCGGCCACCCTAACCCGGCAGGAGTACGACGAGATCTGCAACTCCCTCGACGCTGCTGCCGCGCAGCATAACCAGCAAGGAGGTCAAGGCTGATGTATAACCACACAGGACTGCAAGGGCGGCTGACGGCCGACCCTGAGCTCAGACACACCCCGAGCGGCGTGGCGATCACCAGCTTCCGGCTCGCCAGCGACACCGGCCGCAAGACCAAGGACGGCCAGAAGATCACCAACTTCATCGACTGCGTCGCGTGGCGTGCGCAGGCCGAGTTCGTCAGCAAGTACCTCACCAAGGGCCGGCTCGTCCTCGTGGAGGGAGAGCTCACCAGCCGCAACTACGAGGACAAGGACGGCAACCACCGCAAGGCCACCGAGATCACCGTCTCCTCTGTCCACTTCTGCGACAGCAAGAAGGACGGGGCAGGCGCCGGCCATCAGGACACCGGCGGCGACTTCGCCGACTACCCGGACAGCTCCGGCGACTTCACCGAGGTGGACGACAATGGGGACTTGCCATTCTGAACGACCGCCGGGCGACCGGCGGCCGACCGAAAACGAGCCAAAGACACGCGACCGCATAGAAGGAGGTGACGACCGTGGCATGGCTTCAAGTGCACCAAACACTCAAAGACCACCGCAAGCTCTTTGACGCAGCCGACGAGCTCGAGATCACCCCGCCGCACATGATGGGGCTGCTCGTGTCCTTCTGGCTGTGGGCCCTCGACAACGCCCCCAAGGGAGACCTCGCCGGCATCACCCCGCGCATGATCGCCCGGGCGGCACAGTGGGACGGAGAGCCCGAAAAGCTGGCCGAGACGCTGATCCGGGCCGGCTGGATCGACGAAAATGAGGACGGCGCCCTCGAGATCCACGACTGGTACGAGTACGCCGGCAAGCTGATCGACCAACGGCAGGCCGAGAAAGAACGGTCGGCCCGCCGCCGTGCTGCCGCCGCTTCGTCCTCGGACGATACGCAGGACGACCAGACGCCGACCGCTGGACAACCGCCGGACGCCACGCCAACGACCGGCGGCAAGAGTAGAGTAGACCAGAGTAGAGAAAAGAAAGGGAGAGTAACACCCCCTACCCCCTCAGACGAGGGGGATGGCGCGGGGAAGAAGTCGCCCATCGAGGTCAGGTTTGACGAGTTCTGGAACGCCTACCCCAAGAAAGTCGGCAAGCAGTACGCCCTCAAGGCGTGGAGGAAGATCAAGCCGACGGCCGAGCTGCATGAGGCCATCATGCAGGCCGTCAACGCTCAGAAGCACTCCGAACAGTGGCGCCGGGATAATGGCCGCTTTATCCCCAACCCGGCCACATGGCTCAACGGCGGCTACTGGGAGAACGGCGAGGAGGTGAGCACAGGTGAAGGCTATCAGCGAGATCCTCAGCGGGATGCAGACGCCGGCCGAGACTGGGGCAAGGGCTTCAAGCCGGCAGACGACGACGGAGACCAGTGACGACGGCGACCGCTGGATCTGGAGCAACGATGAGCGCGTGGCTGACCTTCCGGGCACCCCCGAGCCTGTCTGCTGCGAGTTCTGCGGGGCCATGAGATACCACAAGGGCATCAAGTTCGGCGACCGCATCATCTGGCCGCCCTACGGAGCCGAGCGTTGCACCTGCCCGCAGGCCGTGAAAGCCTACGAGGAGGAAAAGGCCGCCAAGGCTGCCGAGGAGGAGGCCCGACGCAAGGCCGAGGCCGAGCGCAAAATGCGGGAGCGCATCAACCGCATCATCGGCGAGTCGGGCATGGGCGACCGCTTCCTGCGGCGCACCTTCGAGACCTTCCAGCTCACCGACGACAACCGGCGAGCAGCCGCAGCGGCCCGCAGGTACGCCGACAGCTTCGACACCCTGCTGCCTCGGCCCGGGGCTCCCGAGCCCGGCCGAAACGGCCTGTTTATAGCTGGCCCGCCGGGCACCGGCAAGACACACCTCGCCGCAGCCATCGCCAACCACCTGATCGCGCAGGGCCGGCCGGTCGTCTGCATGACCATGATCGACCTGCTGGAGCGCATCAAGCGCACATTCTCCAAGCGCGACACCGACGAGGGCAGCGTGCTGAAGATCTACAAGACCGTCCCGCTGCTCGTCATCGACGACATCGGCAAGGAGCCGCCGACCGAGTGGGCGATCTCCACGGTCTACAACATCATCAACGGCCGCTATGAGGCATACCTGCCGACCATAGTGACCACCAACTACGACACCGAGGCCCTGATCGAGCGCATGACCCCCCGGGAGACCCGGGACGACATGACCGCCCGGGCCACCATCGACCGGCTCATGGAAATGTGCAGGGCCATCACCCTCACCGGCCAGAGCTGGCGCCAGAGATAGGAGGACATAACCCCATGAAAAAGGTCTACATCTGCTCCCCGTGCCGTGGGGACTACGAGAACAACATCCAGCGGGCTAAGGAGTTCAGCCGGGCCGCCGTGGAGCGCGGCTGCATACCTATCACCCCGCACATCTACCTCACGCAGTTCATGGACGACACCGTCCCGGCCGAGCGCGAGCTGGGCCTGAGCATCGGCCGCGAGCTGGTGCTCATGTGTGACGAGCTGTGGGCCTTCGGCCTCGACTGCCCGACTGCCGGCATGGCTGCCGAGATCGAGCTGGCCCGGGAGCGCGGGATCCCCGTGCGCAACGGCTTCGAGGCCATCAGCGAGCTCCCCGAACCCGAGAAGAAGAAGGAGGAGCCGCAGGACGCCGGCAGCGTCGTCCTGCACCTTCCAGCCTTCCAAGCTATGGCCCGCTGCAACGAGCACCTCAACCACGGGCCCATCAGCGTCGAGCTGGACGGCCGGATCATCTTCGACCTCGCCAAGCGTCTGAAGGAAAACCCGGGCAGCCGGCTCGAGATCGGCGGGTGATCGCCATGGACAACCCGAAGAAGAACGCCGAGGGCTACAACGACCCGACGCCCTACGAAGCCGAGAAGCACATCCGGGCGCAGATCCGCGGCAAGCAGGCCCGACTCGCCGGCAGCTACTTCGAGGCGATGATCTCCGGCTCCTGCGACTACTACCTCGACCGGGGGCTCGCCAAGATTGAAAAGACGCCGGAGCCCATGAAACCCCTCGGGCCGAAAAACTACAAGGGCCAGTTCCTCGCCTGCTACACTAAGCAGGCCCAGCCGGACTACAAGGGCACCCTCAAGGGAGGCCGGGCCGTCGTGTTCGAGGCCAAGCACACCGACGACGACCGCATCGAGTACAACCGCCTGACCAAGGAGCAGCGGGACGACCTCGAACACCATCACAAGCTCGGCGCCGTTGCCTTCGTCCTTGTGTCCATGAGCCTGACCGAGTGCTTCCGCGTCCCGTGGCCCGTCTGGCGGGATATGGCCGCCACCTACGGCCGCAAGTACATGACCCGCGACGAGCTGAAGCCCTACAAGGTGCCGGTCGTGGCCGGCTTCGTGAAGTTCCTCGACAAGCTGCCGCCGGAGGCCATCACCGTGAAAGACCTGAGCCCCGAGGAGCTCGAGCGCCTGAAGCAGATGATCCGAGAGCAGCCGAGCACCATCATCGTCGGGGAGGTGCAGCCATGATCCCGCTCCCTGACAAGAAGTACAGCATCATCTACGCCGACCCGCCGTGGGGCTACCAGAACAGGGGTACCCGGGCGGCCGCCTCGAAGCACTACGGCACCATGACGGTCGAGGAGATCAAGAAAATGGACGTCGGAGCTGCGGGGGGGGGGTATTGCTAACAGCGACTGCGCCCTCTTTATGTGGGCGACCTTCCCCATGCTGCGCGAAGCCCTCGAGGTGATCGAGGCGTGGGGCTTCACCTACAAGACCGTCGCCTTCAACTGGGTAAAGCAGAACAAAACCGGCGCCGGCCTGTTTTGGGGCCTCGGCAACTGGACGCGCAGCAACTCGGAGATCTGCCTGCTCGCCGTGAAGGGCAAGCCGAAGCGCATGAGCGCCAGCGTGCACAGCGTCATCCTCTCGCCCGTCCAGCAGCACAGCCGCAAGCCGGCAGAGACCCGCGACAGGATCGTCGAGCTGATGGGCGACTTGCCACGGATCGAGCTTTTCGCCAGAGAGGCGGCTCCCGGATGGGACGCATGGGGAAATGAGGCCCCAACACCCGGTGCAAGAAAGGAGGAAACCGATGGACAGAACAACCAGAGAGACCCGGCGCCAAAGCTATGACGCTGTGCTCCCCAAGAGGGAGAAACGCTGCCGGCTGATCCTCGAGACCCTCGGGGCCCGGGAAATGACCGCCAGCGAGATCACCGAGGAGCTCGTCGCCGCCGGCGAGATCCCGTACTTCAACCGCAACTATGTGGCCCCACGCCTCACCGAGATGAAGCAGATGGGGATCCTCAAGACGGTCGGCCGCAGGAAGGCCACCCGCTCGGACGCCACCGAGGCCGTGTGGGCCCGGGTACATACCGCAGCAGCAGACCAGACCGCGGCCGCGCCGGCCGACAATCCCGCCACCGGGCCGGAGCAGATGACGCTCCTCGGCCCCGGGGCCTGACAGAAAGGAGAGCAACCCCATGAACGAAAACCGCGACAGCATCATGCGCATGGCCCGCGGCGCCTTCGAGGAGCGCGTCGACTATGAGATGGACAAGGTGATCCAGAACATCCTCGACCCCAACACCAAGGCCACCGCCAAGCGCAAGATCACCCTCACCATCGAGCTGACGCCGGACGACGAGCGCCGGCAGATCCAAGTCTCGGTGACGGCCAAGAGCACCCTCGCCGCCACAAACCCGGTCGCCACCTCGCTCTATGTCACCGGCGACGGCAACGGCGAGCTCGTCGTGGCCGAGATGGTGCCGCAGGTGCCCGGACAACTGAACATGGACGGGACGCAGCAGGAGCAGCCGAAGCTCCTCAAGCTCGTCACTCACGCATAACCGCATAAATATTCATAAACAAGGAGGACAACATCATGCTCGCCAAAATGATCGACAAAATCGTCAGCCTGAAGGAGACCAAGATCTTCGAGATCGGCGGCCAGACCTACACCGACGGCCACCTCACCCGGATCCCGCCCCACGTCGACCGCCCCGAGGCCATCAGCGTCAGCGGCCTCGACGGCGTCTGCAAGCTGATCCGCACCGAGCTGGAGAAGGTCGGCACGACCATCGAGAAGGCTGCGAAGGACGCCGAAACCGCGACCGCGACCAAGATGGCCGAGTGCATCGCTGGCGGCATCAAGGACACGGTCGAAGCGATCCACCGAGATCCTGATGGATTTTTCAAAGGAGGCGCCAGATGAAAGACTACAAGACCCTCACCCGCGAGAAGGTCGACGCAGAGCCCGGCGCCGCTCGCTACATGGGCGAGACCCACATGATGGAGGACTGGAGCGACAAGATGATCGACCTCGTCCTCAACGGGCCGACCCTCAACGGCTTCAAGAAGGACGAGCTCCGGGCCATGCTGCGCCAGACCTATGCGGCCCTGAAGCAGTACGAGCAGATCGGCCCCATGGCCTCGCCCTACATGAACGACCCGTCGGCCATCGTGGCCCGGGCCTTCGCCGAGCTCTACCCCGGCATCGACTACCACGCGCAGTTCGTCCCCGACCTGTGCGACGAGTCGGGCAACAGAGCCTTCGGCCTGACCATCTTCCCCGACGACGGCAGCACGCCCATCGTCTGCATCTCGGCCGAGGCGCCCATCAGTGCCGCCCCTGAGCTGCTGGCCCACGAGCTGGCTCATGTAGCAACGCCCGAGGACAAAGACCACGGCGAGGCATGGCAGACGGCCGAGAAGGCCATCGGCGACAAGTACGACGAGATCCTCAACCACATGATCCCCGACGACGATCCGGGCGTACTCGTCCCTCATGAGGTCGGAGACGGCGGGCTGCTGCTCATGCCGACCCGGGCGCATATCCCGGATCCGCAGCGCGACGACTGGAAGCCTGCCACCTGCCCTATCTGCGGGGCCGAGTGCTGGGAGACCGAGATCCACCGGCAGGCGCTCGCTGCCGAGCCCGGCCTTCGGGCCGTCTGTACCGACTGCGGCCTGCGCGGCGCCGCCGGCGTCGGACTCGTCAACACCGGCAACAAAGAGGAGGAAAAAGACCATGAATGAGAACAGAAACAACGGCAGCACCGCGGGCGGGATCGGCTTCTGCGGACTGCTGACCATCTCCTTCATCGTCCTGAAGCTCACCGGCGTCATCTCGTGGAGCTGGCTGTGGGTACTGGCCCCCATCTGGATCCCCGCGGCCATCGTCCTCGCCGTGCTGCTGGTCGTCCTGATCGTCGTCCTCGTGAAGGAGGGCGTCAAGCAGACCGAGGAGAAACAGCGCCAGAAAGAGCGCCGCCTCGGCATCGACGAGCAGGCCCGCCACTACGGCCTCGAGCGCCAGCCCGGGGAGACCGACCTCGAGCTGAAGAAGCGCATCGCCTTCCTCAAGCAGGCCGAAAGGAGGGCCGGGAACAGATGATGGACGAAAGAGAACGCCGCGACATTATGCTGCGGGCCATTCACCGCTATGGAGAGGCCACTCAGATCGACATGGCCGTCGAGGAGATGGCCGAGCTGACCAAAGCCCTCTGCAAGGTCAAACGGGCAACACCCGGGGCCACCACCACCGCAGCCATCGCCAACGTCATCGAGGAGATCGCGGATGTCCAGATCATGCTCGACCAGCTCCGGCTTATATTTGCCCGCAACACCGACGAGGTCGAGGAGGACAAGCTGCGCCGGCTGCTCGGACGGCTCAACAGCTACGCCGAGTCCAACCTCCACGAATGGCTGAACAAAGCCCGCGGCTCGACAGTATGGAACCGCACGGCCGTCGACACTGGCGCTCAGCCCCGAGGAGGAGGTGCCCCGGATGAATAAGGCGACCTGCCGCGGCTGCGGCGCTCCCATCGTGTGGATCAAGACGCCCGCTGGGAAGGCCATGCCCTGCGACCCGGCGCCGGTCTATTACAAGGCCACGCCAGACGGCAAGGACAAGGTCGTCACCACCCGGGGCGAGGTCGTGAGCTGCGAGATCGTCCCCGGGGCCAACGCCACCGACGCCGGCTACCGGCCACACTGGGCCACCTGCCCGCAGGCCGACCGCTTCAAGAGAGGAGGCCATCGTCGTGAGTGAGATCATCATCAGAACGCCGGCCAATCTCGGCCGGCTCTGCCCGAAGTGCCTCGGATCTGGAAAGGTAAGAGCCATGCAGGCGGCGCGCTACATCGGCGGGCCAGCCGTCCGCGTGAAGGACACCGCCGTCCCCTGCGACCGCTGTGGAGGGCTCGGCTATTTGAAAGAAGGAGGTCGCCACCATGAATAGAGACAAGGCCCGCGAGCTGCTGGAGAAAGAGCTGCGGAAAAGGCCGACCGTGAAGGCGAGCGCGATCTTCACCGGCAAAAACGGGAGCATGGGCTTCCGGGCCGGCCGCTTCTACGCCGTCACCATCGTGAAGCGCAAGGGCGAGGTCGTGCTGATCGCGCCGGATGACGGCCTCAAGTGCCCCTACTCGTCCCTCGACACCATGCTGAACAACTGGCACATCCTCCTCGTGATCTTCAACAGGTAAAGGAGGAAACCCATGGCAAAAGACAAACCCCAACCGCAGGCCGGCCCCGAGCTGGCCGAGTACACCACGGCCGCGAAGCCCAAAGCCTACGCCGGCGGCGTCCCCGTGTTCTGCGCCCACGACGCCATCGTCCCGCTGAAGGATCTGCGGCCCAACCCGAAAAACCCCAACCAGCACCCGCCGGAGCAGATCAAGCTCCTCTCCTCCATCATCCGGGCCACCGGCTGGCGCGGGCCCATCACCGTCAGCAAGCGCAGCGGCTACATCGTCAAGGGCCACGGCCGCATGATGGCCGCTGAGCTGGGCGACATGGCCGAGGCCCCGGTCGACTATCAGGACTACGCCAGCGAGGCCGAGGAGCTGGCCGACCTGACGGCCGACAACCGCATCGCAGAGCTCGCAACCACCGACAACAAGCTCCTCGCGGAAGTGTTCGCCGACCTCGACACCGGCGAGATCCCGTTCATGCTCTCCGGCTACACCGAGGAGGACTACGGGAACATCGTGACGGCCCTGTCAGAGGCGCTGCACACCGAGGAGCCCAAGGGCGATCCCGACGCCGAGATCCCGCCCCCAGCTGAACCCGTCACGAAGCGCGGCGATCTGTGGATCCTCGGCCGGCACCGCGTCCTCTGCGGCGATTGCACGCACCCGGAGGATCGCGCCCTACTGCTGGACGGGGCAAAGCCCGAGATCCTGCTGACCGACCCGCCCTACTGCTCCGGCGGTCAGAAGGAGGCACAGAAGTCGACCGGCAGCATCGGAACCGAGCGCAAGGACGGCAAGGCCCCGAAGATCGCCAACGACATCCTCAGCACCCGGGGCTACCAAAACCTGATCCGGGCGGCCCTGACCGACATTCCGTGCCTGTATGCCTACATCTTCACCGACTGGAGAATGTGGGTGTACCTGTTCGACCTCGTCGAGGCCGCCGGCTTCGGCGTCAAGTCGGAGCTCGTGTGGGACAAGGGCACGCCGGGCATGGGCGTCGGATGGCGCTCACAGCATGAGCTCATACTGTTCGCCGCCCGGGCCGCCACGCACTTCGACGGCCACAAGGGCTACGGCAACGTCCTGAGCGTCTCCCGCTCCGGGAATGAGCTGCACCCAACGCAGAAGCCGGTCGAGCTGCTGGAGAAGCTCGTCGACAACACGGACTTCGCCCGGGGAGTCTACGACCCCTTCGGCGGCTCCGGCACGACGCTGGCAGCCTGCGAGGCATACGGCCAGCCGTCCTACATCATGGAGCTGACGCCGGCCTTCACGGATGTCATCGTCAAGCGATACATCAGGATAACAGGAAAACAGAATGTGCGCTGCGTCCGTCAAGGCCGAGAGCTCTCGCGTGAGGAAATCGCCGGGATCTTCGACCCTGACGAGGAAGGAGGTGGACAGGAGTGACGCCCTGACCTAAATGAGCGACAAGCCGATCACTCACGACATCAAGGAGCGGCTCGGGAAGTACACCCGCCTGCTCCGTGAAATAGACAACCAGTACGAGCGCCTCGGCCGCATGGAGATCTCCATGGCCGCGCCGCCCGGCCCTGACATGACGGGTATGCCCCGGGGCTCCGGCACACCGACCGACCGCACCGGGATGATGGTGCTGCGGAAGATGGAGCTCGAGGAGCAGATCGAGGAACGGCTCGCCGAGGAGCGCGAGGAACGCGCTGCCCTCGAGGCGATGATCCGGCAGGTGGAAAACCCTGACGAGCGCGCCGTGCTGCGGCTGCGCTACTTCGACCGGGCAGACTGGGACGGGATCTGTGCCGTCCTGTTCAGTGATCGGCAGGACTACCTCGAGAGGATAGACAGCTACCAGAACAGGACATACAAGGCCCACGGCCGCGCCTTGCTGCGGATGGCCGAGATCCTGAAGGAGACAGAGGCCCCGGCAGTAAAGGGAAGTAAAAGGCAGTAAAGGGCAGTAAAATCCATTGAACGGCAGTAGCGCCCTGTGCTACACTGTACCATGTCGAAAGACCGCCGGACACCCGGACAACGCCGGGGGCCGTCCGACGGACACCCGCCCAACAACCGAACAACGACAGCGAGAAAGCCGTCGGGCAACCACAAGAAGCCCGGCGGCTTTTTTCTTTTCCCCTGAAGGAGGTGACAACCATGGCGGGCGGCAGCATATCCATCCAGATCGAAAACCTGCGGCAGCTCGTCGCAGACGTGCAGGCCATCGAGGCCGGCGGCCGCAAGGCCATCAGCAGCACTGTGAAGGACGTGAAGGCCCGGGCCCCCGGCTGGATAGCGCAGGAGGTCACGGCAGTCTACAACATCAAGAAGGGAGAGATCACGCCGTCCAGCGGAGGCAAGCCGAAGAAGATGGCGGGCAGCATCCGCATCACAGGCGAGACCATCGAGGAGCTCACCCTCGTCTACAAGGGCCGGCTCCTGACCCCTGTGCACTTCGGCATGACACCCAAGGCCCCGCCGGCTGGCAGGAGCTACACCCTGAAGGCGCAGATCCTCAAGGGCAGCAAGAAGGTCATCGGCCGCTACAAGAACACCCGCACCAAGGGCGGGCCCTACTCGCAGCGGTCTCACTGGATCCTCATGGGGACAGGCAACACCAAAGCCGACGGCACGAGCTGGATCCCATTCCAGCGCATGAGCAAGACCCGCACCGACATCCAGAAGATGACCGCCATCTCGGTGCCGCAGATGATAACCAGCGACCGCACCAACGAGGCCATCATGCTGAGGCTAAACACCGAGACAGCCAAGCGCCTCGACCACCACATGAAGCGAGCCCTCGGCCTGTGACCCAAGGGCCGCTGCCACGGCCAGCAGGACGCCCGCCAAGGCGGCCGAGCACACCGAGGCAAGCCAACACCCGCGCACAAAAAAGACGGGGCACGCGGCCTCACAGAGGCCACCACGGCCACGCAGCGCGGCCGAAGGTACTGTGACGCACCCCTGACGCCTGCGGTGCTGGCGAACCCAAAAAACGCGCAGACTCCAAAAAGTTTTTCCGGGCCGTTTCGCTTCGCCCGGGGGCCTGCGCCGATCATTTTCCTGACCTCACGAAAATGGTGGGGGCACGGCAGCACGACAGAAAGGAGGGGACGCCATGCCGAACACCAACACCAAGCTCGTCGACAGCAAGACCATCGCGGCCCTGTTCGAGCTGACGCCCCGCCGCATCCAGCAGCTCACCAAGGAGGGCATCATCACGGCCACCAAGGAGGGCAACGCCAACCGCTACGACCTGCTGCCGACGATCCAGAAGTACATCAGATACCTGACGGCCAAGGCCAATGGCCGGGAGCCGTCCAAAAAGGACGCCGAGATCGAAGGGCGCCGGCTCGAGGCCGAGGCCGACCTCAAGCGCAGCAAGGCAGACATCGCCGCGCTCCAGCTCAAGGAGCTCGAGGGCACCATGCACCGCAGCGAGGATGTCGAGGCCGTCATGACCGATCTCGTGTATAGCATCAGGTCGATGCTCGTGGCGCTGCCCGGGCGTCTGGCCGTGGATGTCTCCAGCGCGGCCACCGCTGCGGAAGCGTCCGACATCATCCGCGCCGAGGTCTACAAGATCCTCGAGGAGCTGGCCGGATATAAATACGATCCCGAGGTCTATGCGCGGCGGGTAAGGGATCGGGAGGGATGGAGCGAGCTCTCCGATGACGCGGACGACTAAGAAGGCCGCCGCGAAGCTCAACGCCGCCATCTCGGGGGCGATCAAACGCTTCGCCCCGCCTGAGAGCCTGACCGTGGACGAGTGGGCCGACAAGCACCGCCGCCTCTCCCCCGAAAGCTCGGCCGAGGCAGGCCCGTGGCGCACCAAGCGCACCCCGTACCTCGAGGAGCCCATGCGGGCCTTCACGGATCCGAAGGTGCACAAGATCGTCATGGTCGCCGCGTCGCAGGTCGGCAAGTCGGAGCTCGAGCTCAACATCATCGGCTACATCATCGACCAAGATCCCGGCAGCATCCTCTATGTGCACCCGACCATCGACGACGCCAGAAAGTTCAGCCGGCTGCGCGTCGCTCCCATGATCCGGGACAGCAAGCCCCTGAAGGCAAAGGTGCACGATGTCAAGGCCAAGGACAGCGGCAACACCATCCTCCAGAAGTCTTTCCCGGGCGGTATGCTCACACTGACCGGCTCCAACAGTGCCTCGGCGCTGGCATCCACCCCCGCCCGCTACATCATCGGCGACGAGCGTGACCGCTGGGCCACGAGCGCCGGCACCGAGGGCGACCCGTGGGCGCTGGCCGAGGCCCGGCAGGCGACCTTTTACAACGCCAAGGCCGTCGAGGTCTCGACCCCGACCATCAAGGGCGCCAGCAACATCGAGACCAGCTTCTACCAAGGCACACAGGAACGCTGGTGCCACCGCTGCCCCGAGTGCGGGGAGTACAGCGAGATCGTGTTCGACGCCATCCACTTCGAGCCCGAGGCCAAGCGCGTGCGCGGCAAAAAGGTCTGGAGCCTGAAGGGCGGCGTCTCGTGGGCCTGTCCCGCCTGCGGCTGCCTGATCCCCGAGGAGACCATGCGACGGCAGCCGGCCAAGTGGATCGCAGAAAACCCCGACGCCTACAAGAAGGGCGTCCGCTCGTTCTGGCTCAACGCCTTCAGCTCCCCGTGGACACCATGGGAGAAGATCGTCCTCAAGTTCCTCGACGCCAAGAACGACCCGCAGCGCCTCAAGGTGGTCTACAACACCCTGCTCGGCCAGCTATGGGAGGATCGCGGCGACCTCGAGGACGAGGACACCATGCTCGCCCGCCGTGAGGACTACGGCACACGCCCGGACGGCACCCCCGTGGAGCTGCCCGACGGCGTGCTGGTGCTCACCTGCGGCGTGGACACACAGGACAACCGGCTCGAGTACGAGGTCGTCGGCCACGGCAAGTACGGCGAAAACTGGGGCATCGTCAAGGGCTACATCATGGGCCGGCCGGACACCCCCGAGGTCTGGCAGCGGCTCGACGATGTCGTCGACCATGTCTACAAGTTCAAGAACGGCCGGGGCCTGAAGATCTCCATCACCTGCGTCGACTCCGGCGGCCACTTCACCCAAGAGGTGTATGAGGCGTGCCGGGCCCGACAGGGCAAGCGCGTGTTTGCCATCAAGGGCAAGGGCGGCGACGGGATCCCCTACGTCTCCCCGCCGACTAAGGTGCCGATCCGGGACAACAAGAAGATCACCTGCTGGCTCTACACCATCGGCGTCGACGCCGGCAAGGCTGCCATCATGGCCGGCCTGAAGGTGCAGGAGCCCGGCCCGAAATATTCCCATTTCAACCGGCACCCCGACGCCGGCTACGACCTCAACTACTTCAACGGCCTGCTCTCCGAGAAGCTGGTGCTCACCAGCACCCGGAGGGGCGACCGCTGGGCGTGGGAGAAGCTGCCCGGCCACAACCGCAACGAGGCCCTCGACTGCCGGGACTATGCCAACGCCGGCCTCAAGATCATCAACCCCGACATGGACGCAGTCGAGCGCCGCCTGCGCGGCCTCGAGGAGCAGCCAAAACCGGCGCCGCAGCGACGGGCGCGCACCAAGCGCAGCAGCTCCAGCGCCTTCGACGACTGGTAAGGAGGACACGACCACATGAAAACGCGCAAGACCATCGAGATCGAGCTCACCGGCAAGCGGGAGCGGCTCGAGCTCTACCTGAAGCGGGAGGCCGAAATGCTGAGCGGCGGCGTGCAGAGCTATGGCATCGGATCCCGCAACCTGTCCCGCTACAACACCGACCTCGCCGCCATCCGGGCGGCCATCAAGGAACTCGAGGACGACATCGCAGCCCTCGAGGCCCTGCTCAACGGGCAGCGCCCCCGCAAAGCCGTGGGCGTCGTCCCCCGTGACTGGTGAAAGAAGCCCCGAAAGGGGCTTTTTTCATAGGCTGACGCCGGGAGTTTTCGCTCCTTTTCTCCCGGCGCCGGCCATTTTTACCCGAAGGAGGTGAGCACCATCAGCAGACGAAAGAACAGAAGCCGACCGCAGAGCGGCCGGCAGAGCCCCCGCCCCGTGAACAAGGGCTACGGCGACGCCGGCGCGAGCTGGCACAAGAGGTCGACCAAGGGCTTCAGGGCCTTCAGCGGCAGCCCCAAGGAGGACATCGACGCCCACAACTGGACACTCCGGCAGAGAGCCCGGATGCTCTACATGGCCGCACCCATCGCCACCTCGGCCATCCGCACTAACCGCACAAACGTGGTCGGCATCGGGCTCCAGCTCAAGAGCCGGATCGACCGGGAGGCGCTCGGCATGACGCAGGAGGCCGCAGACGCATGGCAGGCGCAGGCCGAGCGCGAGTTCAGCCTGTGGGCCAACAATAAAAGGGCGTGCGACGCCACTGGCGTCAATAACTTCGCGGCCATGCAGCAGCTCGCCCTCGCCTCGTGGCTGGTCAGCGGCGACGTGTTCGCGGTCGTCAAGCAGTACGACCCGACGCCCCTCATGCCCTACTCGCTGCGCATCCACCTGATCGAGGCCGACCGCGTGGCAACCCCGACGAGCTCCGGCATCGTCACCCCCATGCTGCTGACCACCGGCAAGGCGGCCAACGGCAACACCATCTACGACGGCGTCGAGGTGGACAGCAACGGCCAGATCGTCGCCTACCACATCCGCAGCACCTACCCCTTCGAGCTGGGTGCAGCGGCGACCAAGTGGGCCCGCGTGGAAGCATACGGCCGGCGCACAGGGCTCCCGAACATCCTGCACATCATGGAGAGCGAGCGCCCGGATCAGTACAGAGGCGTCAGCTACCTCGCGCAGGTCATCGAGCCCCTGCTTCAGCTCCGGCGCTACACCGAGAGCGAGCTGACCGCGGCCGTCGTGGAGAGCTTTTTCACGGCCTTCATCAAGACCGAGGCCGGCGCCGGCGACAACCCGTTCAACGAGGTGGGGAGCAGCCTGCCGGAAGTGAGCCGGGATCCCAACGAGTACGAGATGGGCCCGGGGCAGATCAACATCATGGAGCCCGGCGAGGATGTCACCTTTGCCGACCCCAAGCGACCGGCCAGCGGCTTCGACAGCTTCCTGCGCGCCATCTGCGAGCAGGTGGGCGCAGCCCTCGAGATCCCGGCCGACCTGCTCCTCAAGGCGTTCAACAGCTCGTACAGCGCCAGCCGCGCCGCCCTGCTGGAGGCGTGGAAAGCCTTCCGCATGAGGCGCAAGTGGTTTGTCGATGACTTCTGCACCCCCATCTATGAGATCTTCATCGCCGAGGCCGTGGCCCGCGGACGCATCAGCGCCCCGGGCTTTTTCTCTGACCCGGCAACCCGGGCGGCCTACCTCGGCGCCGAGTGGATCGGCCCCTCGCAGGGGCAGCTCGACCCGACCAAGGAGATCACGGCCGAGATCCTCGCCATCGGCGAGGGCATCACCACCCGCGAGCAGGCCACGATCCGACTCAACGGCGGCCAGTGGGACGCCAACATCGACCAGCTCGCCCGGGAAAACGAGAAGCTGCGGGCGGCTCAGGGAGACACCGGCAGCACCGGCGACTCCGGCGGCACATCAGTGGCCGGCGCATCCCTCTCGGCTGCCGTGCGGCGCGCTGCCATCGTCGCCGAGGTGGAAAAGACCATCAAGGAAGGAGACAAGGACAAGCATGAAAACGAGTAACACCCCGCGCCTGTGCGCCGGGCCGCAGGTCGTCCAGCAGACGCCGACGAAGTTCTGGAACATCGCCAGCGTCGGCGAGGACTCGGGCGAGATCGTCCTCTATGGCGATGTCGTCGCCCGTCAGCCTGTGGACTGGTGGACAGGTGAGCCCGAGCCCGGCCTCTATATCGCTCCCGAGAGTTTCATGGAGGATCTCGCGGCCGTCAAGGGCAAGAGCAACATCACCATCAAGATCAACAGCACCGGCGGCGACCTCTACACCGGCATCGCCATCCACAACGCCATCAAGGGCCTGAGCGGCCACAAGGTCGTCATCGTGGAGGGCATCGCGGCCAGCGCAGCCAGCGTCATCGCCTGCGCCGGCGACGAGGTGCAGGTCTACCCCGGCAGTATGGTCATGATCCATGGCGTCGCAGGCCTGCTGATGGACTACTACACCCTCGCAGACCTGAAGAAACTCCAGAAGGACTTCGACGCCAGCGAGCGGGCCATCGCCGAGATCTACCACGCCAAGACCGGGCTCGCAGTTGACCAGCTTCGCACCATGATGACCCGCGAGACATGGATGGTCGGGCAGGAAGCCATCGACAACGGCTTCGCCGACACCCTGCTCGAGGGCGACGGCCCCGATGTCAGCGTGAGCGCCGACAAGCAGGTGCTCCTCGTGGCCGGGATCCGGCACAACATCAAGGGCCTGCACAATATCCCGAGCACCATCCGCATCAACAGCATCCACGCCGCCCCGGCGGCTGGAAATAAGCCGACCGGGAACGGCGGCGAAAACAGAAAGGAAGATGAGCCCATGACTCTCGAAGAAATGAGAGCACAGCACCCCGACCTCGTCGCTCAGATCGAGCAGCAGGCCGTCGCAAATGCCATCGCGCAGGAGCGGGCCCGCATCGAGGCCATCGACAGCATCGCCGCCAGCGTGGGCGACGCTCAGCTCGTCAGGGACGCCAAGTACGGCGAGAACACCTGCACCGCTGAGCAGCTCGCGCTCAAGGCCATGCAGAAGCAGGCGGCCCTCGGAGCCAAGCACCTGAAGGACGCCGCCAACGACAACGCCGAGTCCGGCGCCGCCGATGTCGGAGCCGCCCCCAACGGAGGCGAGGAAGGCAGCGAGGCCGACGACAAGGCCAAGGTCGACGCCATCGTCGGCATCTACAACACCACCAAGAACGGAGGTAAGAAGTAATGAGCAAGAGACTGGATGAAAACCTCGGCACCGTGGACTACGACGGCCTGATCGTCACAAACGAGCCCGTCGCTGACGTGTTCACCGTGACCATCCGCAAGGAGGCCAGCGCCGAGGCAACCCTCAAGCGCGGCACCGTTCTGGCCCTGTCCGGCGGCACCGCAGGCGACGGCAAGATGGTCGCCCTCGGCACCACGGCCAAGAGCAACGAGACCCTCACTGCCAACGCCATCCTCTGCGACGACACCAAGGTCGGCACCGACGCCGACGTGGAGGCCACCGCCTACCGCACCGGCCACTTCGCCCGCAACAAGCTGATCTTCGGCGGCTCCAGCTACACCCTGAAGCCCGCCGACGAGGAAGCTCTGCGCGCTGCCGGCATCCTGCTGAGCGACGCGCTGGACTACTAAGAGAAGGAGGACAAGATCATGCCTTTTAACTTCTACGACACCCACACGCTGCTCATGGCCGTGCAGCAGCTCGCCCCTGCGGCGACCTTCCTGCGCGACCGCTATTTCCCGACCAACGACGCGAGCGACATCTTCGCCACTGAGGATGTGCTGGTCGAGTACCGTGACGGCGTGCGCAAGCTCGCGCCCTTCGTCGCTCCCCGCAAGGGCGGCGTCACCATCCTGCGCAAGGGCTACACCATGGAGCGGTACACCCCGCCCTTCGTGGCTCCCCGCCGCACCCTGACCCTCGACGAGCTGCGCAAGCGCGGCTTCGGTGAGGCTCTGTACTCTCAGCTCACCCCCGAGCAGCGCCAGCAGGTGCTCATTGTGCGGGACGCTGACGAGCTGGGCGACCTTATCACCAACCGCGAGGAGGCCATGGCCGCCGAGACCATGCTGACCAACGGCTGCATCATGAAGCACATCGCCGACGACGTCGACAAGGGCGACGAGATGGAGATCCGCTTCTACTCTGAGGGCGCCAACCCCGCCACCTACACCCCGACTACCAAGTGGGACGCCAGCGGCGCCAAGATCCGCGCCGACCTCGGCGCGATGGCCCGTATGCTGACCAGCCGCGGCCTGCGCGCTGCCGACCTCGTGTGCTCCCCTGACGTGGCCGACGCTATCATCGAGGATCCCGACATCAAGGAAATGCTCGACAACCGCCGCTATGAGCTGGGCTCTGTGGCCCCCGAGGAGCTGGCGCCGGGCGCTGCCATCATGGCCCGCCTGAACATCAACGGCCGCATCATCAGCGTGATCTCCTACGACGAGACCTACACCGACGACGACGGCAACGATCAGCTCTACATCCCGAGCGGCAAGTGCATCCTCACCGCCCCCGCTGCGGGCCGCACCTGCTACGGCGCCGTGTCTCAGGTGGAGCAGGCCGACGGCGAGTTCCACACCTACGCCGGCCGCCGCGTGCCGAAGTATGTGTCCAGCGCCGAGGGCAACACCCGCACGCTGACCATCTCCAGCCGCCCGCTGCTGATCCCCAACAACAAAAACCCGTGGATCGTCGCCGATGTCCTGACCTCGGACTAAGCCGGCAGAAAGGAGCATGAACATGATCCAGATCATCGCGGGCACCTTCGGCTACTATAACGGCCGCAAGGTCGTCCCCATCACCAACGCGGACGGGCCTCAGAAGTTCGACCCCGAGCTCGAGGCCCGTCTGGTCAAGCAGGGCGTTGCCAAGTATGTCGACGAGCAGCCCGTGGCCCCTGCACCGGCCGCAAAGCCGGAGCAGGAGCCCGAGGCCGCACCCGAGACCGACGACGCGCCCACCGCTCCTCCTGAGTACGACGAGGACATGAAGCTCGACGAGCTGAAGGAAGTGGCGGCCGCCTACGGCGTGGACGCCTCTGCCATGCGCAAGAAGGCCGATGTCATCGGCGCCATCAAGGAGGCGAAGGCGGCGGCCAACGAGGCCGACGACGACCAGACCGGCGACAATGAGGAGCCCCCTCAGATCGGCGCCGCGGATCCCGTCTAATGGCCTTCGACTTCAAGAAGATGGTCGCTGACGACCGCCGCCTCGTGTTCCTCAACCTCGCCGAGTTCGGCGAGGAGCACAAGGTCGACGGCAAGACCATCACCGTCGTGCTGGATGACAACGCCCTGAAAGAACGCCAAGGGGGGCAAGAGCTGGGCGTGGCAGAGTCGTCCCTCATGCTGTATGCAGCAGTCGAGGATCTGCCGCCCCGGCGCCCGGCGGGCGAAGGGCTCAACATCGACGGCCGCGAGTATATCGTCAACGACTGGAGCGAGGACATGGGCGTCGCCACCATCGCGCTCGGCCAGACCGTGACCATGTAAAGGAGGTGCAGCCGTGTCCATAGTCAACAGCATCGAGACCGTCCGGGAGTGGCTGGGCTCCACCGTCTGCCCGATGGTGCAGCTCAAGCTCCCCGACGACAGCGCGACCGACGCCTCCTACCCCTACAAGCTGGTCAACCCGACCGCGTTCTCGCTTTTCGTCCCGTCGAAGGACAGATTGCCCCCAAAGGTGCCGGCCCCCATCCCCTCGGTCTGCGCGCAGATCGTGGAGGGCACCGACAGCCTGACCATGAGCTCGAGGAGCATCAAGATCCGGCTTTGCTTCTCTGCGTGGGATCCCGGCTACCACGGGCGCGACATCTTCAAACCGAAAAACGACGGCAGCGGCGCATACGTCCAGTGGCAAAACGAGGAGGCCGCGGCCTTCTTCGAGAAAAACGGCGAGGGCTGGCGCGACGCATGGAATTTTGTGGACACGGCCCTCCGCATGATCGAGAACGCCGAGTACATCGGCCCGCTGCGCGTCATGAAGGAGGACGGCATCACCTTCGGCCCTGTGTCTGAGCAGGACGCCGTCCCGGACTTCTACCCCTACTGGTTCGCGTGGGTGGAGTTCGCCGTCGAGGAGATCCTGACACGCACGCCGAAGGACTACCAACACCTGCTTTAAGGGCAGCCGACCGGCTGCTCTAATTTTATGCAAAGGAGGAAAAGCAGATGGCAAACGAATACCTCTACGGCGCATACGGCCACATCGGCGAGACTGTGGCACAGAGCGCCGTGCAGGCGGGCACCACGCCGGTCTACATCGGCACAGCACCCGTCAACCTCGTGCGCGGCTTCGCAGACGCCGGCGTCATCAATGAGCCCATCAAGCTCAGCAACATGATCGACGCGCAGCGCAAGCTCGGCTATGCGGCCGACTGGGGCACCTTTACGCTCTGCGAGGTCATGAACGCGCACTTCAACAACACCCTCGGGAACATCGGCCCCATCTACGTCATCAACGTCCTCGACCCGTCTGCGGGCAAGCACCGCAAGGCGACCGAGACCACCCAGCAGCTCTCTTTCACCGGCGGCCGGGCCGAGTTTGCGAGCTCCACCATCATCCTCGACACCCTGACCATCGCCAAGAGCGATGGCGGCGACTACGCCGAGGGCACCGACTACGCTCTGGACTATAACTTCACCAAGGGCACCGTCATCATCACCAGCCTGATCGCGGACTCCCCGCTCACCGGCACCCTGACGGCCAGCTTCTACGAGGTGGACGACAGCGCCATCGAGGACGACGACATCATCGGCGGCGTGACGGCCGGCGGCGAGTACAGCGGCCTGAGTTCCATCGCGCTGCTCTACCCCGAGCAGTTCGCGGTCTGCAACCTGATCGCCGCCCCCGGCTGGAGCCAGAGCCCGGCGGTCTACAACGCCATGCTCACCGCCAGCCAGAAGATCAACGGCCACTGGGACGCCTTCGTCGTCGCTGACCTGCCCCTCGTGGACAGCAGCGCGCAGGCGGTCGACACCATCACCAAGGCCATCGCGTGGAAGAAGAACAACGCCTTCACCGGCGAGCGGTCGAAGGTCTACTGGCCGCAGGGCGTCGACAACCTCGGCAACATCTACCACCTGAGCACGCTGGCCGTGGTCGAGCTCATGCGGGCCGACTTCAGCCACAACAGCGTGCCGATGGAGACCTGCGGCAACAAGGCGATCCCCATCATCAAGCAGTATTTTGGGGCCAACGCCACCAACCGCGGCTTCAGCCAGCAGGAGGGCAAGGAGCTGACGCAGAACGGCATCAGCACGGCCGTCGCATGGGGCGGCGAGTGGGTGCTGTGGGGCGACCACACCGCCGCCTACACCTACGGCGCCGACGTGGATCCCCGGGCGATCTTCGACGTGTCCATGCGTATGCTCATGCACATCACCAACGATTTCCAGAGGGAGTGGAGCCCGCGCATCGACGAGCCCATGACCCGGGCGCTCAAGGACGAGATCATCAACCGCGAGCAGGAGAAGCTCGACGGGTATGTCAGCATGGGCGCGCTGCTGGGCGAGCCGCAGATCGTGTTCCTCGAGAGCGAGAACAGCACCACCGACATCATGAACGGCGACTTCCGCTGGGACATCGCCGTCACCCCGACCCCGCCCCTCAAGTCTGCGAGCGTGTACGTCGCATACACCGACGCCGGCTTCTCTGTCTACTACGAAGGAGGTGACGAGTAATGGCAAATCTGTGGCTTGACCTGAAGGGCCCCATCCTCGCCGACACCGTGTACATCAACGGCGTCCTCGTCGCCAAGGACGTGACCATCACCCTGCCGGCCGTCACCCATGTGACCGCCGATTATAAGGCGATGGGCACCTACACCGCACCCATGACCGGCCAGATCGAAGGCATGGAGGCCGCCATCACCAAGATCGGCATCGACAAGGGGCTGCGCTCCATGGTGCAGCTCGAGAGCAAGACGCTGGAGGTCAGATGGGCGCAGGATGTCAAGTACGCCGACGGCTCCACCAAGACCGAAGGCTGCAAGGCGTTCATGCGCTGCGTCCCGAAGCTGATCCCGGGCCTGTCCGTGGATCCGGGCAACCCTTCGGAGAACGAGGTCACGCTGGCCGTGAGCCGCTATCAGGTTTTCGTCGCCGGCGAGGAGTTCTGCCTGATCGACCAGCTCAACACCATCATGCGCATCGGCGGCGTGGACTACGTCAAAGACCTGCGCAGCGTGCTGTAACAACAGATGGGCGCCGCCCGAGGTGGGCGGCGTCCCTCTTTTTATCAACGAAAGGAGACAACGACCATGGAAAAGCTGACACTCAGCAACCCCATCACCATCAACGGCAAGAAGGTCAAGACCCTGACCTATGACACCGGCGCGATCGCCGTGGGAATGTTCGCCGAGGCCGAGGCGCTGAAGCTGCGCGCCACCACCCACAAGGCCGGCGGCAGCGCCGGCGCCACCGAGCTCGACTACTCCATGCACCTCTACCTCGCTATGATGGCGATCACCGCCGTCAACCCCGACATCGACATCGCCGACCTCGAGCGCATCAGTGGGCCCGATGTCATGGAGCTGGTGAGGATCGGCCGAAATTTTACCACAACGAGGTCGGGGGCACCCTCCGAGCAAAACGACTCGGAGAGCTCGTCCGAGACTACTCCCGAGCCTTCCACATCTCAGTCGGAGAGCTCCGACGGGAACGCCTGACCGACTTCCTGCTCGAATACTACGAAGCGGCCGAGGAGGCGAAAAAGCAGCGGGCCAAGATCCCGAAGCCGAGGATCCCCCACATCCGGCCGCATAGGAGGAGGTGACGCCAGTGGCCAAAAATAAAATGCTGCAAGCCGTCGTGAGTCTCGCCGGCACCATTGACCCGTCACTCGGCAAGGCGCTGGACGATGTCACCGGCAAGCTGGAAAACGTCAACTGGAAGGCCGTGGCCGTCGGCGGTGCTGTGGGCGGCATCGCAGTCGCAACAGGCAAGGCGGTCGTGGAGGCCGGGAAGTATCTGGCCGACCTCGGCAACGAGTACAACACGGCCATCAATCAGCTCTCGGCGGCAACCGGGGCGACCGGCGACGAGCTGGACGCGCTCGGCGAAAGCGTCAAGAACATCTACGCCCAAGGGCTCGGCGATGACTTCGCCGACGTGGCTGACGGTCTGGCTGCAACGCAGCAGGCCAGCGACCTGACTGGCGAAGCTCTGGAGCGGGCAACCGCCGCCGGCTTCAACCTGCGGGACGTGTTTGACTACGATGTCAGCGAGAGCGCCCGGGCAGCGTCGGCCCTGATGAAAAACTTCGGCATCGACGCCGAGGAAGCCTACGGCCTGATCGCCGTGGGCGCGCAGAACGGCGCAGACAAAAACGGCGATCTGCTGGACACCCTGAACGAGTACAGCCCGCAGTTTGCGGCCCTCGGCCTCAGCGCCGACCAGTTCATCGGCACCCTCGTGGAGGGCGCTGACGCCGGCCTGTTCTCCATCGACAAGGTCGGCGACGCCGTCAAGGAGTTCAACATCAGAGCGAAGGACGGCAGCGACACGAGCCGGGAAGCCTTCGAGAGCCTCGGCCTCAACGCCGACAAAATGTTCGCAGCCTTCGCCGCAGGTGGAGACACCGCAGAGGCCGCGTTCTTCGACACCGTCGAGGCCCTCAACAGCATGGACGACCCCCTCGCCCGCAACGCGGCCGGCGTGGCCCTGTTCGGCACACAGTTCGAGGATCTGGAGGCCGGCGTGCTGCCGGTACTGGCGAGCATCGAGACCGCAGCCTACGACGGCGCGGCCGCTCTCCAGCAGATCAACGACGTGAAGTACAACGACCTCGGCAGCGCCTTCGAGGCGATCAAGAGGTCGGCCGAGGTCTCGCTGCTGCCGATGGCGTCCATGATCGCCAACACCCTGACGGCTCTGGCGCCGATCCTGCGGGAGACCTTCGAGGCCATCGCCCCCGTCATCACGGAAACGCTCAACGCTTGTATGCCGTTTGTGCAGCAGTTCCTCATGGGAATGGGGCAGGCCCTCCAGACCGTGCTCCCCATGGTCTCGCAACTGGCCGCCGGGCTGCTTCCGCTGCTCTCGCAGCTGATCTCGGCCTTCCTGCCGCCGCTCCTCGAGCTGGCGCAGCAGTTACTCCCGCCGCTGATGCAGATCGTGCAGGCCATCCTCCCGCCCATCGTGAGCATCCTGACCTCGATCCTGCCAATGCTGACGCAGATCATCTCGACGATCCTGCCCGTCCTGACCAGCCTGATCTCGGCCCTGCTGCCGGTCATCACCCCGCTGCTCGATGTCGCGCTTCAGATCGTCAACAGCGTCATCATGCCCCTCGTGCCGCCCCTTATGCAGGTGGTCGAGGCGCTGCTGCCGCCCCTGATGTCGCTGCTCAATGCCATCATGCCGATCCTGAGCCCCCTGCTGGGGCTGCTTCAGCCCATCGCATCCGTGCTCGGCACCATCGCCAACGTCATCGGCAAGATCGTGAGCTTCGGCGCGGGTGTCATCAACAGCATCGCCGGCCTGTTCGGCGGGGGTGGAGGCGGCGGCGCTTCCGGCTTTGCAACCGGCGGCTTCACAAGCGGCCCGTCCATCGCGGGCGAGGATCCGCGCTACCCGACCGAGGCCGTCATCAGCTTTAACCCTGCTTATAGGGCGCAAAACCTGTCCTACTGGGCCCGCGCCGGTGAAATGCTCGGCGCTATGGACGAGGGCAGCTATGAGCCCATCAGCTCCGGCTCGGGTACGTCCGTGGTCTACGACCTGAGCGGCCTGTCCTTCAGCCCCAAAATCGAGATCCAAGGCGACACCGACGAGGACGCCCTGATCCGAAAGCTGCGGGATCTGGAGCCGGAGTTCATCGACTTCATCCTCGAAGCACTCGCAAGAAGGGAGGGCGGCGCCTATGTCACAGCGGATAGTCGGCTATATTGATTACACCGCGCAAGGCGGCGACACCTTCGACAGCATCGCGCTGGCAGCCTATAACGAGGAGCGGATGGCGAGCACCATCATCGACGCCAACCGCGACCTCTGCGACGTGCTGATCTTCGAGGGCGGCGAGGCCGTGCGGATCCCCATCGTCGAGACCGTGGAGACGCCCGACACCCTGCCGCCGTGGAGGAGGTGAGCCTGCCCTGTGAAAATCATCTACGAGGGGACGGACATCTACCCCGAGATCAGCGTCCACCGCTGCTACCACGATATGTACGCAGACAAGCAGAGCGACGAGCTGCTGCTCAAACTCAACGACACCCGGGAGCTGTGGGACAGGTGGAGCCCCAAGAAGGGCGACACCATCGCCGTCGAGGACGGCGCCGCCAAGACGGGCAAGATGTTCGTCGAGAGCGTCGTCCCCGAGTCCGGCCTCATAACCCTGCGGGCCTACTCGGCCCCGCAATCCACCAAGGACAAGAGGAGCAAGTCGTGGGAAAAGGTCAAGTTCCTGCAACTGATCCAAGAGATCGCCGGCCGGCACGGCCTCACGGTCGAGACCTACGGCATCACCGACCAGACCTACGACTACGTCGAGCAGAACAACCTCCCCGACTTCGCTTTTCTTCAGGCACGCTGCACCCTCGAGGGCGCGGCTTTTTTAGTCTATGACGGCAAGCTGGTCGTCTACGACGAGGCATACATGGAGGGCCAGCAGCCCGTCGACACCATCACCATCACGCCGGCCAACGACTTCGAGTACCGGGACGAGGGCGCCTACGCCTACGGCTCGGCCGAGGCCGTCAACGGCGGCCTGACCGGCACCTTCTCGGCGCCGGCCGGGGGCGACAAGGTGCTGCGCAAGATCCTCCCCTTCCGCATGACCGACCAAGCAGAGGCCGACCGCTTCGCCAAGGGCCTGCTCCGGGACGCCAACAAAGAGGCGACCGTCGCAACGCTCTGGACGGGGACGCTGCTGCGCGAGTACGCGGCGGGCTCCGTGGTGACGCTCTCCACCGAGGGCGTCGCCTCGTGGGACGGCACGGCCTTCGTGAGCCGGATCCGGCACGACTACGTCAAGACCCGGAGCAAGCTCTATCTGCGCAAGCCTCTGGAGGGATATTGACCATGCCAAACAGCAACACCCAAATGATCCAAAAGGGCAAGATCTCGAGCATCGAGGGCGAGCCCGACAGAAACGGCGACAAGACCACGGCCCGGGTGCTCCCGAGCACCGCCGACAGCCTCGTCACGAGGCCGCTGACGATCCCGTGGTATCTGCGCGGGGACATGGGAAACCTGAGCCCCGGCGTCGAAGTCGCCTACGCTATGTTCGAGGACGGCACCGGCCTGATCCTCTCCCGCATGGACGGGGAGTGGCCCGGCATCGTCCCCGGCGACATCACTATCAAGAAGGGCGCGCTCACCGTGCAGGACAAGGGCGTCAGCGTACCGTCGGCCGATGTCACGGCCAGCGGCATCAGTCTGACCAGTCACACCCACACCGCACCGCACGGAGAGACAACCGGCCCGCACTAAGGAAGGAGGCCGAGCATCATGTCCGTCATGGCATCGTGGAACGGCAAGACATGGGGCGTCTCCCCCGAGCGGATCGCTGCCCTGAATGGCGTCTCGGCCAGCGTGGAGCTGGACACCGAGAACAGCGACGACAAGGCGGGATCCCCGGCCACCAAGACCAAGGCGCTCAAGCTCCAGAGCATGAGCTTCGACTTCGATCTCGGCGTCGCCGTGGGCTGCGATGTCCGCGGCGAGTACGAGTCGTGGACGGCGCTGGTGGGCCAGTACGCCCCCTTCTACCTCGGCGGCACGCGCTTCGGCCCAGCCAACCTTCAGCTCACTGGCGTGAGCCTCGGCGACACGACGGTCGACAACTTCGGCCGGATCCTCAAGGGCAAGATCACCATCAACCTGACCGAGTACGCCGAGGAGGCCAGCAGCAAGAAGGCGACCGCCGGCAGCTCCAACGGGGGCAGCTCGTCCCCGGCCGGAGTCTCCACCGGCGTCGGCCCGCGCCTGAGCGCCATCACCGTCGGCGCATCCAGCAGCGACAAAGCTGCAAAGAAACCCAACAACACCCAACTGACCTAAAGTGAGGTGATCCCATGAAAGCAAGCGGCAACGCAGCGCCCGAGACCTGCGTGCAAAACCTCCTAAAGACCATCCGCGGCGAGGTGCCATACGAGCGCATCAAGGGGATCGACCGCACCCTGATCGACAAGCCGAGCGGGATGGCTGCCAACGATCTGGCCGCCGACGTGGAGTTCGTTGTGGAAACCTACGAGCCCCGCGTGCGCCTGAGCTCGTCCGATCTGGTCGCTCTGGTCGCGCAGACCGGCGACTTCGAGCTGCGGGCCAGCATTGACAACAACACACTCTGAAGGAGGTGAACAGCATGAGCGACGAGACCAACACCTACGGCGACGACATCCACCTCACCACCACCGACGCGACGACCATCTACAACACCCTGATCGCTGCGCTCGAAAAGGGCGCCGGCGAGCCTCTGTACCCCGGCGACGAGCGCCGGATCTTCGGCGAGGGGCTCGTGGCCGTGTTCGTCGCCCTCTACAACAGCCTCGACGACACCGGGCGGCAGACCCTTCTCCGCTATGCGCGGGGCGAGGTGCTGGACGCCATCGGCGAGCGGCTGGATGTCCACCGGCTGGAAGGATCCCCGGCAAAGACGACCATGCGCTTCTCCGTGAGCACGCCGCAGCCCAACAACATCATCATCCCGAAGTGGACGAAGGTGACGCCGGACAGCGACCACTACTTTGCCACCGACGAGATCGCCGTCCTTCAGGCCGGCGCCTACTCCGTGGAGATCCCGACCTCGGCAGTCAGCAACGGCACCGAGTACAACGGGTACGCCCCGGGCACCATCACCACCCTCGTCGACCTGATCCCCTACATCGAGAGCGTCACCAACATCACGGCAACGGCCGGCGGCGACGACGGCGAGCCCTACACCGAGGAAGGCGACAACCGGCTGCGCGAGCGCATCCGACTGGCGCCGGCGTCCCGGTCTACGGCCGGGCCGGAACAGGCTTACATCTACTGGGCCATGACGGCCGACAGCTCCATCATCGACGCCCGGGCCGTCAGCGAGACGGAAACCATCAGCCGCACCCTCACGGTCTACGACGGCCACGCCTTCATCGGCGGCGGCCGGCTGCTTCCGGACACCCTGATCGTCAAGGAGCACGGGGAGAGCACGGCCGGCGTGGAGGACACCGACTACACTGTGGACTACACCGACGACCTGCTGACCATCGAGCTCAAGGGCGCCCTCGCGGACGCCACGAGCCTCGA
Source organism: Christensenellales bacterium (assembly GCA_036297385.1). Lineage (GTDB taxonomy): Bacteria > Bacillota > Clostridia > Christensenellales > Aristaeellaceae > Ventricola. The sequence continues at coordinate 6,654 of JAXJLD010000180.1, read as the reverse complement.
CATCACCATCACCCGCACCCTCGAGGGCTGCGTCAAGATCGTCCCCCTGCTGGAGGGCGGCGCCGTCCCTGACGAGAGCATCCTCGAGAAGGTGCTGGAGGCGTGCAACGCCTCGGACATCCGGCCGCTCACCGACGTGGTCACGGCCGTGGCGCCCGAGGTCATCACCTACGACATCGAGATCGTCTACTACACCACCCCCGAGACGGAGGCCGAGGTCGTCGCCAATGTAGAAGGCACCGGCGGCGCCATCGACCGCTACAACGAGTGGCAGGTGGGCGCGCTGGGCCGGGACATCAACCCCGACCAGCTCCGCAAGCGGATCCTCTGCCCGTCGTGGGGCGAAAACCTGACCGGCGCCTTCCGCGTGGACGTGACCAAGCCGGTTTACACACCCGTCAGCGACACGCAGGTCGCCAAGTTCAGCGGGCACCTGACTGTCAGCCATAAGACAGAGAGCGAGGTGGTCTAAATGCGACTCAGCGAAGTCGAGATGATCAAGCTCCTGCCCTCGTGGATGGCGCAGGACGGCGCCGACCGCGGGCTGGCCGCCGGCTGCGACACCCTATCCCGGGACGCCTTCGCCCGCCTGAAGCTGCTGAGCAGGTGGGACAAGATCGACCAGCTCAGCGAGGCCGAGCTGGACGAGATGGCGTGGGAGCTGAACATCCAGTGGTATGACAGCACCGCGCCCATCGAGACCAAGCGGGCCGTCATCCGCAACAGCGACCGCGTCTATGCCAAGCTCGGCACCCCCTACGCCGTGGCGCAGATCATCGCCGACTACTTCGGCACCGGCGAGGTCAGGGAGTGGTATCAGTACGGCGGCAAGCCCTACCATTTCAAGGTGCTGAGCGATAACCCGGGACTCGTCAACGAAAACCTCGACCTGTTCCTCTCGCTGCTGCGCACCGTGAAGCGGCGCAGCGCATGGCTCGACGCGATCCTGATCTGCCTGACCGGCGAGATGTTCCTTTATGCCGGGATGGCCGTGCGAGAGCACGGCGAGGAGCGGCACGTCATGGGGACGGACGAGATCCACCTCTACCACGGGGCCGTCGTCCACGACAACAACCGGGAGACCGTCACCATCGGCACCAGCGTCCTCGCTTCAGACTAAGGAAAGGAGAAAGACATGGCCGCATTTATCAACAACGACATCACCGCCGCGGGCCTTCTCGTTCTGGCGAAGGGCGTGGCGGGCCAGCAGATCAACTACACCAAGATCGTCCTCGGCGACGGCTACCTCGAGGAGGGCCAGACGCCCCGCTCCCTCACCGGCGTGGTCAGCCCGAAGGCGACCATCGACATCACCAAATGCGTCGTGAACGGCGACGGCACCGTCACCGTGGGCGGCGTGTTCACCAACGACCAGACCAACGACGGCTTTTACTACCGCGAGCTCGGCCTCTATGCGGACGATCCCGACGAGGACGTAGGCGAGGTGCTGTACTGCTACGGCAACTGCGGCGACCTCGCCGAGTGGATCCCGCCGACCGGCGGCGCCACCATCGTCGAGAAAACCATCGACATCGTCACCGCCATCGGCACGGCCACCAACGTGACCGCCTACATCCCCGCGGACGCCTACGCCACCAAGGAGGACTACGAAAACTACAAGGCCATCGCCCTCGCGGCGCAGGCCACGGCCAATCAGGCCATCCTCCTCGCGCAGCAGGCGGTCGAGATCGCGCAGCAGGCCGCGGCCGCCGTGATCGACCTGAGCAACGTCGTCCAGCAGAACACCAGCAAGATCACGACCCTGTGGGACGCCGTGTTCGGCGACATCACGACCAACCCCTTCCAGATCACCTTCGCCAATCTGGACGGCATCACCCTCACCTCTGGCGTCTGGAACGCTACGCTTCAGCGCCTCGAGTGCTAAGCCGTGGACGGGTACGGCTACACGCCGATCCCGCCCGCAGAGGCGTCCTGCATCATCGCGCACCTGTTTGTCGAGCTGGCGCCGCCCTGCTCATGCTGCAAGCGTGAGGACGGCGTGATCGTCATTCAGGGCACCGCCTACGACGGCACCGGCGCGAGGATCACCATCAAAGGGGAGGAGGTGAGGTACTACGGCAAGCAACGGACACTCGCGGCCATACGAGCGGGCCAATGTAGGCCGCCCGCCCTTCGGCCGTGAAAAGCTCCCGGAGATGCAGGTCATCAGCGACGCCAAGGAGCTCGAGAAGCACACCTACATCAAGACGCGCAACCCGAACATCTTCCCCAAGAAGGAACGGCTCGGGCTGGCGCAACGGATGATGAACGAGGCCAGCGACCTCGTCGCCGACCTGATGGAAGCCAACGACCTGCTCCTGACCGACCCGCAGGAGCGGGAGCTGCGATACCGGGCGCAACGCTCGGCCCTGCGCAACTGCCGGAAACTGATCCACCACATCGAGCTCGCCCATGAGATCCTCAGCGGGCTCGGCGACGACGCCTTTGCACACTGGTCGCGGATGGCGGCCGGCGTCAAAAATCAGACCGCCAAATGGTACAAATCCGATAAAGAAAGGGCCGCCAAGATGGACGCGCAGGCGCGTCACCAATAGGCAGCCCGTGGGGTACGCCTTGTTTTTTCGTGCCGGGTCGGCCAACAACGCCCGCAACGTCAATTCCGACGGCACGCTGAACAGGAACAACGCCTACAACGGCAACAACGGCCTGCGCCCCGCTTCGATGGATAGCCCGACTTATTAACCGGTCGGAGACGGCCGGCGAACACTGTGCACCATCATCCAAGGAAGGCGTATCCCTCCCGCACCCGGCGCCGTTTGACCGGCCCGGCCATGGGTAAACACAGGACTGCCGATGCTCCCGGCGGCGCACGCAAAGCGTGGCCGGAGCTGCCGACGGCAGAGATTTTTTCGCATGGAGAACATCGTCAACAGCTTCAACTCGCTATACAAAGCATACCGCAAGACCCGCTGCGGGAAGCGGGACAACCCAACGGCCATGCGCTACCGCATGGAGGCCATCGAGCGCACGGCCGACCTCTCTGACCGCCTCCAGCGGCGCGAGTACACCTTCGGGCCCTACTATCCCTTCAAGGTGTACGAGCCGAAGGAGCGGCTCGTCCTTGCCATAGACTTCGAGGGCAAAGTCGTCCAGCACTCGCTCTGCGACAACGTCCTCGAGCCCGTGTTCTCCCGGCGCTTCATCCGGGATAACTATGCCGGGCAAATCGGCAAAGGCACCCACGACGGCCTCGACCGTCTGGCCGGTGCCATGCGCCACTACTTTTTCAGCCGGAAGGCAGCAGACGAGGAGGCCCGGCGGGCCGCCGGCCTGCCATACCGGCCGATGGAGGAGTGGGACTACGCCGAGGGCTGGGTGCTGAAAGGTGACTTTTCCAAGTTCTTTTACACCCTGCTGCACGCCGTCTGCTTCGAGAAGGCCCGCAAGGCTCTGGCCTTCCTGTCTGACGAGGAGCTGATCGACTTCGTCGAGTGGCTGCTCTGGATCGTCATCGACAGCACGCCAGACCCCGGGATCCCCATCGGCAACCAGTCGAGCCAACTGCTCGCCCTGCTCTATCTGGACGACTTCGACCACTGGCTGCGGGATGACCTCGGCCTCGTCTATGGCCGTTACATGGACGACTTCTACATCATCAGCAGCGACAAGCTGCTGCTCCGGGAGATCCTCAAGCGGATCGAGGAGTACATCAAGCCGCTGGGCCTGCGCCTGAACGGCAAGACGCAGATCTTCCCGCTCAAGAATGGCATCGACTTCCTCGGCTTCCACACCTACCTCACGAGCACCGGCAAGGTGGTCAGAAAGGTGAGGGCCAAGAGCATCGACAACATGAAGCGGAAGATCCGCAAGTTCCGCGGCCTCGTGGACAGGGGCAAGATGACGCTCGAGAGCGTGAGCCAATCCTACGCAAGCTGGACGGGCCACATCTCGCACGGCAACACCTACCACCTGCGGCAGAACATGGACGCCTATTTCTTCGCATACTTCCCGGAGCTAAAACCTACCGAAAGGAGACAAGACTCATGCCTCAAACCCTCGGAAGCCTTGCCAACAAGGCAAAAATCAAGTTCGGCAGCCTCTACGGCGCGCCGATCATCTGGATCAAGGCAGACAAAAACCACGCCGGCTACCCTGCTAACAGCACCACCCTCGTGACCAACCAGATCATCAAGCTGCTGTGCTTCGACGCAAAGGAGAGTGCCAACGGCAACAGCGACCGCCGAAACTACGGCAACAACCGCTACATCTACTCCAACCTGCGCCAGTGGCTCAACAGCGACGCCGCCGCAGGCCAGTGGTACACCGCGCAGCACAGCGCAGACGCACCTCCGAGCTCGGGCAACGTATGGGACGGCTACAACCCCTACAACACCATCGCCGGCTTCCTCAACGGCTTCACGGCCAACGAGCGGGCCGCCCTGCTCGCCACCACCATCACCGTCGGCAAGAGCTCCACGGACGGCGGCGGGACGGAAACCTGCGTGGACAAGGTTTTCCCCCTGTCCTGCACCGAGGTCAACCTCTCGGGCGACCATGTGTGCGGCAGCAAGCTGGCAATCTTCAGCGACAACTCCAGCCGCATCGCTACCGTCTCGGCCTCGGCCGCTGCCAACTCCAACTACGATGTCGACGCCAATCAGGCGTGGTACTACTGGCTGCGGGACGCCTATGCCGGGTCGGCCTGCTACGCCCGCTACGTCAGTTCCGGCGGCTCGCTGGGCAGGTACTTCGCCTACCTCGGCTACTACGGCCTGCGCCCCGCTTGTAATCTGTCCTCTGATCTCCTGGTCTCCGACACCACCGACTCGGACGGCTGCTACACAATCGTCTACAACCAGCCGCCCACGGCCCCCGGCACCATCACTGTCCCGAGCGAGGTCATCGGCGGCGAAAACCTGAGCATCTCGTGGGGACAGTCGACCGATCCCGACGGCAACCTCGCCGGCTACAAGCTGGAGCGCAAGGTGGACGACGGCACATGGGCGCAGATTTACAGCGGCAGCTCCCGGAGCTACACGGACTCCATCACCTACGGATGGACGAGCGTGCAGTACCGCGTCAAGGCATACGACACGGCCGGGGCCGAGAGCGCCTACACCACCAGCGCCGTGCGCACCGTCACCAACAACCGGCCGCCCGTCATCAGCGGCAGCGACACCGACCTCGGCAGCTTCACCACCACGCCGCCCTCCTATGAGTACACCGTCACCGACGCCGACGGCCATCAGGTCACGGTCGTGGAGAAGCTGGACACCACCACGCTGCGCACCTACACCGCTACCCTCGGCGACACCAACGAGCTCGAGATCACGGCCGACCAGTGGCTCAAGCTGCTGAACGGCGACCACACCCTGACCATCACCGCCACCGACGCCAAGAACGAGAGCACCGTGCGCACCCTGTCCTTCGACAAGGCCATGCACTCGGTCGAGTTCGAGCAGACCGTGGCGATGGCGGCCGACGATATGCCGACCAAGGCCCTCGTCAATATTCAGGGCAGCTTCCCGACCGGCAGCACCCTTCAGGTCTGGATCTGCAACAACGGCAACGACGCCGAGCCCACATGGGAGGACATCACCACCAAGGCCCTGACCAGTCAGAAGCACTTTTTCACCAACCAGACCAAGACCGCCGCGAGCTGGGGCGTGAAGATCAAGGTCAAGCTCCTGCGCGGCTCGGCCGAGGGCGACTGCTACATCCAGTCGGTCGGCGGCAACTTCGCATAAACCAACACCCCAAGACCAGAAAGGAGGAGCAGCATGGTCTACTTCATGGAACACAGTATCAAAGCCATCCACGAGAAGGAGCAGGCCGCCGCCGGCGGCGGGGGCGGCACCTCTCCCGAGGACAAGGAGCGGATCACCAAGCTCGAGGACGAGCTCGAGGATCTGTCTGGCGCCATTGAAAGGGGGCTGACCACATGAGCACCAAGTACAGCGGCCTCGAGGCCGCCCTGCGCAGCGCTCGCATGACCTTCACCAGAGAGGCGAGCGCCGGCGACCTGTCCGGCACAGAGATCGCCGCCTGCGAGGATCTGCTGCCAGCGTGGACGAAGGCCGGCCCCAAGGGGGACGGCAGCCACGAGGTCGGCGAAGCCTGCACCCACAACGGCCAGAGCTGGCGCTGCTGCCAAGCACACAACACCAACAACAACCCGGACATCGAGCCGGGAAACAGCCCCGCACAGTGGGCCCCGTATCACACCACAGACCCGACCAAGGCAAAGGCGTTCATCCAGCCCACGGGTGCCCATGACGCCTACCAGAAGGGCGAGTGCTGCCTGTGGACTGATGGCAAGGTCTACCGCTCTATCATGGATGGGGCCAACGCATACAGCCCCGAGGCATACCCGCAGGGCTGGGAGGAAGTGACCGCCGCAGGTGATCCCGGCACGACCCCGGAACCGGGCACAGAGCCGGAACCAGAAACACCCACGGAGCCTGGCACAGAGCAGGAACCGGGGCAAGATCCTGAAACCGGCGGCGAGGAGACGGGAGAAACCGTCCCGGCCTTCGTCCAGCCTACCGGCGCGCATGACGCCTACCAAACCGGCGACCGCGTGACCTACAACGGCCAGATCTACGAGAGCACCATCGACAACAACGTCTGGTCGCCGGACACCTACCCGCAGGGCTGGGAGGTCGTCGAGGTCGAGGACGGAGGTGCAGCATG
>JAXJLD010000179.1:0-31785 GCA_036297385.1 Christensenellales bacterium | reverse complement strand
CCCCCTTCTCTGCCTCATACGGTCAAAGACGCTTTTGTAAGATGGATGTGTTCAGTCTCCCTCGATCATCCGATAGCCCACGCCCACCTCGGTAAAGATATACTGCGGCTCGCCGGGGTTTTTCTCGATCTTGCGTCGGATATTGGCCATGTTGACGCGCAGGATCTGGTTATCATATGCCTTATTCGGCCCCCAGATTTCCCGAATCAGGTAATCATAGGTCAGCACGCGCCCGGCATAGCGCCCCAGCAGTGCCACCAGCTTAAACTCGTTCTGCGTCAGGTTGGCATCCTCACCGTCGATGTAGACACGGTATTTGTCGTAGTCGATCGTCAGCCCCTTGGCGGTGAAGCGGTCGTTGCGGGCAATGGCCGCATTGCCGTTCGTGGTGCGCGTATGGCGGATAGCCGTGCGGATACGCGCCAGCAGTTCAGACGTACCGAATGGCTTGGTGATATAATCGTCCGCGCCCGCATCCAGCACGCGCACCTTCTCGCGCTCATCCGTGCGCGCAGAGACAACCACCACCGGCATCAGCGACCAGCGGCGAAGCTCCTGCAAGACATCCATGCCATCCATATCCGGCAGACCCAGATCCAGAATCACCACATCCGGGCAATGCGAAGCCGCCATGCTGATGGCCTCGCGCCCCGTATTGACCATCAGCACCTCATAGCTGCTGGCCTCCAGCACGCGCCGGATGAAATTGCTGATTGCCCGGTCGTCCTCAACGATCAGTACCTTGCCCTTAACCATCGTTCTCCTCCTCCATCGGCAGTTCAAAACACACGCACGCGCCGCCCTGCGGTCGGTTCTGCGCATACATCATGCCGCCATGCGCCTTAACGATGCTCATGCACGCCGACAGCCCGATGCCCATGCTCCGCCGTCCATCTGCATTGGATTCTTTTGCATGGGGGAACAGCTCTTCAAATAACTTCGGTAAGATCTCCGCGTCAATGCCCATGCCGTTATCCTCCACACAAAAACGCACGCGGCCATCCTCTACCGATGCAACGCTCACCGTGATTTCCGTCGCGCCGTCGGCATGAATGACCACGTTTTCCATCAGGTTTCCCAGTACCTGCTCAATCAGGGTCGCATCCATCGGCACCATCAGCAGCTCCTGCGGCACGCTGACATGGACAGGGATCGTCCTGTTCTTGCGGAACTTGCTTACCGCCTCCGAAACAATCTCCTCCACAGCTTCCGGCGTCTTACGCAGGCGCACGGCATTATCGTTGATGCGGGTAATCGAGAGAATGTTCTCTACCATCTGCACCAGCCACTGCGCATCATCCCGCACATGGCGGATCAGCTCTCGCTTCTCCTCCTCGGTAAACGCTTCCTCATGTTCCAGAAGCACGCTCGCCGAGCCGATAATCGCCGTCAGCGGCGTGCGCAGATCGTGCGAAACGCTGCGCAGCAGATTGGCCTTCATCTTTTCCCGTTCGGCCTCCGCCTGAATCCGGCTCTGGCGCTTGACCTGCTCCGTCAGCATACCCACCACCAGCGACACCGCAAACATGGTCAAGAACGTCAGCGGATAGCCTGTCAGCGTGAAATTGAACTCAAAGTATGGATAAGTGAACGCGAAATTGACGCCAAAGACGGAGGCAATCGTCGAAAACAGGCCATAAAAATAGCCATCCGTGAAGCGCGCCGTCAGCAAAACCGCCAGCACGAAGATCAGCGACACCGCGATGTCATTGCGTCCGGTATCCAGCAGCACCGCGCAAAGCATAGCCGCCATGGCCAGCAACGCCAGCGTGATGACCATATTGCGAAAGATTTCCCGCTTGGACTGCCCGCGCGGAATCAATGCATCCCGCAAATACAGAAGCAACTTTTTCGTCATCCGCATACTCCTCCGATTTCAAAATTTATTATACCACACACCCCTGTCAAATGTGTGTTAAGAAACCTCTATCTGTGCCATCTATTTTCGTCTTTTACCGCTGTTTCTCGCAGCAAATTCACGCTCAAACATAAAAGTCCGCGTCCGGCTGACCATCCGGCGTAAACTCGCCCAAAGCGCCCCCTGCAATTTCTGAAAACAAACAAAAAAGCCTGAAAACCGTAGCGGTTTTCAGACCCATCGTGGTGGAGCGTCCGCGACCAACGATGAACACCTTTTGCAGTCGGTCAGGTCACCCTCAAGCCCCTCCTCGATCTCGTCCAGCAGGATGTCATCAATTGTGATTGGAGTGTCGCTGCCGTTCAAAACCAAGGTGAACCGGTCATCATACAAATATACCGCCCGGAGGAAGATATTGATGATCCCACGCTTGATGTTCTCGTCGTTCTTATCTCCTTGCCTGAGCGAGTAGAGATAGGCTCTAACCTGGGGTGCTGTCAAAGTCACCTGCTTTGCCATCTCGACAGCCAACTGTACTTGCAGTTCCTCTTTTTCGTGCTGGCGTTTTTCAATCCGCTCAGTGATCATGTCGGCCGCCTGTCCCCGCTCCAACGCCTTCCAGAGATTTTCAATGGCGGTGTCTGCTTCCTGGATGGCAGCTCTGATGCGTTTGATGGATGCTGTGTCCCGGTTGGATTCACAGACCTCGGATACCGAGGCCGCAATCCGCTCAATGTTGCTATCTGTCAGCAACTTGCGGCACTCCAACACCACACGATCCTCAATTCTCTCTTTACCGATGACCTTCTTTTTGCATTTGCGCCGTTTGAAATTATTGCAGGCGTAGTAGTGATAGGTCTTGCCGGATTTCCCTGTACCACCGTAACCGGTCATCATCTCCCGGCAGTAGCCACAGAACAGCTTTGTGGTGAGCAGATACTCTTCCCGCCCTCTGGCTCGGGCAGGTGCTTTTTTGTTGCGGTTAAGAATATAGTGGACACGCTCAAACAGCTCATCTTCGATGATACGGGGCATACCGCCCGGCGTCTCCTGACCTTTGTAGAGGTAATAACCGATGTAACGACGGTTGTTCAAAATGCGGTGGACGCTGTTTTTATTAAACGGTTTGCCGAGAGAAGTTGTGAGCTTTCTGCGGTTCAAATCACGGATAATGTCTGCAACTGTTTCTCCACTGGCATACCGCTCAAAAATCTCCCGAACGATCTTTGCTTCTTCCTCATCCACATAGTACCGACGTTCGGAATCCACCTTATAGCCCAAACCAGGATTGCTGCCATTGGCCAAACACTTTTGCGCATTGATCTCCATGCCCCGGCGAATCTTTTGGGAAAGCTCCGCCGAGTAGTATTCAGCCATACTTTCCAGAACACCTTCCACCAGAATGCCGCTGGCATCATCACTGATATTTTCCCGTGCGGAGATCACTCGCACACCGTTCTTTTTCAGTTTTGCTTTGTTGATGGCGCTGTCGTAGCGGTTGCGAGCAAAGCGGTCAAGCTGATATACAAGAACGCCCTCAAAGGTATGTTTGTCGCTGTCGGCAATCATCCTCTGAAATTCGGCACGACTGTCGGTGGTTCCACTCTGAGCGCGGTCGATATACTCCCCAACAACAAGATAGCCGTTGTTTTTTGCATACTCATAGCAGGTATGGAGCTGTCCCTCAATAGATTGCTCGGTCTGGCTGTGGCTGGAGTAACGGGCGTAGATAACAACATTCATTGTTTCGCCTCCCCAAGCATTTGCAGCAGCGTTTCCTTGAGCCGCGCATTCATAGGAGATGTGGGGTCAAAGCACATTTCCACAAACTTCTGCATCTGGGGGTCGTTCTGCTGAATTTTAGGCTTGTACTCATACAGCTTACCCTGAGGATTATCCGTGCGTCCAAAGATATAGTCCATAGATACATCAAAGTAATCCGCATATCGGGTAAGTGTTTCAAATGTCGGTGAAGCCTGATTCAGCTCATAACGGTTCAGGCTGGATTGCTTGACGCCAACGATCTCGGCCATTTTAACCTGGGACAACTTAACGCTTTCCCGCAAAGATCGCAATCTTTCTGCCACTTCTTTCAAGAGATACACCCCCATTCGTCAATACCATTTTATCAGATACAAGAATAAAGTTCAACCCTATATCAACATAATTATAACAACAAAATGCTGTTAGCGCATAGTTTTCAAGCACCACGTTTTTAAGGGAAACATATTGACGCAAGCAATGCTTGTGGCTATCCACAGCCACAAACTGCTTGTTGAGGGCAGCGCCCCCAACCCCCTTTGAACGCAGAATTTCATTCTGCGGCTGCGCGTTCTGCGAACGCTTTTTTATTTAGAATTACCCCTATGCCACGGTTCAGGACATAGGGGTAATTCTACTGCGGTTTTCTCAATTCTGAGACGGCGTTTGATAAGGCTTTCCGTCTTTATTGTAAGTCAAATTAAACACTAGATCAGACAGCCATTTTTTGAAATCGGGATTATCCTGAAACTGCTTGAACAGTTCCATATTGTCAGCCATAATGCTAAAAATAACCTGCTGCAAAGCACGCTCACTTTCAATACGAGCATTTTGCTTATCGGAGTTTTTCATAGCATTTTGATAGTGCTCATCTTTGGAAACCATAGCCGGAATCTCAAGGATTTGACGGCGGACATTATCCGCATCATTCCAATCTATGTTGCCAAACATATCATTGAATGTGGTCAAGATGGCAGAGAGCAAATCCATCTCCGGCTCTTTCTTGGCTCCGATCTGACCCGTCGGCACAGGGGCCACTTCTGCATCTTCATCCTGAAGCACAAGAGAAATACATTCCTTAGCCTCTAAGCGATAGCTATCCAGATCAATCGCCTCTAAAATCCCCTGTGTAAAATCATCCTCTGGCGGAGACGGCAGTTTCGGGATAAGCAGATTCAAGAAAATCGAGAGCTTTTCCCAATCAGGATTTCCATAAGGGAGAATAGCCCCCAGGAATCCATAAGTACGCACAAAGGATTTGGCCGCACTTTTAAATTTGATTTGTCCGTCGACATCCAGTTCTTTGTATGCAGCAGCGCAAGCATCCAAGATAGGGTCAAGGCGATCTCGCTCGGCACCGTCGAGGTAAAGATTAACCAACTTTTCAATATGATCCTGCGTGAATATCTGATACTCTTCCATCACGGCAATCAGGTCATACAGCTTATTGGGATCGGTTTCATCCGACAGCAATGTAGTGCGGTAATACCGAGAAAATGCCTCCACAATCGTGGCAGCATCATTGGCAAAATCCAAAACAAAGGTATCATGCTTCTGCGGATGAGCACGATTGAGCCGAGATAGCGTCTGCACAGCTTTAATATCAGAAAGTGGCTTATCCACATACATTGTGTGCAGCAACGGTTCATCATAGCCTGTTTGGAACATATCTGCCACAATCAGGAAACGGTAGGGGTCTTGCTTAAATGTTTTTTGGATTTTGCTGTCCGGGAATCCATTTAGTGCTGCAGAAGTCAATGCAGGTTGCTGACCGTGAAATTCCTTTTCGCCAGAAAACGCGATGATTGCTTTATAGGGGCTATGCCGTGCGGCTAAGCACCTATTGACCGCATAGTAATATTCAATGCAACGCTCAATATTGCTGGTGATAATCATTGCTCTGGCTTTTCCACCAATTTTACCTTTAGCAATCACCTGTTCATGGAAATGACTAACCATCATTTCCGCTTTTTGCTCAACTGTAAAAGACTGATTCTCTACAAAAGCGCGGAGCTTCTTCTGGGCTTTCTTCTTATCATAGAGCGGATCGTCCTCCACGGTCTTTTTCAAGCGGTAAAAGCTGTCAATAGGGGTATAGTATTTGAGCACATCCAGGATAAATCCTTCTTGGATTGCCTGCTTCATAGTATAGACATGGAACGGGCGATGCTTGATTTTATCTCCATCTTGGTACGGGGTTCCAAAGGTCTCCAGAGTTTTATTCTTAGGTGTGGCAGTAAAGGCGAAGTAGCTGGCGTTTTTCAGCAGTTTGCGCCCCTCACACATAGCATTGATTTTATCCTCATTATCCTGTTCTTCCTCAGAAGCCAACCCAGACAGAGCAAGGTTCATCTTTGCCGAGGTGCGCCCACTCTGGCCGGAATGGGCTTCGTCGATAATGATTGCAAAATGGTTCTCTTTATGTTGTGTACCAATATCAGAAAGAATAAACGGGAATTTCTCCACAGTGGTAATGATGATCCGTTTCCCAGCCTGAATTGCCTTTCTCAGATCACTGGAATGTTCCGCCCATGCAACGGTACTGCTCACCTGCATAAACTGTTTGATGTTATCCCGAATCTGCTTATCCAGAACTACTCGGTCCGTAACGACAATCACACTGTCCACAATCAGTTCGCCATCGTCTGATTCCAACCCTATGAGTTGATGAGCCAGCCAGGCGATTGAGTTGGATTTTCCTGAGCCGGCACTATGCTGTATCAGATAACGTTGACCAATCCCCTTTTCTTTCACATCCGCCAGCAGCCGTTCTACCACATCCAGCTGATGGTATCGAGGGAACACCTGCGTATATGTTTTCTTCTTGGTATCCGGGTCTTCCTTTTCCACCACTTGGGCGTAGTTTTCAATAATGCGGGCCAGTTTCTGCTTGGTCAGAATGTCCTTCCAGAGATAGTCGGTCATTATGCCGTCTGGGTTGGGTGGATTCCCTGCTCCATCTTTGTAGCCCTTGTTGAACGGAAGAAACCAGCTGGCTTTTCCATCCAACTTGGTACAGAACTTGACTTGCGCATCGTCCACCGCAAAATGAACCATGCAGCGTTTGAACTGAAACAGCAGTTCTTTGGGATCACGGTCATGCTGGTACTGATAAACGGCATCATCCACATTCTGCTTGGTAAGCTGGTTTTTCAACTCAAATGTAATGACCGGAAGACCATTAATGAACACGCACAGGTCCAGCGCCAGCCTTGTGGCGTCCTTGGAATACATCAGCTGGCGGGTTACACTAAAGATATTTTGCTCGAACATCTTACGAGCAGCTACATTTTTGGCGGTGGGGGTCAGATAGAACATGACTAAATCCACCGGATACACCTTGATTCCCTTGCGCAGAACATCTATGATGCCACGCTTGGCAATTTCACCTTGCAGGCGATTGAGAAACTGCAGCATTTTTTGCTCACTTTTGAACACGCCCAGCTTGTCCATCGCATCGCCCTGTGTTGACTGCAAAAAGCGGAACAAGCGGGTTTCGTCAATCGCATATTCGCGGTTATAGTCGGCATTGGTGCCCTGCTCATAGCTGTTATGGTTGACCAGCCAATCCACAATTAAAGTTTCAAGGCCAGCTTCTTTTGTGTTGGTTGGCATAGTATCACCTCATTTTCTCAGAGAAACACACACGTTCTGCGTTTTTACTTCTGATTATGTGATATTCCCGCACCAAATTTATGAGTTGCGGTATTTCTCTTTGGGTATATCCTGCCATTCTATTTATGCTTTCCCGCAGCTTTGTTATATTTTGCGAAACATCCGTTTTAAGAGATTCTGCCATTCTTAGTTCTTCCGGAGGATGCGGTAAAGGTTGACCTGGTGTGCACTGGGCATTTTCTAATTGATATTGACGTATTACTGCATCTTTCATTACATTTGCTTCACATTGCTCAATATGTTGACTCAGCAAGGATAACGTTTCATAGAGATCTTTAGTAATCCGGTCATATATTTCCCGAAATTCGCCACAAGTTTTTGATAAACCGCATGGTGTTTTGCATCCTGAGCACTGTTGTGTCATATTAGCATACATTTCGGTTCCTGCAGTAATTACAATCAATTGTTCGTTTACTGTTCGCTGTACCTCGGATATTTTTCTCTGTATTTCGGCAACTTCAACTCCGCGATATCCCGTATCGGTAATCTCCAGTTCGCGGAAATGGTTATATATGATTGATATAGAATAAAAATCGAGTTCAGAAATTGCATTAACGAGCAGTTCCTTCTCTTTATTAATTGCATCAATGCTAATTTGGTGCTGGTGTACTTTTCTTTCATGCTTCAATGTAAGGACAACTCCACCGAGCGTGATTGCTCCGCCCAAATAGCTTCCAGCAAACATAAACCAGTCTGCTGCATTAATGCCTTCAATGTTGAAGTTAAAGCCAGTGTATTCTGACACCGCAATTCCTAAATGGAGAAGGAGCATCAAAAGAAACGGAGCTGCTATAACACCCCAAACCCAATGTTTTTTCAGTTTATCAAGCACATCGTTTCACCTCTTTTTAACTCAAAAACGGCTGTACAAATTGGATCAAAGCAGCGACTGCCGCCGCAAATTCTGCCGTACCTTTTAATGTTTTGATACCTGTAAGAGCCATCTTGAGTAAACTTTTTTTAGGCTTATCAGATTTAGTTTCTTCTTCAATGACTTCCAGACTCTCAGCCAAAGTTACTGCATCTTCTCCGGTAATACCTGTTGCTGCTGCTTTTACCTTATTAATCAAATTAGCAAGCTGTATCAGATCGGTTCCAACATTGTTAGTTGCAGTAATCATTGCGTTATCGCTTGCTATATTTACCTGACCATGGCTAACAGTAATAGAATAAGTGACTTTCTCATCAATTCCCATATCAATGCCTATCTTTGTTAAGTAACTTTCAATATGGCGAATAAAAACCATCGTCACGCGATCATTGAACGCTTTAACACGATCCTGAAATTTGCGTGAAGAAGTATATCCATCAGCTACCGAAAATGTGATGTCTATATTTTTATCAGAAATATGACTGAGAATAGCAAAAACATTACAAATCTCTTCTTCGGTAGTTTCTCCAAGAGAAAAAATACATCGACCATAAGATTCGCTTACTTCTTGAAATTCTTTATCCATGTCTTGCTTACAAGGCCCGCAATCAATAACATAATCAAATATTATCGGAGTGCTCTTTACAAAAGAAAGAAACTTTTTCAAGACATCATTATAGTCCTGGAAATCAGCTTGCAAGAGGCGATTGGAAATACTATTAAAGTCATACAATATTTTACGAAGATCTGCTCTATTCAACTTCATAGTTTTTCACCCCACAAAACGGGCAATAACACCCGGTCATCTTTAAAATTGGTTTGATTTTAACGCTTCTCTTACAACAAGATAAACCTACTATTTCCATTGCTTCAATGCTGGAGCGAATAGGGTTCTCTGGTTCATGTCTAGGCGGTTTTCCCATCTTAAATGTTATAGGGCTATTTTGAAATTGCCTCTCCATTTTTCTAAATTCTTCATAAATTATATCCAATGCTTTGTTCTTGGTCATAGTAAAAGCTAATTCAAGAACGTCTTCTGTGATATAATTTTTCCCAGCTAGACCGCAGCTTGGACAAAAGATCTCCAGGACCCCCTCATCCTGCATGTCGGTAGGTGTTATTTTAAAGTAAGCACCACAATTGGAACATTTGAGAAGTACATATCCATCATCATCCGTCGGAACTGAAATGGTCATACTGAATTCATCGCTCATTATTTTCCCTCCAATTAAGTTGTTGGTATAGCTTCCGGAGGAATAATTCCTGTTGTCAAATCAACTGTAATTCGAGTCTTATACTCTTTAAGCAACTCTATTTGCTTTGACAAAAGTGTTATATTTGATTCTATCTTATTTTGTGCTACATAAAACCTATCAACTATTGCTTTTTGTTGTTCTAATGGAGGGAGCAATATAGGCAGTTTACTTATATCTTTATACCCAATGCTTTGCCGTACGCCACCGCCCATACTATAAAAAACTTTGTAGATATCATATGTGTGTAAAATCAAATAAAGATACTCCGGAAGAACATTACTTCGCGGCTTTAAGCAAGTATAGGCAGAAGTGATTATTCCCGTTTGTGTAGATAGTCCCACTCTCAGACTCTTGTGATCGTTTTGTAGATCTGTTAATCGAAGCACTATATTGCCATCGTTTATTATCTGATAAGTATCAAACGATGAAGGAAGTAACCCTTCTGTGGTATTAATATCCTTATTTTTAATTTTCCCATAACTTAACGATAATAAATTCTGATTGTGAACCTCCTTATTGGAAACGCTTTGTTCTTCTGCCACTTGAAACAAATAAAGAGTTTCCCATTTTTCTGGAACATATTTTAACCACTGTATTGTGCTTGGTATTAAATCGGTCCGTTGTTCAGTCAATCTTGCATAAACCGAAGATAGAATTTCTTGAATTGTATCAGTAAAAAAAGCACTCGTAGTATTTGCTGTTGATGATAGCTCTTCTGTTATCTCCGCCATTTCTCTCAAAGTTGCTTTCTCATAGAAATATCGTGCAAAAATAACCTCATAACCAATTACTGTTTTACCACTGTTTATCCAAGCATCTTCAGAAAATGGTTGGATTTCTTTCTCGAAAAATCTCTGAATCCCTCCTTCAAAATTTAAAGGCACTTTTTCTGTCACAGATAATTCCCTGTCAGCCTTTGGTTTTCCTTTTTTGTCATATACAATTGCCCCATTATCACGTTTCGGTCGCTCTACTGTAATTAACGTATATCCGAATTCAGAATTCGGATATATTTTAGAGTATTCATTTTCTCTAAAGTCAAGGAAAATTCCAAGTATTTTTTTTATATTTTCAGAAGTGAGCTCGCGAGTTCTACTCCCCATAGCCTGTCTCAATGTCTTGTAAAAGCTACTGGCATCAATTAATTGGACTTTTCCTATTCTTTCTGCACTTTTTTTATTAGAAAGTATCCAAAGGTAAGTAGTTGATGGCGTGTTGTAAAAAATTTCACCAGGCAATTGGATAATAGCCTCGACCAAGTCATTTTCAAATAAATACCTTCTAGCATTACTCTCTCCCTGTCCAGCTAATCCAGTAGATAGAGAAGCCCCGTTATGTAATTCCACAATACGGCTACCCAGAAGCGTATCTGTCTTCATTTTGGCCACATTATTCAGCAAAAACAGCAGTTGGCCATCACTAACACGAGGAATCATAGCGAGCTGAGTGCCATCCTCCAAGTAAGCATTGAAACGGCTGTCCAAAATATCCTTTTTGCCGCCCATCTTTTCTGCATCTACTTTCCAGGTCTTTCCATAAGGAGGATTGGATAGCATAAAATCAAACTGTCTGGTGGCGTTACCATCCATAGACAGTGTAGATCCATAACTGATATGCTCCGCCTGTTTTCCGTCACCTTTCAGCAGCATATCCGCCTTACAGATGGCATAGGTTTCTGGCTGCAATTCCTGACCAAACAAATGAATCGAAACCTGCTTACCTGTTTCTTTCGCCAGATCCATCAGGCGATCCTGCGCTACCGTCAGCATACCGCCCGTACCGCAGGCTCCATCGTAACAGGAATAGGTGGCATCCTTGATCTGTTCCTTGATGGGGACAAAAATCAAATCTGTCATTAGTTCTACTACATCACGAGGCGTATAGTGTTCGCCAGCTTCTTCGTTGTTGGCCTCGTTGAACTTACGAATCAGTTCTTCAAAAATTGTGCCCATGGCATGGTTATCCAACCCCGGCAGCTTGATCTCAGTTTTACTATCATCGGTATAAACCGGATTCGGGCTGAGGTTGATTTCTTTCGACACAAATTTTTCAATGACTGCGCCCAGAATGTCGGCCTCGATCATTGTATCGATCTGATTACGGAACTGGAACTTCTGTAAAATCTCCTGTACATTCGGAGAAAAACCGTCCAGATAGGCGATAAAATCGGCTTTGAGCTGCTGTTGCTTGGCTCGAGCTGTCAGATCACGCAGACGGAAGGGAGAAGTATTGCAAAATGCCTGTCCAGCGGCTACACACAGCGCATCCGTCTGATTGGTAATCCCCGCAGCATCCAGTTTTGTTTTCATATCCAAAACCTGTTGTTTCGTATCCTCCAAAACAGCATCCAGACGGCGAATCACTGTCATAGGCAAAATCACATCACGATACTTGCCGCGCACATATACATCGCGCAGACAGTCATCGGCAATACCCCAAATAAAGCTCACAATCTGGTTGTGAATCTGATTGTCCATATTAGTAAACCTACCCTTTCATTTATCATTTTCTAAATTCGTCATATAACCGCTTTGGCAGTTTTCGCAGATAAGAGTTCAGTACGCCAATAGCATTTTCCATGTAGACTTGGGAAATTACATCGTTCTCCACCGGAAAGTAACCATATTTGTTCATCAACAGGCGGGCTTCTTCCAGTTTTTCAGCATTTCTCTCACGCCGTTTTGTTCCAAAAGTATCACTGCTCAGTGCGTACAGATAGTACGAAAATAAGCTCTGCTTGATCTTCTCCATCACAATTTCAAACTCCATACTGGTGAGAAAATCATTTAGAATTGCCGTATCCTGCTGTGCATATATTTTCGAATCTTCCTCACTGTTAGAATCTTCCTTACATCGAATCAATTCTTCAATCGCCCCGTCGCACAGACCCAACTGCTCAGAAATATTGTGGTATTCCTGTTTGCGAGAGTTAGACAGTCCCAGCAGATACTCCACCGACACATCGTAAAAATCCGCAAAGGCGACCAGATACTCGATGCTCATGCTGCGGGTACGGCCATACAGAGGATGGACAGGATCGTTGATTTCATAATTTTTGAGATTTGTATGGCTGATGTTGACGCCACGCTCTGCAAGCTGCTTGGAAAGCTGTTCAAAGGACAGCTTTTTTTCTTTACGAAGATCTTCCAGCCGCTCTTTGGTCAACGCCATCCGTGCTTCGTCATACAGCATGAGTTTATCCCCCTATCCATTTATAAACTATAATTTACAAACGTGTGTTTTCTGAAACCAAAATAATTTGTGGTTGATATACCGCATTCAGGCTTTTTCTGCGGTACAATTCAATTAAAGTTTATGGTTTACATTTATTATAAACCATAAATCTCACAAAATCAATTCTCTACATGAAATGGAGGAAAGCGCATGGAAAAATATCTGCATATGCTGCAACCACAAAGCTGGGAGGAAAAACAATTTGTTGATTCAAATGACACCCAAGCAAAGGAGAAAAGCCAATGCGCTGATTCGAAAATCTTGCTGCAATTATGACGGCGGCAATTGTATTGCGCTGGATGATGGCGAGCCTTGTGTCTGTGTACAGAGCATCTCTTATTCTCTGTGTTGCACCTGGTTCCGGGATTGGGTTCTGCCGGGTGCTCCGGCTTTACAAGCTGAAATCACCAGTCCCAAAGGATTGAAGCGATGCGCAGAATGTGGTGCGCCGTTTCTGGCAAAATCCAACCGCGCCAAATATTGTTCCAATTGTGCCCGCAAGGTACACCGCCGTCAGAAAACGGCAAGTGACAGGAAACGGAGGTCGAATACGGACAAATAGAGCTTCTAAAAGCCGGATATATGCTCGGTTTCCAGCCTGGCAATCATGGAGATGAATAGCAATACCCCTTATCGCTCAGAAATCACGTTCTAATTGTCCGCATGGAGGTACCTGTCATGGCTACAAAACCCTTTTACATTCATCAGAAGCCACCGGCCCAAAGTTTTATACGACTGCCCAATTTTCTGTTTGAGGCACCAAGTTTTTGCTCCTTGTCAAGCGAAGCCAAACTGTTGTATGCGATGATCCTGCGTCGAACTGATTTGTCCCGCAAAAACGGATGGGCCGACGAATATGGCAAAATTTATTTGTATTACCCCATCAACGAGGTGTGCGAGCTGCTGCACTGTGGCCGTCAAAAAGCGGTGGACACGCTGCGGGAGCTGCAATATGCAGATCTTGTATCCATCAAAAAACAGGGGTGTGGAAAACCCAACCGTATCTACCCAAAACACTATGAAGCGGTTTCGAACACCGACTTCAAGAAATCCGGTCACGGAACGCCGGAAGTCTGAATAACGGATTCGACGAGTACTGTAATCCGCTTTATTGAAGTGCGAAAACCGGACGGTAGATAAAAAGAAAAAGATAAATATACCCAGTTTAATTCGATTCATTCCCTTCTGATCCGAGCTATTTTGTGCGGGCTTTTCCGGCGAAAACCCCGGAAGGGAAGGGATGGGAAAGGAGCTCTATGAGAATTTTCTCAGGCTTTAAAATTATCTGTTTCCCCTCTGTGTATGGGAACAATCTTTGGCAGCTGTGTATCGCCGGGAAGGAGTGTGAGATGGACTGAGTTGAGCCGGAAAGGTTTTGCTGTTGGGGCAATACACTATGTCCAGCCAAGAAAAACGTCAAAATCCATATGAGATCGAACTGCCACAGTCCATCATTGATTCCTTCGCCCGATTCCTTGCACCTGAAATCCAGAAATTATATGCCAGCGAAGAAGGGCGGACGGAATTGGAAACATGGAAAAAGAAGTATTCTGATAAAAGTGAGGAGTGAAGTAAAGTTCAAAGATAATATGCAAAGGGACGCCCTATTTCGGGGCGTCCCTTTTTGTTTTGTCGCAGTAATGAGGAGGAACGGTTTGTTCCATGGGGGCATTTCTCACACCTGAGATGGATAGGCGTTTTGCCTACCCGCTCATGTTCGGTGCGTCGCGTTTTGCGACGTACCAGTCGGAATCAGGGGTGTCCCTGTTTCACAGTACCTTTACGGTGTAAAGGGGTGCGAAATTTGAACACCCTTTTGGAGGGATAGTACACCATAGCTATCGTCCCGAGTAAGGGGCTTCCATTTTGGAAAACCCCTTTTGGGGAAACTTATATCGCCGGATGGGATGGTATATCGCCACCTCATAAGGGTGTAACGATTCGTCACATCCCTGCAAAGGGGGCGGCGTTTTAGCGTACCCTTCAAAAGTGTTCGCAGAACACGCAGCCCCAAAATGAGTTCTGTGTTCAGTGGGGTTTGGGGCATAGTACCCAACAAGAGGAAAAGTGAGTGTGTGTTAATACTCGCATTGCTTGCGACGATCTATCTATTATGATTGGGCAATGAATCCCAATAGGGCATAAGCATTCAAAAAAACCGAGGACCAAGGTGCATAGTACCTTGGTCCTCAGTTTCTGTTTTGACATCACAGCCACACCCTTACGGCAAAGCCGCCTTTGAAAAAGTAGGTGTTCGTGTAATGTCCATCTGGTGGAGGTGAGGGGAATCGAACCCCTTATCCCCATAGTTTTTGGCGAACCACCACATTTTTTCTTTATTTGTGCTCATCCGTTCTTTGTATAAATTAACCTTGGTTACGCACTCCATATGAAAAGATGGGGAAGATATGGGTTGCGTTATGTGGGTTAATCCAGATAAAAAGCAAGCCAGCGTTTTCCTCCATCCGGTTGCTCTCATTCAATCAATCGCAAAATGGCCGAAACCCTACCGCAACCATTCGTCCTCAATACTTATCTATCTGTTATATGCAGCTCACTTTTCAGTGCCGCTTGCAGTATAGCAGAAAAATTCACGCCCGCCCGCTCCGCTTCAAAATTAAGCCACGAAGGAATCGTGCAATTCTTTTTCACGGTGCGCATATCGTTCTTTCTGCGATACTCGCTGAAATCAATGTCAACCAAGGTAACGATGCTGCCGAACGGTGCTTCAGCTTGAATGTCTGCATGGCTCGATGCTTTCGGCAGTGCTTTGCCGTCATCTTGCATATCAATTCCTACAATCCCGATCGCATCGCGCGCCATCTCGATTGCATCCGGGATATTCCTGCCCTGCGTATTGATATTGAAATCTGGGACAAATACCACGACGAACTCTTTGCCCTGCGTCATAATAACGGGATATGCGTTTTTCATTCTGAATACCTCCTTGAAATCGTTGGCCTATATGATTACCGCCAAGGGCGGCAGGCTTATTTCAGCTCGCGCCGCTCGAACTTCCATCCGATTCTTTTTAAAAGCCCGATACGGTCTTTTATTTCATGCTCGTTCTCCTTAGATTTATCATCATACGCCTTTTATGCGTATTGATCAACGGTTTTTAGAAAAAACAAATGCGTATATTATACGCCCGCAAATCAAGTATTCATCTTTGACAATTTGCGTTTTTCCCTGCCTCGCAGCAGGATACGACAAGAAAAAGCACCATCCATGTGTGAACGATGCTGGTCATTTATTTCGTTTTCTTTGCTCTTCTCGTTCTTTTCGGTCTTCTTCCAGAAGCTTCTCACGCAGGGCATCACACTCCTGTTGGCTCATTTTCATGAATCTTTCAATTTGTTCCGTGCGTGGGACGTCGCATTCTCTATAAACAAAATCTTCTTTGTCGATCACGTCACTTCACCTCTCGCTTCCTTCGGATCATTGCAAAGCGGCTTACTTCATGTCGCTATACGCATCGTCATATACTCTGGCTATTTCTCCGGTTCGTTCTGTCGGCCTATAGTTTTCATCCAGAGATTCCAGCATCATGTCATCCAGCACCACCAGCAATTCGTTTGGATCGTCGCTCTTCATGAGCGCTTCTCCGTTTTCGATATTCTCTTTGATCCACGCCTCATGCTCTGGCTTCACGATCTTCCCCTCTTCCTGCTGTGCATCGGACATATGCGAACGGCGCTTAGATATATTCGACGGTCTTTCCCTTGAAACTGCCATCAGATTCCACCGCGATGCAGTTTGGTGCATCGTAGATCGGAATTGCCTTGAAGTGCTTTCTATCAATCTCATACTGCGTATAGACCTTGGGCGGTTTCTTTTCATCCAGCTGAAGAACCTTGTATTTCCCAATGCCAAATTCAGAAATCACTTTGTTCATCATCCTTCACCTCGTCATTCCCCCGCCGCCCCGCGCGACATCATCGCCTTGGCTCTCTCGTAGACCTCTTTCACTCGGCGCGTGTATTCCTCGCCCTCTTCCGGCGTGCCTGAATCGTAATCCTCGGCAATGTCATACAGCTCATCATCAAGCAGGTCGGCCACTTCGGGATAGAGGGATTCCAGATCCGCCCGCGCAGCTTCCGCCGCCTCCGCTATGTCACACGTTACCGTGATGATTTTCTCGCCGCGCAAGTCATACTCGCCCCGCAGCAGCTTCTCAATCATCTCAAAGAGCTAAATCATCGGTTTCCCTCTATTCCTTCTTCGTATCATTGCAAAGCGGCTTACTCCGATTCGCTGCCGTCACGGCTCGACAATCTCAAAGTCTTCGGGCATGAAAAGGTAATCATCGTCCGTATCATCGACGATCCTGTAACATCCTTCCTCGATGGAAATGACATCGTACACCTTCCCCTTGGTCAAAGAAACGCACGATTCTTTCAGATACTTAATCTTCATTCCTGCGGGTCCTCCAGCTTCAGCACCAGCTTCTCCTTGCTCCATCGCTCTTCCAGAGAGAGGTGCGTCCATGTCTTGCCTCGATGCTTGTACCGTTCCGAAAATGCTTTGTCGCCCGCGCTGACCTCCGCTTCAAAACCGTGATCGACAAGACACTGCCGGAGTTCGAGCAGTAGTTCAGCCGCATTTTTCTTGTATTTATGTGGGTTGTTGCACTGATCCATAAAGTCATTGCGATCAATCACATCAATAAACGCAGCCTCTTCCCCGTATTTGTCGATTAACAAGGAACAATATCCTGTTATGTCCGCATATACGATGAAAAATGGAAATTGCTCGACCTTCTTACTCATTCACAATCATCCTCATTTACTGCGTCATTCCTCCGCCGCACCGCGCGACTTCCACCGCCTCCGCCATGTCACACGTTGCCGTGATGATTTTTTCACCGCGCAAGTCATACTCGCCCCGCAGCAGCTTCTCAATCATCTCAAAGAGCTGAATCATCAGTCACCACCGTTCATGAAAAAGCACCCTCCATCTGTAAACGAGGCTTTACTTCTTTAATATAGCATTCCTTGAGAAACTCTTTTCATCTCTTTGCGAATGCTTTGTCCTTTTCGGTTACGATGGGAAACAGCTCTTTGCCGATGCCTACGGTATCGTCAAGTGCCATATATTCCTTTTCTTCCTTTTCGTTTTTACTCATGAACATCACCTTCTTTCATATTTGAAAATGCCACTGTCGTATAGATGGTTCGTTGTCTTGATCGCTACAAGGTCCTGATCTTGATACTACTCCATGGCGTTATCATACGCCATTTTCCAAAGTTTTTCAATATCTACGCCCGTGTTGAGTTTGGAAACATCTGCACAGAACCGCCATCTCCGACCGCCCCATCTCCCCCTGTCCGATCGGATAATCGCTGAAAGCAAAGATGCTTATGCCCCGTTAGCAAACAGATCGTGCAAGCCAGAAAGCCCCTATTACCGGCGCTCAACGCGGCGGCAGGAAACGGATGGATTGAACTCCATAGCACCCGCTCACGCGCCAAAAATAAAAAATCCCTTGTCAATACAAGAGATTTTTATGGTGGAGGTGAGGGGAATCGAACCCCTGTCCGAAAAAGCGACTGCCAAGCTTTCTCCGAGCGCAGTCTGTGTTTTCACATTCCCTCTCCCCAGCGCCCGCAGACAGGCTCAGGGGTTCAGTAGCTTCATGATGTGGCCATGCGGCAAAGCTTAGGCATGGTCATGGCCCGCTAAATTGACGCCGGGAACCGGAGCAGCGGGGACTCCGGGCCGACGCGCAGCCTAATTAGGCCGCGAGGCAATAATCGTTATTGTCAGTTCATTTTTAATTTCCCGGTTTTTACGTTGCCCGGGGCAACGGCTCGCTTACCTGACCGCCCACAATCCCGTCGAAACCAGTACACCCCCATACAAGGCCGCGCATCACTCGCCGCGGTTGTTGTTGCGCAGCGCGCGCTGCATCTCGCGCTTGGTATCGCGCTCTGCGATGCTCTCGCGCTTGTCATGGAGCTTCTTGCCCCGGCAGACGCCCAGCTCCATCTTGAAGCGTCCGTCCTTGAGATACACCTGAAGCGGAATGAGCGAATAGCCCATCTTGCCCGCCTCCTGCGCCAATTTGCGAATCTCGCTCTTGTGAAGCAACAGCTTCTTCTGACGCAGCGGATCGGTGTTGTAGATGTTGCCCTGCTCGTAGGGGCTGATATGCATACCGCAGACCAGCACCTCGCCATCCTTGACAACAGCAAAGCTCTCCTTGAGGTTCATGCGTCCCTGACGCATACTTTTGACTTCCGTGCCATGCAGCTCCATGCCGCACTCAATGCGATCCTCGACGAAATAATCGTGAAACGCCTTGCGGTTCTGCGCCATGGGCTTGATGCCCTTTGCACGCGCCATCCGACGACCTCCTCTCCCTTTGCTTTGCCCCATAGTATAGCACAAAACCGCTGCCAATTGCAAGATTGCGCACACATTGTCCCTCCCCGCTTTTTTGCGCCCTGATTTTTCCCCTTCCGGACGGAAAAAGGAAAAACATACGGAATATCTCTTTCAAAATCAGCCGTTTTCCTGTATAATTGTAACAGCGATTTGTCAAAATCTCTTTTCGCATATTCACCTCTGCCTGACGGCACGTGATGGAATAACAAGATGACGGAGGATTGATTACCATGACCTATCGTGAGCAGTACGAAGCATGGCTTCGCGACTTTGCGGATGACGCCTCAACTGTTGCTGAGTTGAAAGCGCTGGAGGGCAACGAGAAGGAAATCGAGGACCGCTTCTACACCGAGCTGTCCTTCGGCACCGCCGGTATGCGCGGCGTGCTTGGTGCGGGTACCAACCGCATGAACCTCTACAACGTCCGCCGCGCGACCAAGGGCTTTGCCGATTATATCAACAGCCAGAATCCCGAGTACGCCAAGCGCGGCGTCGTCATTGCCTATGACTCCCGACGCATGAGCCCCGAATTTGCCAAGGCGGCGGCGCTCGTGCTGTGCCACGAGGGCATCAATGTCTGCCTGTTTGACGAGCTTCGTCCCGTCCCGGTGCTTTCCTATGCCGTGCGTCATCTGCACGCCATCGCGGGCATCGTCATCACCGCCAGCCACAACCCGCCCCAGTACAATGGCTACAAGGTCTACTGGGAGGACGGCGCACAGATGCCGCCCGAGTACGCCGATCAGGTGCTCAAGATGATCCGTGCCTGCAAGTATCAGGACGCTGTGGAGATGGACGAGGCGCAGGCGCTCGCCTCCGGTCTGCTCAAGATCATCGGCAAGAAAGAGATCGACGACGACTACATTGCCGACGTCAAGACCCTGTCCGTTCAGCCGGAGCTGATGCGCACCGCCGGCAAGGAGCTCAAGATCGTCTACACCCCGCTGCACGGCTCTGGCAACAAGCCGGTGCGCCGCATTCTCGCGGAAATCGGCATCGAAAACGTCTATGTCGTCAAGGAGCAGGAGCTGCCCGATCCCAACTTCTCCACCATCAAAGTGCCGAACCCTGAGGACCCAGCGGCATTTGCCATGGCCATGAAGCTGGCGGACGAGGTCGGCGCGGACTGCATCTTCGGCACCGATCCGGACTGCGACCGCGTGGGCATCGCCGTCAAGGACAACGAGGGCAAGTATTACCTGATGAGCGGCAACCAGATCGGCTGCGTGCTGCTGTACTACATCCTCAAGAGCCGTCAGGCACTGGGCACACTGCCCAAGGACGGCGCGGTGGTCAAGTCCGTCGTCTCCACCGAGCTGGCGCGCAAGATTGCCGCAGGCTTTGGCCTGACCTGCTTTGACACGCTGACCGGCTTCAAGTGGATTGCCGAGAAGATTCAGCAGTTCCAGGACAAGGGCGACCACACCTTCATCTTTGGCTTCGAGGAGAGCTATGGCTTCCTGTCCTCCACCTTCGTGCGCGACAAGGATGGCGTGAACGCCTCCCTGCTCATCGCTGAAGCCGCTGCATGGGCCAAGACGCAGGGCAAGACCCTCTACGACATCCTTCAGGAGATCTATCAGACCTTCGGCTACTACGTCGAGAAGGTCGTCTCCGTCACCCTGCCGGGCAAGGACGGCGTCGCGAAGATGCAGTCCATCATGAAGACCCTGCGCACCGATGCGCCCAAGGCGCTCGCCGGCAAGAAGGTGCTGGCCGTGCGTGATTATCTCGCCGGCACGCGCACCGATCTGGCGACCGGCGCTGTGACTCCGGCTGGTCTGCCCAAGTCTGACGTGCTGTACTTCGAACTGGAGAACGATGCTTGGGTCTGCATCCGTCCGTCCGGCACCGAGCCGAAGATCAAGCTCTATGTCAACACCAATGCCGCCTCTCATGCGGAATCCGCCGCCGAAAATGAGGCGCTGGTGGAAGCCTGCAAGGCGCTCATGGCATAATTCCCTGCATATACACAAAAATCCGCGTCGGTTGTCCGGCGCGGATTTTTTGTTTCGTTATCTGTCTGCTGACGAAAACGCGCTATAAGCGCGAAGCGAAGAAGGGGGGTGGGGATGAAATCCCCAAGCAGGGCTTGGGGACTGGAGCCTGCTGCCGCCAGCGGCGGAATCAGGCAGGCGGAACGTCGGAAACCGCAAGAAGCGCCAAGCGCGACTGTGCGAGTTCCCCCCGGAATCGCAACCTTAACGTACACCTGAAAAACGTAGTTTCAGCGCAAACCGCAAAGCAAATCAGAACGCATCCTTCATCACGGTCTGCTCAAGGTGCTTTGCAAATGCATCGTACTGCGCCTGCGTGATGGCCTTCGGGAAGGACATCACCACGAGGTCATGGCCGGTATGATTCTCATCATACGGCGGATGAATGTGCCGATATGGGTTCACTACAAAGCCCGCGCGCTCATAAAACTGCCTGCGGCGCACGGACACCGCATCCACCGGCGGGTCGATCTCCAGAATCACCGTCTTGCCCTGCCGTCCCAGCAGTGTCAGCGCACGGCTGCCCAGCCCCTTGCCACGCAGCTCCGGCAGCATACAGAAATGCTCCACGTAAATGAAGTCCGCCGTCTCCCAATAGAGCATCATCCCGGCAAACGCCCCCTGCTCCATGATAAGCCCGTAGTGATACTGCTCATGCCCCATGATCTGCTGCTGCGAGGGATACTGACGCTGCTCATGCTGGGGAAAGCTGATCGCATAGAGCATACGCGCCTGTTCCATCAGCGGATGATTGTCCGTTTGCAGCCGAATGATTTCCATTTGTTCTCCTCCTGTATGCTCATGATTCTCCCCAAAAAGCGATAAGCAGCGCAGCCAGCGCCTGAGGCGCCTCCCGATTGACCTCATGCCCTGCGCCGGGGAGCAGGTGCAGCGCCGCATCCCGAATACCGGCGGCTGCACGCCGGGCTGCCGACCGGTTCACGCGATCGCGCTCACCGCAGATCACCAGCGTCTTGCAGATCATCTCGCTCAGGCGATCGGTAAAATCCAGCCGCGCCATCGTCCCGCACAGGCGGATGCAGTCCCGCTTGCCCAATCCGGTCTGCGCAAACGCGCGTTCCGGCATCAGGCGAAACACCACGCCTTGCAGCGCCAGCGCCGCACGCGGTGGCTTCACCTGCGGTGCAATGAGTGCCAGACGGCGGACACGCTTCGGATGCTCTATGGCATAGTGCATCGCCAGCACAGCGCCCAACGACAAACCACACAGATCCAGCTCCCCCTGCTGCGCATCCAGCACATCACAAAGTGCGCGATACAGCGGTGCATAGGCCATTTCCCGCCCCGCCATCAGGCCCGCCAAATCCGGACACAGCACAGCCTCATCGCCCAGCGCCTCCAGCACAGGCTTCCATGCAGATGGCGCCTGCCCCAGTCCATGCAGAAAAACCTTCATCCGCCGCTTTCCTCCTGTTCGGGTTTTGTGCAATTATAGCACACATTTCCGCAAAAACAAATCCCAACCCGTGGCGTTCCATGCAAGTGGGTGCAAAAGTCTCTTTCTAACTCTTTACAGTATCTTTGCCTTCCTATATAATGGGATCAAGAAGGATTCGCCCTGCGCAGCGCCGCTTCGCCAGATAGCCGCGCCGCAAAAGCCGAACATTCAGGAGGAAAACCGCTTTGAATATTTTCTTTACGCTTGACCGCAATTATCTGCTGCCGCTGCGCGTGATGCTCTTCTCGATGCTGATAAACAATCCGGGCGAATCATTTCATATCTATCTCGCGGGCGATGGCTTCTCTCCGGAGGACTGGGACAGCCTGCGTGCGCTTTGCGGACGCTTTGGTGCGGAGGTTCACCCCGTCACCGTGGATGACCGCTGGTTTGATGCCGCGCCCACGTTCCGCTACTATTCCCGCGCGATGTATTACCGTCTGCTCGCCGCGCAGATGCTGCCCGATACCCTCGATCGCATCCTCTACCTTGACCCGGATATGCTGGTCATCGGCGCACTGCGCCCGCTGTACGATACGGAGCTGGGCGATTACCTCTACGCTGCCAGCGTGCATCGCGGTCTGGTGGACATCGCCTCGCCAGTCAACAAAATTCGCCTGTCCACGCAGGACGCGGACGGTTACTTCAATTCCGGTATGCTGCTGATGAATCTGCCCGAAATCCGCAAGCACGTGCATCCCGAGGACATCTTCACCTATGTGGAGCAAAACCGCCCGCTGCTGGTGCTGCCCGATCAGGATGTGCTCAACGGCCTGTACGGTCACAGGATCATGGAGATGGATGAAAAAATCTACAATTACGATGTACGCCGCTACAACGAGTACCTGCTCGCCAGCCAAGGCAAGGCTGATATGGACTATGTGATCGCCAACACCATCATCCTGCACTTCTGCGGCAAGAAAAAGCCGTGGAACAAATCCTACTTTGGGCGCTTCTCCGCGCTTTACAAGCACTATATCCAGCTCTGCACGCGCTTTATGGGCTGATTTCAAAACAAAGTGCCGCCTATATGCCCCAGCTTCCCGCCCATATCCGAAGGAAAAAAAGAAACACCCATCGAATATTCGGTTATTCTGCCCATTGTCATCCCTTGGCGCACGGGCTATACTATGGGTGAACGCTTCGTTCACAGAAGGACTGTGACCAATCTGGGAGGATTCCTGACATGAAAAAAGTCGCCGTCATCATGGGCAGCGCCAGCGACCTGCCCGTCATCGAAAAGACCATTCAGACGCTGAAAGAGCTGGATGTTCCCCACGAGGTGCACATCTATTCCGCACACAGAACGCCGGAGGAGGCGCATGCATTCTCCGCTTCCGCGCGTGAAAACGGCTTCGGCGTAATCATCGCCGCCGCTGGCATGGCCGCCCATCTGGCTGGAAGCCTCGCCGCGAACACCACCCTGCCGGTCATCGGCATCCCGATGAAATCGACCACGTTTGCCAACGGTCTGGATGCGCTGCTCTCTACCGTGCAGATGCCCTCCGGCATTCCTGTGGCCACCGTTGCTGTCAACGGTGCGGTCAATGCCGCGCTGCTGGCCTGCGAAATGCTCGCCGTGAGCGACGATGCACTTGCAGAGCGTCTGGCTGCGCGCCGCGCCGCCGATACTGCCAAGGTGCTTGCCGCCAATGCGGAGACCGAACAGCAATACAACCACTGATTCAGGCGCACCGCCCTGCGCGGCCTGCCTTCCCCCACTGATACACAAAAAGGAGTTTACGATCATGGACAATCTCGTGTACACCGGCA
Organism: Christensenellales bacterium; assembly: GCA_036297385.1. Classification (GTDB taxonomy): domain Bacteria; phylum Bacillota; class Clostridia; order Christensenellales; family Aristaeellaceae; genus Ventricola. The sequence continues at coordinate 7,514 of JAXJLD010000179.1, read as the reverse complement.
AGACCAAGAACGTTTACGCGCTTGACAACGGCAATTACCTCCTCAAGTTTAAGGACGACTGCACCGGCAAGGACGGCGTGTTTGATCCGGGCGAGAACAGCGTCGGCTTGACCATCGAGGGCGTGGGCGACGTGAACCTGCGTATGTCCATTTACTTCTTTGAGAAGATCAACGCCGCTGGCATTGCCACGCACTTTGTCAGCGCCGATCTGGCGAACACCACGATGGAAGTCGTGCCGTGCAAGCCCTTCGGCAAGGGTCTGGAGGTCATCTGCCGCCACAAGGCCGTGGGCTCCTTCCTGCGCCGCTATCGCGACTACATCGAAGAGGGCGCCGACCTGCCCGCCTACGTCGAGATGACCTTCAAGAACGACGAGCTGGGCGATCCGCTGGTCACCAAGGACGCGCTCGTGGCGCTGGGCGTGATGACCGATGCGCAGTATGACACCATCAAGGAGATGACCCAGAAGATCACCCAGATCGTCGCTGACGACCTGAAGGAAAAGGGCCTTGTCCTCTATGACATCAAGTTCGAGTATGGCTACGACGCGCAGGGCAACGTGCTGCTCATCGATGAGATTGCCTCCGGCAATATGCGCGTGTACAAGGACGGCCAGTACGTCGATCCGATGACCCTCTCCAAGCTCTTCTTCGCCTAATTGCATGACGCCGGGACAGGTTTTGCATCTGCCCCGGTTTCCTACTTCTCACCAACAGGAGGCCACCATATGGGCGGTTTTTTCGGGGTTTCTTCCCGCAGGAACTGTATTCTGGACGTCTTTTTCGGTACTGATTATCACTCGCATCTGGGCACGCGCCGCGGCGGTATGGCCGCCTACGATCCCGACGCGGGGATGCAGCGCGAGATTCACAACATTGAAAACTCCCCTTTCCGCACCAAGTTTGAGCATATTCTCGATGAGATGACCGGCAACGCCGCCATCGGCTGCATCTCCGACAGCGACCCGCAGCCGCTGCTCATCCGCTCCAATCTGGGCACCTACGCCATTGCCACCATCGGCGTCATCAACAACGCCGAGGCGCTGATTGACCAATTCCTCTCCTTCAGCGGCGGCCATTTTGACGCCATGACTGGCGGGCGCGTGAACAGCAACGAGCTGATCGCCGCGCTCATCAACCAGAAGAGCAGCTTTGTAGAGGGCATCCGCTTTGCGCAGAGCGTCATCGACGGCACCGCATCCATCCTCATCCTGCGGGACAACGGTCACCTGATCGCCGCGCGCGACCGCATGGGGCGCATCCCCGTATCGCTGGGCAAGGACGAGGACGGCTACTGCGTCAGCTTTGAGTTCTTTGCCGGCATGAAGCTGGGCTATGAAGCCGTGCGCGAGCTTGGCCCGGGCGAGGTGGTGGAGATCTCCCCGGAGGAGATCACCGTGCTGCAGGAACCGGGCAAGGAAATGAAAATCTGTGCCTTCCTCTGGTCCTACTACGGCTACCCCACCTCCAGCTATGAGGGACGCAACGTGGAGATCATGCGCTGCCGCAATGGCGAGATCATGGCCGAAAACGACCGCGAAAAGGGTCTGGCGCAGGATATCGACTATGTCGCCGGCGTACCGGACTCCGGCACGCCGCACGCCATCGGCTATGCCAATGCCTGCGGCATCCCGTTTGCGCGTCCGTTCATCAAATACACGCCGACGTGGCCGCGCAGCTTCATGCCTGCCACCCAGCGCGAGCGCAACATGGTCGCCAAAATGAAGCAGATTCCGGTTCACGAGCTGATTCAGGACAAGAAGCTGCTGTTTGTGGACGACAGCATCGTGCGCGGCACGCAGCTGCGCGAAACGGTAGACTTCCTCTATGAGAATGGCGCAAAGGAAGTGCATATCCGCTCCGCCTGCCCGCCCATCCTGTACAGCTGCAAATACCTCAACTTCTCCCGCTCCACCTCCCCCATGGATCTGCTGGCACGCGCCACCATCATGGAGCTGGAAGGCGAAGAGGGTCTGAACCATCTGGACGAGTACTGCGATGGCGAGAGTGAACGCGGCCGCCGGATGCGCGAGGCCATCTGCCAGAAGATGCACTTTGCCTCGCTGGAATATCAATCGCTTGAGGGCATCTACGAGGCCATCGGTCTGGAGCCCTGCAAGGTCTGCACCTACTGCTGGAACGGCAAGGGCTGATGCACCTCGCCGCCCCGGTTATCCATCATCCAAAAAGAAAGGGTTAGTATCATGGCACACGAGAATTCGCGCTCCGAGTCCTACGCCGCCGCTGGCGTAGACATCACCGCTGGCTACCGCGCGGTGGAACTGATGAAGCAGCACGTCGCCCGCACCCGCAATGCCGGCTGTCTGGACGATGTGGGCGGCTTCGGCGGCTGTTTCGGTCTGCCCGTGGCTGGCATGGAAGAGCCGGTGCTCGTCTCCGGCACGGACGGCTGCGGCACGAAGGTGAAGCTCGCCATCCTCATGGACAAGCACGACACCATCGGCATTGATGCAGTGGCCATGTGCGTCAACGACATCATCTGTGTGGGCGCCAAGCCGCTGTTCTTCCTGGATTACATCGCCTGCGGCAAGAACGTGCCGGAGAAGATCGCCTCGATCGTAGCCGGTGTGGCGGAGGGCTGCGTGCAGTCCGGCGCGGCGCTCATCGGCGGCGAAACCGCCGAGCATCCGGGCCTGATGCCCGCCGAGGACTACGACCTCGCCGGCTTCGCCGTAGGCATTGTGGATAAGAAGAAGATTCTGGACAACACCCGCATGGCCGAGGGCGACGTGGTGATTGCCCTGCCTTCCACCGGCATCCATTCCAACGGCTTCTCCCTGTGCCGCAAGGTCTTTGATATCGACAACAATAACCCGGAGCTATATGTCCCCCGCGAGGAGCTGGGCGGCAAAACCATCGCCGAAACCCTGCTGACCCCCACCAAGATCTATGTCAAGCCCGTTCTGGCGCTGCTTGAGCAGGTGGACGTGAAGGGCATCAGCCACATCACCGGCGGCGGCTTCTACGAGAACATCCCGCGCTCCATCCCGGACGGCCTGTGCGCCCGCATCGACAAGAGCGCCGTGCGCGTGCTGCCGATCTTCGATATGATTATGAAGTGGGGCAACATCCCAGAGCGCGATATGTACAATACCTATAACATGGGCGTGGGCATGAGCGTGGTGGTTCCCGCTGCGCAGGCAGAAACCGCGCTGCACATTCTGCGCGAGAACGGCGTGGACGCCTATGTGATCGGCGATATCGTCCGCGGAGAGGACAAGGTGATCCTGGGATGAAGACGCGCATCGCCGTGCTCGTCTCCGGCGGCGGCACCAACCTGCAGGCGCTGATCGATGCGCAGCTCAATGCCGGAGAGATCGTGCTGGTGGTGTCCTCCCGCGCGGGCGTATACGCGCTGGAGCGTGCCCAGAAAGCCGGGATTCCCACCGTCGTCATCCCCAAAAAGGGCATGACGCAGGCGGCGTTTGAGGATCAGCTCTGTGCGGCGCTGACGCAGTACGGCGTCGAGCTGATCGTGCTGGCCGGCTTCCTCACCATCCTCAGCGAGGATTTTGTGCGCCGGTATCCGCGCCGCATCCTCAATATCCATCCCTCTCTCATCCCCGCATTCTGCGGCGAGGGGTTCTACGGTCTGCGCGTCCACGAGGCCGCGCTCAGCCGGGGCGTGAAGCTGACCGGCGCAACCGTTCACTTTGTCAATGAGATTCCCGACGGCGGTGAGATCATCCTGCAAAAAGCCGTGGCCGTGGAGGCGGGCGATACGCCTGAAACCCTCCAGCGCCGCGTGATGGAGCAGGCCGAATGGCAGCTTCTGCCGCAGGCCGTCGAGCTGGTATCCGAAAACATCAGGAGGAGCAGATAAATGAACGTCTACGAGATCAAAACCATGGCCCAGCGTCTGGAGGGCAACCGCTATCCGGGCCGCGGCATCGTCATCGGCAAGACCCCGGACGGCAAGCGCGCCGCCATCGCCTACTTCATCATGGGACGCAGCGCCAACAGCCGCAACCGCATCTTTACCGAGAAGAACGGCGCGATCTTCACGGAGCCGTTTGATGCCTCCAAGGTGGAGGACCCCTCCCTCATCATCTACGCTGCCGTGCGCAGCTATGCCAACCACCTGATCGTCACCAACGGCGACCAGACCGATACCGTCTACGACGGCCTCGCGGCGGGCAAGAGCTTTGCGCAGGCGCTGACCAGCCGCGCCTTCGAGCCGGATGCGCCGAACCTCACCCCGCGCATCAGCGGTATGCTCACCTTCGCGGACAATGACTTCACCTACGAGATGAGCATCCTCAAGTCCGGCGATGCAGAAGGCACCTTCTGCAACCGCTACACCTTCTCCTACGCCTCCTGCGCGGGGCTGGGTCACTTCATCCACACCTACGTCTGCGACGGCAACCCGATCCCGACTTTCCAGGGTGAGCCGGAGCGCGTGGCGATGGACGATGATATCGACGCCTTCACCACCGAGCTGTGGAATGCGCTGGACGCGGAAAACAAGATTTCCCTCTATGTCCGCTACACCGATCTGACGACGGGCGCAGTTGAAAGCCGCATGGTCAACAAGAACGCCTGATTGCGCACCGCTGTCTGCACTACCCTTTGCATTGGAAGGAGATCCCTGTGATGAATGAGTTTGAACTGAAGTACGGCTGCAACCCGAACCAGAAGCCGGCCAGAATTTATATGCACGACGGCAGCGATCTGCCCCTGACCATCCTCAATGGCCGCCCCGGCTACATCAACTTTCTGGATGCGCTCAACTCCTGGCAGCTCGTCAAGGAGCTGAAGGACGCCACCGGCCTGTGTGCGGTCACTTCCTTCAAGCACGTCTCCCCCACCTCCGCTGCCATTGGCCGCGTGCTGCCGGAAAACCTGAAGCGTGCCTGCTTCGTGGACGATGTGCCCGGTCTGGATGACTCCCTGCTGGCCTGCGCCTATGCCCGCGCGCGCGGCACGGATCGCATGTGTTCCTTCGGCGACTGGGTCGCGCTGTCCGACGTGTGCGACGTGACCACCGCCAAGCTCATCTCCCGCGAGGTATCCGACGGCGTGATCGCGCCGGGCTATGAGCCGGAAGCGCTGGAAATCCTCAAGAAGAAGCGCAAGGGCGCGTACAATGTCGTCGCCATCGATGAAAACTACGTCCCTGCGGAGCAGGAACACAAGCAGGTTTACGGCATCACCTTTGAGCAGGGCCGCAACAACTTCAAGATCGGCGAGCATCTCTTTGAGAACATCGTCACCGAAAACAAGGAGCTGACCGCCGAAGCGAAGCTCGACCTGATTGTGGCGCTCATCACCCTCAAGTACACCCAGTCCAACTCCGTCTGCTATGCTTACGACGGTCAGGCCATCGGCGTGGGCGCGGGTCAGCAGTCCCGTATCCACTGCACCCGTCTGGCTGGCACCAAGGCCGACACCTGGTTCCTGCGCCAGCATCCCAAGACGCTCGCACTACCGTTCCGCCCGGGCATGGGCCGCGCCGATCGCGACAACGTGATCGACAGCTACATCAACGGCAATGAGGAGGACGTGTGCGCCGAGGGCATCTGGGAGAACTACTTCACCGATCGGCCCGCGCCGCTGACGGCGGAGGACAAGGCATCCTTCCTCGCCGCGCAGCAGAACGTCGCGCTCGGCTCCGATGCGTTCTTCCCGTTCTCCGACAACATCAAGCGCGCCGCGAAGTCTGGCGTGAAGTACATCGCTGAGCCGGGCGGCTCCATCCGCGATGATGCGGTGATCGACGAGTGCAACCGCTGCGGCATGGTCATGGCGTTCACCGGTATGCGCCTGTTCCATCACTAAGCGCCCGCTGAATAGAGTGACACACATAACGGCACCTATTTCAGAGATTGAGGGTTGTCATCCCTGACAAACCGTGGTATAATCGGTCACATTAAACATTTTCACAGACATAAGAGAGAGAGGAAGGATTGTCATGGCTTACTATTTCTCTGAACCGTCCCATACGTTCAACGAGTACCTGCTCGTTCCGGGCTATTCCTCCGCAGAGTGCATCCCCGACAATGTGAATCTGGAAACCCCGCTCGTCCGCTATCGTAAGGGCGAAAAGTCGGCGATCACCATGAAAATCCCGATGGTCTCCGCCATCATGCAGGCTGTGTCCGGCAAGGATCTGGCCATTGCGCTGGCGCAGGAGGGCGGCGTGTCCTTCATCTACGGCTCCCAGAGCATCGAGGATGAGGCCGCGATGGTCGCCGCTGTCAAGGGCTACAAGGCGGGCTTCGTCACCTCGAACTCCAACATCCGCCCGGATCAGACCCTTGCGGATATCCTCGCGCTGAAGGAAAAGACCGGCCACTCCACCGTGGCGGTCACCGAGGATGGCACCGCCAACGGCAAGCTGCTGGGCATCGTCACCAGCCGCGATTACCGCGTGAGCCGCATGGATACCACCGAGCTGGTTTCCTCCTTCATGACCCCGCTGAGCAAGCTCATCACCGCGCCGGAGGGCACCACCCTGAAGGAAGCCAACGACATCATCTGGGATCACAAGCTGAACTCCCTGCCGATCGTCACCGCGGACGGCCGCCTCAGTTCCTTCGTCTTCCGCAAGGACTATGATTCCCACAAGAAGAACCCGCTGGAGCTGCTGGACAGCAACAAGCGCTATGTGGTTGGCGCGGGCATCAATACCCGCGACTACGCCGAGCGCATTCCTGCGCTGCTGGAGGCCGGCGTGGACGTGCTGTGCATCGACTCCTCTGAGGGCTTCTCCGAGTGGCAGAAGCGCACCATCGCGTGGGTGCGTGAGCACTACGGCGAGGATGTGAAGATCGGTGCGGGCAACGTCGTGGACCGTGAGGGCTTCCGCTTCCTCGCCGACTGCGGCGCGGACTTCATCAAGGTCGGCATCGGCGGCGGCTCCATCTGCATCACCCGCGAGACCAAGGGCATTGGCCGCGGTCAGGCGACCGCGCTGATTGAGGTCTGCAAGGCGCGTGACGAGTACTTTGAGGAGACCGGCATCTACGTTCCGGTTTGCTCTGACGGCGGCATCGTTCACGATCATCACCTGACGCTGGCGCTGGCGATGGGCGCGGACTTCGTGATGCTGGGCCGCTACTTCGCCCGCTTCGACGAGAGCCCGTCCGCCAAGGTGAACGTCAACGGCACGCTGATGAAGGAATACTGGGGCGAGGGCTCCAACCGTGCGCGCAACTGGCAGCGCTACGATCTGGGCGGCGACAAGCGCCTCAAGTTTGAGGAAGGCGTGGATTCCTACGTCACCTACGCCGGCAAGCTGAGCGACAACGTCCACATCACGCTGGCGAAAGTGCGCTCCACCATGTGCAACTGCGGCGCACTCTCCATCCCGGAGCTGCAGCAGAAGGCCCGCCTGACGCTCGTTTCCGCTGTCTCCATCGTCGAGGGCGGTGCGCACGACGTCGTGCTCAAGACCACGAACAAGGAAGTCTAATCCTGTTTTCTGATAGACATGCGTGATAAGCGCGAAGCGGAGAAGGGGGTTGGGGATGAAATCCCCAAGCAGGGCTTGG
>JAXJLD010000178.1:0-13056 GCA_036297385.1 Christensenellales bacterium | reverse complement strand
ATACGCTGTTGCACTTGACTTGACAATTCAAGATGCAATTCAATTCGTGCCTTCAAAACCCTGCTATGCTGAGCGGTTTCTTGATGGTTTGAGAAATTGACAATGGTACGAATTCGTACTATAATGGGGCGTAAGCAGCGGAGAAAAGCGTACTTGCCTGCTGCAAGAATTGGAAATATGGAGAAGAAAATATGCAGTATACAGGGAGTCCGCTGCGGCGGATCAATCATCTCGTCGGGGAAATCGACGCGCTGTACCATGAAGCTGCGCTGCGCTTTGGCCTGCCGGACAGCGCCATGATGGTGCTCTATACGGTGTCCGTGGAGGGCGGCGTATGTCCCATTGGGGAGATCGTCCGGCAATGCGGCGTGAGCAAGCAGACGATCAACTCGGCGCTGCGTCGTCTGGAGGCGGACGGGGTGATCGCGCTGTCGCCGCAGGGCGGAAAGAGCAAGTGCGTCCATCTGACAGAGGCGGGGGAAGCGCTGACGCGCGGTACCGTCTGCCGCTTGATTGAGATGGAAAACGGCATCCTTTCATCGTGGACAGCGGAGGAACAGGCGCAGTATCTGAGCCTGATGCAGCGCTATCATGATGCTTTTCAGGCGGGCGTGGAGGAATTGGCATGAACATTCGTCTTTCGGATCACTTTACCTATCAGCGGCTGCTGCGCTTCACGCTGCCGAGCATTGCTATGATGATCTTTACCTCGATTTACGGCGTGGTGGATGGCCTGTTTGTCTCTAATTTTGTGGGCAAGACGCCGTTTGCGGCGGTCAACCTCATCATGCCGTTTCTGATGATGCTGGGCGCGCTGGGCTTCATGTTTGGCACGGGCGGCTGTGCGCTGATCGCGCGCCAGCTCGGCGAGGGCCGGCAGGAGAAGGCCAACCGGACGTTTTCGCTGCTCATCGCGGTGACCGTGGTGAGCGGCGTGGTGCTGGCGGCGGCAGGTGTCATATTTCTGCGGCCGATTGCGCGGCTGCTGGGGGCGCAGGGTGAGCTGCTGGAGCTGTGCGTGCTGTACGGCTGGGTGAATCTGTTGGTCCTGCCTGCGCTGATGCTGCAATATGAGTTCCAGAGCTTTTTCATCGCGGCGGAAAAGCCGCAGCTGGGGCTGGCGGTCACGGTGGCCTCCGGCGTGACCAACATGGTGCTGGACGCGCTGTTTATCGTCGGCATGGGATGGGGTGTGGCGGGTGCAGCGGCGGCCACGGCGATGAGCCAAATTGTCGGCGGGGTGCTTCCGCTGGCCTACTTCGCGCGGAAAAACGGGAGCCTCCTGCGGCTGACGCGCCCGGTATGGGATGGACGCGCCCTGCTCCGCACCTGCACAAACGGCTCCTCCGAGCTGATGAGCAATATATCCATGTCGCTGGTGGGAATGCTGTACAATGTACAGCTCATGCGCTATGCGGGCGAGGACGGCGTGGCTGCCTATGGCGTGCTGATGTACGTCAACTTCATCTTTCTGGCGACGTTTATCGGCTATGCGAACGGTTCTGCACCGGTGGTCAGCTATCACTATGGTGCAGGCAACCCAGCGAACTGCGCAGCCTGCGCGCCAAGAGCCTGACCATCGTTGGTGTGCTTTCGCTGGGAATGTTTGCCACATCGGAGCTGCTGGCGAGGCCGCTGGCGGCGGTTTTCGTGGGCTATGATCCGGCGCTGTCGGAGATGACGGTACACGCATTCCAGATCTACTCGCTGTCGTTCCTGTTTTCAGGGGTGGCGATCTACGGCTCGTCCTTCTTTACTGCGCTCAACGACGGCCTGACCTCTGCGGCGATCTCGTTCCTGCGCACGCTGGTATTCCAGACGGCGGCGGTTATGCTGCTGCCGCTGTGGCTGGGGCTGGATGGCGTGTGGTGGTCGATTGTGGCGGCGGAGGCGGTGGCGGCGCTGGTGACGGCGGTGCTGCTGGTAAGAAAGCGCGGCCAATACGGCTATTGATCTGCGGCGAGGCGGATGGAGCGCGGGCGGAAAAACACAGGAGAGAAGCCGTACAGCGGGGCGTCTACTTGGCCGCTCCCGTCTTGGGCGTTCTCCGCGGTTTCGGCGCGGTGAGGCGGTAGCTGTCGTCGATAAGGGAGAGGATTTCCCCGTCGGTCATGCTGCCGTCGAGGATGACGCTGATCCAGTGGAGCTTGTTCATGTGATAAGCTGGGACGACGGCGGGATAGACCGATTTCCAGAAATCGCCCCAGCTCGGCTCGGCCTTTACGTTCATCCAGATGCGTCCCTCCCGCTCGAAGATGGCGGCAAAGATTTTCCGGTTGGTGCGGTGGCGCATCACCGTCCAGTTTGCGTCGTCAAAGGGATAGTCCTCATAAGCGTCCGGCAGAACGAGACAGGCATCAATGGCCTCTTGGCGTGTCGTCATGCAATATCGCCGCCTTTCCTGTGAATATGCCTTCAGTATACGCCAGCGGCGTGGAAAAAGGAAGGGAAAAGGCGCGTTGCGCGGCCTGTATTTTTGCGGTATAATACAAAAAAGCGCATTTGAAGGAGGATATATATGGAGCTTTCCAAGATGCTTTCCATGGTCGATCATACGCTGCTCAAGCCGGAGTCCACTTGGGCGCAGATTCAGGCGATTTGCGATGAAGCGATGGCGTATCACACCGCGACGGTGTGCATCCCCGCCAGCTATGTCAGCCGCTGCAAGGCGTATATGCAGGAGAAGGGAAGCGAGGTCGGCGTGTGCACGGTCATCGGCTTCCCAACGGGCTATTCCACCACGGCGGTCAAGGTGTTTGAGACGGAGGACGCGGTGCGCAATGGCGCGGACGAGATCGACATGGTCATCAACATCGGTATGCTCAAGGATGGAGATGACGCGGGCGTGCTGGCGGAGATCAACGCTGTCAAGGCGGCCTGCGCGGGCAAGCCGCTCAAGGTCATCATCGAGACCTGCCTGCTGACGCAGGAGGAGAAGATCCGGATGTGCGGGATTGTCAGCCGCTCGGATGCGGATTTCATCAAGACCAGCACGGGCTTTTCCACCGCGGGCGCGACGTTTGAGGACGTGGCGCTGATGAAGGCGCACATGGCCGAGGGCAAGGGAATCAAGGCCGCGGGCGGCATTTCTTCTCTGGAGGATGCGGAGAAGTTCATCGAGCTGGGCGCGACCCGGCTGGGCACCAGCCGCATCGTGAAGCTGGTTCGCAGCGAGGAAGCAACGGGCTATTGAACGAAATAGGCGGGACGGACATTTTCTGCAATTTTTCCACGATTTTCCGCGCGGAGAGCAGAAAAAAACGTTGACACGGATACAAAAAACTGGTATCATAGGAAGGCAAGCCGCTCGGGGCTGGTTTTGTTAAAATGCCTGAAAATTTGGCATACCTACACCCGGCGAGTAAATCATTAGGAGGTGTCACCACATGTACGCTATTATTGCGACTGGTGGCAAGCAGTACCGCGTTAGTGAGGGCGACGTGATCTACATCGAGAAGATCGATGCGGCCGTTGACTCCACGGTTTCTTTCGACGTTCTGCTCGTGGGCAACGAGGGCGACGTCAAGGTCGGTACCCCGGTTGTCGAGGGTGCGAAGGTTGAGGGCAAGGTCGTCGGCCAGATTCGTGGCGAGAAGATCGTCGTCTTCAAGTACAAGGCCAAGAAGAACTATCGCCGTAAGCAGGGCCATCGTCAGCCGTACACCAAGGTGGAAATCACCAAGATCGGCTAAGAGATGACCACCATCACGGTCTATACTTTTGACGGCGGTATGCTGCGCGGCTTTGAAGCCGACGGTCATGCGGGCGGCAAAAGAATACGAGGTTACGATTTGGTCTGCTGCGCGGTTTCCGCGCTGACACAGACCGGCGTGAATGCCCTTTGCTCGGTGGCCGGCATTGAGCCGCAGGTCGAGGTGAGGGATGGCTACCTGCGCTGCATCCTGCCCGATGGGCTGGAAGGCGGCACGCAGGAGCGCGCCCAGATCGTGCTTCGGACGATCATGACAGGACTGACAGACATTCAAAAAATCTATCCGAACCTGATTCGGATACAGCAAAAAGAATGGAGGAAAGCAGATGCTTACGATGAATCTTCAGCTCTTCGCGCATAAGAAGGGCACCGGTTCTTCCCATAACGGCCGCGACAGCGAGTCCAAGCGCCTCGGCGCGAAGCGCGCGGACGGCCAGTTTGTTCTGGCGGGCAACATCCTGTACCGTCAGCGTGGTACCCACATTCATCCCGGCACCAACTGCGGCATCGGCGGCGACGACACCCTGTTCGCGCTGGTGGACGGCGTGGTTCGCTTCGAGCGCAAGGGCAAGAAGAAGACCCAGTGCAGCGTGTACCCGGTCGCGCAGTAACTTGCGGAAAGCACAGAGCATCGCTTCGGCGGTGCTCTGTTTTTATGGAAAAGAACAGCAAAGAATCGGCAGACTGCTAAAGCGGCCTGCCGATTCTTTTTCTTTGCTTTTACGCATTTATGCTGCTTTGCGAAAGGGTTTCGCGTTGGCGAGGGGGCAATCAGAGGATGGACAGCGCGTCGGAGATGGTCTTTTCCAGCGCTTCCTTGCCGTACTTGTCCACCTGCGTCTTGTCCTTAGGGCCGTGCGTCAGGCAGCCCGCGCCGCCGATACAGCCGCCCTCGCAGGCCATGCCTTCGATGAAGTTGGCGGTAAGCACGTTCTTGCTCTTTTTGAGCAGCGCCACCTTGCACGCCTCGATGCCGTCGCAGACCTCCGGCTTGATTTCAAAGTCGATGTTCTGCTCCTTGAGCGCCTCCACGGCGGCGTCGGTCAGGCCGCCGCTGCGGGCGAAGATGCGGCCAAAGTAGGAGGCGTTGTCCAGCACATCCTCTTCCAGATGCTGAATATCAAACTCACGGCTGTCAAACAGCGCCTGAAGCTCCTCAAACGTGAGGACGGAGTCGATGTACGGGCGCACTTCCTCGCGCTGCATCTCCATCTTCTTAGCCGTGCACGGGCCAATGAAGATGATCTTCGCGGTGGGGTCGGTCTGCTTGATGTAGCGGCCCATGGCGGCCATCGGGGAGGGGTTGTGCGAGATATATTGCGTCAGCGCCGGGAAGGCGGACTCGATGTAGCGCACGAAGCCGGGACAGCAGGAGCTGGTCACAAAGCCCTTCTCCGCAATCTCCTTGGATTCCCACATGGCGACCATATCCGCGCCCAGCGCCGCCTCGACGACCGTATGGAAGCCCATCTTCTTGAGGCCGGTGATGACCTGACCGAGCTTGGCATAGGTGAACTGGCTGGCGATGGACGGCGCGACGACGGCATAGACCTTGTAGTTCTTGCCCAAATCGCTGCCCTTGAGGATGTTGATCACGTCCACGATGTAGGATTTATCCATGATCGCACCGAACGGACACTGGTACACGCACGCGCCGCAGGAGATGCACTTCTCGTTGTCGATGGCGGCTGCGCCGTCGGGATTGATGGAAATGGCCTTCACCTTGCAGGCGTTCTGGCAGGGGCGGGTGCGGTGCGCGATGGCGGCATAGGGGCAGACCTTGGCGCACTGGCCGCACTCGACGCACTTGCTCTTGTCGATGTGGGCGACGTGGTTGTGATCGAAGGTGATTGCGCCGCGCTTGCAGACATCCTCGCAGCGGTGGGCGAGGCAGCCGCGGCAGGAGTCCGTGACCTCGTAACCGGCAGCGGGGCATTCGTCACAGGCGATTTCGATGACCTCGATGACGTTGCCGTTGTGCCGGTCGCCGCCCATGGCGATTTTCACGCGCTCGCCGAGGATAGCGCGCTCCTTAAAGACGCAGCAGCGCATGGTCGGCGTTTTACCCGGAACGATGATCTTGGGAATATTCAGTACGTTTTCCAGCAGCGTATCGTTCCATGCGTCGCGTGCCACCTCACGCAGCACCTTGTACTTGAGATACTGCACCTTGGTATCGAATTTTCTCATGATATCCTCCCATAGTTTAGAAGTAGCTGACCTTGATGTGCTTGCCCATTTTTTTGAGGCACTCGCTCAGCTCTTTGACTAGATTCATCTTGATGTTGAAGTTGATAGGCAGGTCGGGGTTCTGGTGCGCGGGGTTGACCGCGCGGCCGACGAAGAAGGTGATGTCCGTCGCCTCCTCAAAGAGCAGACGGGCGATGAGGGAAGCGCCGTCGCGCTTCATGCTCCACTCCGCATACTCGCTGTTGGCCTCCAGATAGTCCTTGGCGTACTCCACCACGCGGTTGATGGTGATGACGCCCTCCGTGACCAGATCCACGCCCTCGATCTCCGCGATGGGCGGAATGTCGCTGCGTTCAAAGGAGAGCGTCGCCTTGAGCGGCTTGCCCAGATACTTGGCCGCGATGGAGGACGTGGTGCCGCCGCAGACGATGTGCTTGCCCGCCTTGGAGAAGAACAGACTCATCATGCGATTGCAGTCGTCGCTGTTGCTGGGCGGGCCGAAGAGCAGGTTCATGGGCACGCGCTTGCGGATGCGCACGATGCAGGCGGTCGCGTCGTCGCCGGGCTTGCCGCCGTAGAGCTTGTTGACCTCGTCGATGAGGATGGTGGAGAGCGTTTTGGCGGTATAGCCGGCGATGGAGATGGTCTCCATGAAGCTGGCGATGTCCTCACGCTTCCAGCCGAAATTGTAGCTCATGCCGATACCCGCGTGCGGGCAGCCGTCGCTCATGGCCACGAACAGGTCGTTCTCCTGCAATTTGATGACGGAGCGGAAGATCTTCTTGCCGCCGATGTTCATCTCAGTGCGCGGGTACTCGTAGTTCTGCTCATTGCGGATGAGGATGACCTGCGGGTTATCGTACTGAATCAGCTCCGCCATCTCATTGTTGAGCAGGTGAATGATGGTGAAGGTCGAATAGGCCACGCCGCGCACGGAGCAGACGGGCAGCGTGGCGGCGATGGCGGCGACACATTCCTCGATGGGCAGATCGGCTGCCAGCATGGTGGAGATGATCTTGGAGGTCAGCGTGGAGAGGATGCTGGCCTTCACGCCGCTGCCCAGACCATCCGCCAGCACGATGACGGTGGAGCCGTCGCCCTGCTCCACGATGTCCACATGGTCGCCGCAGAGCTGCTCGCCGACGTGGTTGATACTCTTGTATCCGATATCCGCACAAAGATCATTCATTGGAAATGGACTCCTTCAGCTTGGACAGGGCAATCTTGGTTTCGGCGGCGGTTTCGCCCAGCAGCGAGGCGATTTCCTGCACGATGCGCATCTGCTTGTCCACCACCTTGTCGGCAACTTCGATGGTCTGGCGGCTGATGTTCTCCTTCTTTTCGCGCTCGCGCTCCTCCTGCGTCACATCGCGCATGATGCAGATGAGCAGGTGGGACTCCTTGTCGTGGATGACGGTCTCTTCCACATAGCGCTTGTACTCTACCAGATATTCGCGCTGCTCGAGGATGCCCGTGCGGGACTCCAGCGCGTTCATGAAGATCATGGGGTCGAGGATGCGCACGACCGGCTCGCCCATCACGTCGCCCGCACTGCGGATATTGAGAATCTTTCGCGCAGCGGCGTTGATCTGCTGCACCTCCAGATCCTCATTGAGCACGATCAGGCCGTTGGGCGTGTTCTTGACGATGGTATCCGAGAAGCTCTCCGCCTTGTCCTTGAGGTAGGGCAGGCACATGGAAGCCTCCGCCTTGCCCTGAAAGATAGCGATGGCCTTTTCCCGGCAGGTGTTGTAGCCGCAGGAGCCGCAGTTCAGCTCCTGACTGGGGCGGAACTTGCCCATCTGGCGCAGGATGCCCTGAATTTCGGTTTCGCTGGGCATACGATCCTCCCAAGTGATGGGAGAGAAGGATTTGCGCAGGTGCATGAAGTCCGGCTGCGGTACATTAAAATCCTTGCTGCCGGCGTAGTCGGATACGGCCACATAGTCCTTGATGGGGTTCTTGTGGTATTTTTCCATGACTGGGCCGCTGATGCAGCCGCCTGCGCAGGCGTTCATCTCGATGAAGCAGTGATGGATTTTGCCGCTCTCGATATCCTTGAGCGCTTCCATGCAGTTGTTCACGCCGTCCACAGAAAGATAGGTAAAGCCGGGCGCGTCCTGACGCATGGTCTTGAGCACGCCGCCGGTGACGGGGAAGAACCGCGCGCGGCTTTCCTCGAGCTGATCGCTCTCTTGCTCCAGCGTGATGCCCTCGAGGGTGAGCCAGTTGGTCAGGTCTTCAAAGGTCAGCACCGCATCGGTCAGGCCCTTGTAGTGATCGGCTTCGTCCTTTTTGGCAACGCAGGGACCGATGAACACGGTTTTGGCGTTGGGGATGCGGCGCTTGATATCCTGACAGTGCGCCAGCATGGGGGAGAGCACGTCTGCCAGATACGGCAGTGCGCCGGGGAAGTACTTTTGAATCAGCAGATTGACGGAGTGGCAGCAGGAGGAGATGATCACGTCGTTGTGATCCTCGGCCAGCATACGCTCGTACTCGGTTTTCACGATGGTTGCGCCGATGGCGGTCTCCTCTACATCGGCAAAGCCGAGCTGCTTGAGCGCCTTGCGCATGGACTCGATGCCCACGCCGTCATAGTTGGCGATGAAGGACGGCGCGAGGGAGACGATGACCGGGTCCTCGCTCTGAAGCATGACCTTGACCTTCTCGGTGTCATCCACGATCTGCTTGGCTCCCTGCGGGCAGACGACAAAGCAATGACCGCAGAGGATGCACTCGTTGTCGATGATGTGTGCCTGATTGCCGGAAAAGCGGATGGACTTCACCGGACAGCTTCGGATGCATTTATAGCAGTTTTTGCAGTTGGATTTTTTGAGCGTGAGAAAACTGGCCATGGCGATCCTCTCTTACAGTTTGTTGAGTACCTTGTCGTTCCAGAACTGGGCAAAGCCCTCGCGGGTGATACCGGTATACACGTCGTCATCCACCTGAATGGTGACACCCACGCGGTTGCACCGTCCGGTGCAGAAACTGCCGGCGAGCGTGATTTCGTTTTCAAGGCCGCTTTCGGCCACGGCTTTCTGCATCATCTCCACGATGTCCGCAGAGCCTTTGAGGTGGCAGGAAGAGCCGACGCAGATTTGAATAATCATCGGCGTCACACTTTCGCAAGCACTTGTTCGTTAAAGAACGCCTCTACGGTGTCCGGCGAGACGGAATAGAGCGCGTCATCCACGGTGACGCACACGCCCTGCTGGCAGTTGCTCAGGCAGAAGGTGCCGGCAAGCTGAACCTGATTGTCCAGATGGTGATCTCGGATGAGCTGCTGGAGGGCGCGCACCACTTGGTGGGAGCCCTTCACATGACAGGAGGAGCCGATACAAACGGTAATCTTCATGAAATACACTCCTTCGTTGATCTGCAAAAGCTGACGTCTGAAAGACATGAAAAGCAAAAAATTCACAAGATACAGGCGCGGTTCGCCCCAAGACCGAATCTGGGAACTGGTTATATTATAACATCGGTCGGCGCGGATGGGAATGGGAATCGTCCATATAAATGCACGGTCGGGCTTTGTCCATCCGGTATAAATTCGAGAAAAAGGGAAGGAAAAGTGCAAATGAAAAACCAGATGGACGAAGAAAGCGGTTACGTTGGGGATGATGGGCAAGGCTTAACAATTTTTTGACAAAGAAGGGGGATAAAACGGCGGCATGACCTCTGCATCTAGGGCAGAAGGTATGCCGCATAGGGGGAAAATTAAGGATGGCTGCGGCTTGCCGAGAAGGCCGTGGACGTCGTGTTGTCGCCGCGTCTGTGCGCAAGCTTGGCCGTGGGCGGCGTCAGCGCGGAATGTGGAGCAAATTGCCTGAGCAGCGCGTGCAGCGCAGCCAGACTCTCCTCTTCGCTGAAGGCGTAATTCTGGCAGAACCACTTGCGGAAATAGCCGCTGAAGAACCGGCAGAATGCGGGATCGCGGAAGAGCACCTCGGCATGATCTTGCCCGATGCGGTAGTGCGTGTTGGGAAGCACCAGCGAGATGCCATGGTTTTCATAGCAGGCGATTTCATCGGATACCGGCTCAAGGCCGGGCTTGAGCAGATAGAAGTGTACATACGGCGAGTGGAGGGCGCGCTCGTACAGACCCCGTAGAATGGTGCAGCGCTCCTCCGGCGTAAAAGCACGGAAGCCCCAGAAGTGATCGGATTCCATGCCGGTTTCCATAAAGTGCCGAAGCCCTTCTTCGGTATGCAGGTAGTACTGGTGCTTTTTCTTGTCGCGATTGTTTTCAAAACGCACCTTTTCCAGCTCATACAGTGTGGGAAGTGCTTCGGTCAGGCCGGGATAGTCGGCCATGGGCCCTTCTTGAAGCGCGTGGAGCTGAATGTCTGGCGGAATCATGTGCAGGCACATTCCGCCTTGATGAGGAAGCAGCCGCGGTTGTACTCCATGTTTTTCAAGTACTGGAGGTAGTGGACATAGCTATCACGTTCCATCGGTGCGGCATGGAGGGTGTAAATGCGCTTCTCACTGCCAAAAAGGAGCTGGGGAAAGGGCAGGTGGTCGGTGGGAAAGGGAAACAGATAGGCCGTGGATTCCGTCAGCGGGAGGAGAATGAAGCTCCTGCGCTTGCCAGATGAAAAATCAGCATCGATAAACGCACTGTCTCCGCAGCACAGCCCGGCGTAGCGTGCATCCTCCCGCACGCCATGCGGATGAAACCATGGCTTGTACAGAAACGCCCATGTGAGCCGCAGGTATTTGGCATTCTGGGTGCTGGTTCGCCCTTCGAGCAGGTAGTAGTCGGCGCGAAGCGTACAGTGCGCTGACATGGCATCCAGTATGCTGCAAAGCGGTGTGTCCAGACAGCCGTTGACGGCCAGCGTCAGTGCGCGTGCATCGCCAAAGACGCTTTGAAAGGAGCCCAGCGGTTGACCAGATACGTCTATCAGCGTCAGGCCATCCTCTTGCGATGGGGTATGAGGACGGAAGAGGCTGCTGTAAAAGATGCTGGCGGCGGTTTGGTCATCGGTGGTCAGGCTGGTGGAGATGCAGCAGGCCTGAAGGTTGGCGATTTCCTCCTCCGTGAGCGCCAGCTCTTGATGGTGTTCCAGAAGAAGATGACCAAAGCGGACGAGCAGCTTGTGACTGACCTGCCGCTTGAGGATGCGGGTCAGATGATTGGTGGAGGTAAAGCCAACAATGTCGCAGACGGTGCGCTGGGTCAGATGATGGTCGGACAGGATGTGCAAAAAGACGTCAACGAGATCCATAGTATGTCTCCCTTCCGTTGTACCTCCTTATCATACACCAAATGACAGGAAAATAACATACCTGTGGGGCATTTTCTGCCGTTCCAAGAAGAGCGGCAGAGCGCGGGATCAGGGTACCGCGATCTCACCGGGCCACGACTGGATGCCGCCAAACTCCACAATATGGGTGTAGCCGAGCTGTGCCAGCTTGGCGGCGGCCTGCTTGGAGCGGTTTCCGCTTCGGCAGTAGACAAAGATAGTCTGATCCTTGTCGGGCAGGCCGGGAACGGTTTCCGCGCCGTCCGTAGGAATGGTCTCGTTGGGGATGCAGACAGCGTTTGGAATATGTCCGCTTTCGTATTCCTGCTGCGTGCGCACATCGAGAATGATGAAGTCGGTTTCGCTTGCCATCATATCGATGGCCTCCTGCGCGTTGACCTGACGATAGCCGGCTGTGCTGGCCGTGTTTGCTGCGCCTGCCCCGCCGGATGCGGAGCAGCCGGTGAGTGCCAGTGCGAGCAGAAGAAAGAGGGGAAGGGTACGTTTCATAAGAACCTCCTGTCGGAAATGAGAATGGGTTGTGCGGAAACGGGTATAAAAATAGCGGCGCGGCATATACGCCGCGCCGCTTGCGCTTTCTTAGGACTCAGAGAACTGATCCTTGCCCACCATGCACAGGGGGCAGAGGAAATCCTCGGGCACATCTTCCCACTTGGTGCCGGGCGCAATGCCGCCCTCGGGATAGCCCTGCTCCTCGTCGTACTCCCAGCCGCAGACGTCACAGACAAACTTCTTCATATTCGTTTCCTCCTTCATGATTTTGAATGGTTGGATTTATATTGTAGGGTAAAGAGTGCGCCAAGTCAAGCCGTAGCTCAGTCAAGCGCGGTTTTCCAAAGACCGTGCAGATTGCAGTATGCGTAAACTGCAACCGGCTTATCCCCAGCAAGGCAGAAGGTGACCTTCGGCGCCTGACCGGGTCGGAGCGTGCGGCGCTGCATACCGTGCTCGGTGACGAGCTGCACCCATTCGATGAGATGCTCCTCCTGCATGGGATGGTCGATGCTGCCGACGTTCACGGTGACGGCGTCGCCTTCCACGGAGACAACCGGCATATGCTTTTCGCCGCTGGCCTCCACGGTATTGGGCTTGAGCTCGTCCATGTGCAGGCCGCAGCAGGTCGGGGTCACGCCGGAGGCGTGCAGGGTTTCCGTAATCAGCCCGCACTCGGGGCAGATGTAAAACTGACTATGCTTCATATCGTCAACCTCCGTTTCGGATTCGGAATGACCTTGGTGATGGCTGTATTCTAGCAGAAAGTGGAGCGGCGTTCTGTGATGAAATCACATTCGCGGGGAATTGTCATTTGTTTTTGGATGGGGTACAATAGAAGAGCGAACCATAGGATGGAGGGCGAAAACATGAACGGCGAAGAAATGCGCGACATGATGGAATATTACCGCGGGCAGGGTGCGCCCGGCGATCAGCAGATGCTCATTGCGCTGCTGCGCGAAGCACAGGAGGCAGAGGGCGGCGTGCTGTCGGATGGCACGCTGGAGGCCATCGCTCAGGGATATGGGTTGAAGAGCAGCTTGCTGTATGCGCTGGTGCGGCGCGTGCCGGGTCTGCGCTGTGAGCAGGCTGCGCATAGGCTGGAGGTCTGCGGAAGCTGCCGGGCGGGCGCGGCGCTGCGTGCGCACATTGAGCGGACATATGGCGTGAAGAGCGGCGGATGCAGCGGGGCGGGGTTTGTGTACCGTGTCACGCCCTGCATGAAGAACTGCCCAAACGGGCCGTCCATCCGCTGGGATGGCACGCTGTATAGCCGCGCAGATGCGGCATTGATTGAAAAGCTGGTGCGCGGAGACGCGGACGGCAGACACAAGTGACGCTGTTTTCTTCTAAAATACTTTATACCGCGCGAAGCGAAGAAGGGGT
>JAXJLD010000177.1:0-8781 GCA_036297385.1 Christensenellales bacterium | reverse complement strand
CCCGCGTTGTCCGTGAACAGGTTGTTGGGCAGGCGTATCGCGGATACCAGATCAGCCTTACTGAACAGCTCGTTACGCACGGAGGTCTTGGTGCTGTTCAATACCCCTTGCGAGGTGATGAACGCCACGATACCGCCGTCACGCACGGCATCCAGTCCTTTGAGAAAGAAATAGTTGTGGATGGTTTTCTGGGCGGAGCGTCTGCCGAAAGAGTCGCTCCGCTGAAACTCCGCGTCGAACACGGCAATGTCACCGAACGGAATGTTGGACACCGCCAAGTCGAAATAATTGTTGAACGGTCTTTCGATTTTCTCAAAACCGCAGGTGCGCATTTTCTGGTCGGGATAGAGATGCCTCAAGATTGTACCCGTGAGCAGATCCTTCTCGAAAGCCATCACATCCGCATTGGGGCTGTGCCGCAGCATGGAATCCACGAACACGCCGACACCTGCCGACGGTTCGAGCATACGGGCGGGGCGGACGCTGTAATCTGCCAGCACGTCCGCGATGGTGTCGGTTATCTCTTTGGGGGTGTAGAAAGCGGTCAGCACGGACGCTTTCAGCGAATCCACAAACCGCTTGTACTCTGTTTCGTCCTTGCTGTTCTCACGGATAAGCCTGTGCAGCTCCACCGTCGGGGCGAACAGTTCGAGGTCGGATTTCGCCCACCGGACGGCATCCGTCAGTTCCTTTGCAGGGTTGAGGATACATTTCAGACCGCCGAAACCGCAGTACCTTTGAAGTATGGCACGCTCTTCGGTTGTCGCTGTCCTATTTTCCCTGTCAAGGATGAATGCCGTCCGTATCGCCTCGATGTTGTCCCGCAGTTTCTGTTTGCGGTTAAACGCCATATTCGTCTAAGTAAAGGACGGTTGCTCCCGTCAGCTCCGTGTAGAGCAGGTCGTAATCGGAAGACAGGGCGAAATTGTCATCCGAGAGGTCATAGACGGAGAACACGTTGCCGACAAGCGGCAGCAGTTTCAGGACAAAGGCTTCACGCTTCTCTTCCGGCACTTCATCGGCAAACTCGTTTTCCACGACTTCGCGGAGGATGGCGTAACGGGAATAATGCAGCCCGCGCAGCAGCGTGTCCATCGCCAGTTCCTGCGCACCATCGGCGGGATAGCCTTCAAGCCGTGCCCTCTCATACGTTTCGGCGGCACGGTCGGCCCGTTCCCGTATGAAAGCGGTGTCGTCAGCCTGTTCAAACTTGTTCGTGCGGAGATAGTCCAGCAGGTACAGACCGTAATAGGAAAAGTCGGTCTGACCCTCGTTTTTCTTCTTGTTGTTCATTACTTTGGATTTAGCGGATTGATAATTAACGGGATAATCGGTTGGAAAAAGGAAGAAAAAGGCACTCGGTATCCCTCCGAGTGCCACCACTAAATCCAAAGTATGAGTGTAATCCGGTATCGAAGAACAATTCATTACTCTGAACAAGTGGCAAAGTTAATACTATTTCTTCCGTCCTGAAAATTTCTTGTCCTTTTTAGCCTCCGGGAACACAAAAGTCGTGTTATATTCCCCGTCAAAGGCGACAACAGCATCGAAACTCTTGCCCTGTTTGCTCTTGAACCCTTTGAGCAGCTTGGTATGCCCTTCGGTGAGCAGGTCTTTGATTTCATCGTCGGACAGGGTGCGTCCCGCTTTCAGCCGGAACACGGGCAGTCCGCACTCCGTGTTGTCGCAGCGTACCACCTTGCCGTAGAACCGCATCCTGCCCGTGCCACACTTGGGACACGCGCAGCCGGAGTCACGGCTGCCGAAGAGCTTGTCGCACGAGATCAGTTCGGAGGTTATCTCACGTGTGTACGCCTCTATCTCCTTGCGGAAGGTGTCGTCGGACAGTTCCCCGCGCTCGATACGCGCCAGCTCCTTTTCCCATTCGCCCGTCATGGCAACATCGGCGATGCGCATCGTCTTGACGACGGAATTGAGGGCAAGTCCTTTTTCGGTGGGAACAAGCGACTTCTTGCAGCGTTCCATGTAACCGCGCTTGAAAAGCGTTTCGATGATGGAGGCGCGTGTGGCGGGAGTACCGATGCCACAGTCCTTCATCGCCTGCCGCAGTGCGTCGTCCTCAATTTCCTTGCCCGCCGTTTCCATTGCCGAGAGCAGGGTGGCTTCGGTATGCAGCGGCTTGGGTTTGGTCTTTCCTTCGGTAATGGACGAGCCTTTCGGTGTCAGCGTGTCGCCTTCCTGCCAGCCGGGGATGGTAATTTCCTCTTTTTCCTCGCCATAGACGGCACGCCATCCGGTTTGCTTCACGACGCTGCCTTTTACGGTAAACTCCACTCCGGCACATTCCGCCGTGACAGTGGTCACATCCTTGACGCATTTCTCAGAGAATGCCTCGACCATGCGCCCGGCAATCATCTGATAGATGGTATTGTCCTCTTTGGAGAGGAAGAGCGGTTTCTCACCCGTGACGAGCAGGGCATGGTGGTCTGTCACCTTGCCGTCGTCCACGCTGCGGCGTGTCGGGGCGGCTTTTGCCCGCACCTTGTCTTTCCATTCGGGCTGTGTGCCGATGAAAGCGAGCAGTTTGGGAATTTCGGCAAACACGTCTTCGGGGATGTAGCGGCTTCCCGTTCTCGGATAGGTTATCAACTTCTTTTCGTAGAGTTTCTGCGCGATTTCAAGCGTCTGTTCCGCCGTGAAGCCGTGCTTGGCGTTGGCTTCTTTCTGGAGCGTGGTCAGGTCGTAGAGCAAGGGAGTTTCCTCCGTCTTCTCCTTGCGCTCGGCTTTCGTGACAGTGGCGCAACCTGCCGCCTTTACCTTATTATATAGTTCCATCGCCGGTTCTTTCTCTTTCCATTTCTCGGAGGATGAGAATTTCACGACTTCGCCGTCGCAACCGTCCGTTGCGATATGGAGCTGCCAGAATGCTTCGGACGTAAAGCGGCGGTTCTCCCAGTAGCGTTCACATACCATAGCCAACGTTGGTGTCTGCACCCGCCCCACGGAATACGTGCCGTGTCCGGCGGCGATGGATAACGCCTGTGTGCCGTTGATGCCCACGAGCCAGTCGGATTCGCTCCGCGCTTTGGCGGCGAGGTAGAGGTTGTCGTATTTGCTGCCGTCTTCGAGTTTCCGCAGTCCCTCGCGGATAGCTTTGTCGGTGAGAGAGCTGATCCACAGGCGCACGAAAGGAGTGGTGCAACCCGTATAGTGGTAGAGGTAGCGGAAGATAAGCTCTCCCTCGCGTCCGGCATCGGTCGCCACGATGATATGTTCGCTTGTGTCGAACAGTCTTTTGATGACTTTTATCTGCGACACCACGCCGCTGTCGGGCTTGTAACCTTTCTCCGTCCTGACCTGACGGGGGACGAGCGTGAATGTGTCGGGAATAATCGGGAGGTTGTCACGGACAAATCCGCGCACGCCGTAGCCGTCGGGCATGGCAAGCTGAACGAGGTGTCCGAATGCCCATGTCACGGCATAACCGCCTCCCTCGAAATATCCTTCCTCTCTCTTTGTCGCGCCCACGATGCGGGCGATTTCACGTGCCACGGAGGGCTTTTCTGCAATGATTGTCTTCATGTCTTCTTCTTTTTTGTTGATACTTTGGATTTTATTTTGGATTCAGTGGCGGACACGGGATTACATTTTCATGCCCTTGCCCGTTTTCTTCTGCGGCTTCTCCTGCTGCTGTTGCTGGCGGGCGTCCTTCGGGTTGGTCTGACCTTTCTGCAACGGCTCTCTCAGATTCTTTGTAGCCTCGTTGGTCTTGCCATCGTTGTTCACCGCCACCTGCGTGCGGCTCTCGTTGGACGGAGCAACCTGCTGTGCATTGTCAGGGTTCGTGTCGTAGCGGTACGGGCGTCCCTTCTCCGGGTTGAACTTGATATACATCGTGGCATGGAAGCCCTGCTTGTCGGTCACGTTCTCCAGCTTCACGGCTTTACCCGCCACATAGTCGGCTTTCTGCTGGTCGGTGAAGCTCACGCCGCTCCATTTGCTGATGGGGCGGATGCTGCCGTCCTCGTTCGTCCACGTGTTGCGGCGTTGCTCCTTCTTGGTCTGTGCGGCATTTTCCCCGCCCTGCGCCTGACTTTTCGATGTGTCGCCTTTGGTTTCCTGTGTCTGTGCGGTACGGGGCGACTTGCCGGTTCCCGGCACGAACTCCACGCCGCGCTGCTCCACGTTCACTTGCAGGGTGGTGACGAACTTTCTGCCGTCGTTGCGCTCGATGAGCTTGTCGCGTACGGGCAGTCCGGCGCGGAGCATGTCCCGCTCCTGCGTGGTGATTTCCGTCTTGCCGATGCGCTCCGGGATGCGCACCCTGCTTGCCGGAATGTCCGTGATTTCATTCGTCTTGCGGTCGATGCTGATGTAGGAGGGGATGATCTCGCCCGTTTCCCTGTCCACAATGTCCACGACCCTACCGAGATTGCCCGTTTCGCGGAGGTTCTTCCGGTCATTGTCGGAGAATTTGTGTTCCTTGTACTCATCCAGCTTCTGCTCCTTGCGGATGAAGTGCGGCACGAGGCTGATGTTTCCCTCACCGTCCTTCTTGAAGGAGAGGCGGGCGTCCAGCTCGAATGATTCGCCGCCGAAGGTCGGTTTGACCTTTACCAAGTCGGACTTGCCATAGTTGAGCATCTTCGTAAGGTCGCCGGACTTTTCAAGGTTGTCCCGCTTTACGCCCCATCTGTCCTCCAGCTCCTGCCAGTTGATTTTACTCTCGTCGATGGGCTGGTAGCCACGTTTGCCCTGCATCTGTTCGGATTTGTCCTGTT
Source organism: Christensenellales bacterium (assembly GCA_036297385.1). Lineage (GTDB taxonomy): Bacteria > Bacillota > Clostridia > Christensenellales > Aristaeellaceae > Ventricola. The sequence goes on along the minus strand of JAXJLD010000177.1, from coordinate 4,039 downwards.
GCTGTTCTTTCCGTTGTTCCATGTTCTCCTGTTTTTGAGGTTCTTGTTTCTCTGTCTGTTGTGCTGCCATCTCTTCCTGCACCTTCTTCTCATAGTCGGAGGTGTCCACCTTGTGAGGGGCGAGCAGCTCCTTGTTCGCTTCGGGGTCTTTCAGCAGTTGCTTCATCACCTCTAAGAGATTTTCAGCTTGGTCTGCCGCAATGCGGTAGAAACCGAAGCGGCTGGGTTCCTTGCACTGCCGGAAGAAGTTCTTGAAGAAGTTGTCCAGCACGTCGCCATGTCGGTCGAATTGCAGGAAACTCTGCGCGTTCTCCGCTTTTGCGGGGGTGCGCTTGGGTGTGCCGTCCGCGTTCAGCCCGGCTACCACGCTGATCTCGCCTGTCTTCTCGTCACGGACTACCAGCACGTCCTTTTCGTCTTTTTTCTTTGCCATCTGAAAAATGTTTTAATGGGTTATTTATGAAAGAAATTATGGATACGAGCCTTGTAGAAGGCTATATCTTCCTTTTTGAAGTCCTTGATATGGTTGGAAAGGAATGTCAGCACGTCCTCCTCGCTGTAATAGGTCTTCTTGCCCAGCGTCTTGTAGGGCAATGCGCCTACGCTGCGGTAGCGTTGGAGGGTGCGTTTGCTTATCTGGAGCAACATGCACAAATCCTGATTGTCGAAAAGGCGGATGCTTTCCGTGATAGTGGGCTGTTTCCCCTCAGCCTTCATCGCCAGCAGCAGTTCGTCCTGACGGTCGAGCCGTTCCATCAGCTTCTGCATCCAGCCCTCGAAGTTGTTTCGTGTGAGCAGTTCCATGACCTATGTCCTCCTTCCTTTTGGTTTGCCGCCCGTGCGCAGCGTGTGGTTGTGGAACAGGGTGTCTATTGTCCCTTCCTCGTTCCTTACTGTGTTGTCCTCCAATAGCCGCAGTATCTCGGAAAGGCGGTAGCGGCAGCTTCCGCGTACCACCACATACTCGATACGGTGGTCGGTGCGCATACGCTGCATGGTGCGCTTGCTCACGTTGAGCATCTTCGCCGCCTGTGCCGTGTCAAGCAGCTTGTCTTCGGTTTCCCGCTTCCGTTTCTTCTCGTCCCTTGCCTCGCGGATGTACCCTGCGATGTTCGCAATCTGCGCCATCATCTCCTTGTAGGCGGAACTTTCCATTGTTATCACTTTCATGTTCAGTCCTTTCTTTTTGTTTCTGCGACAAAATTCGGCAATAAACAAAAGGGGCTTTAACAACTCACTACGTGACTCACGTAAGATTTTTGCGGAAGATGGCTCCGTAACCCGGTCAAACGGCGCAACAGGCAGCCTTTCAGCGGAAAACGATACGTCTTGTATGCCGTTTCGTTACCTTTGCGGCAAACTCTAAATGACATGAATATGGAAATAGTATCTATCGAGAAAAAGACTTTCGAGATGATGGTGGCGGCATTCGGCGCACTCTCGGAGAAGGTCGCCGCCCTGAGGCGCAAAAGCGACACGGGGCGCATGGAAAGATGGCTCACGGGCGAGGAGGTCTGCGGGCAGTTGAGAATAAGCCCGCGCACGTTGCAGACGCTGCGTGACAGGCGGCTTATCGGCTACTCGCAGATAAACCGCAGGTTCTATTACAAGCCAGAGGAGGTGAAGCGGCTGATACCGCTTGTCGGCACGCTCTATCCGCACGGCAGATGATTTGATTTATTCACCCACTGAATCCGAAGTTATGATGAACGAGAACAACGATGTTTTTACGATGGAAGACGAGCCGATAGCCTCTGTGGTGCAGGATATGCGCAAAGGCTCGAAATGGCTGTCCGCATTTCTGGAAAGCTACCGTCCTCCGCTGGACGGGGAACGTTACCTGACGGACGGCGAGGTGTCGGAACTGCTCCGTGTGAGCCGGCGCACCTTGCAGGAATACCGCAACAACCGCGTGTTGCCCTTCATACTTTTGGGAGGGAAGGTGCTTTACCCGGAAACGGGGCTGCGCGGGGTACTGGAAGCGAACTACCGCAAGCCGCTGGAGTGAGGCGGTTTCATGAAAAAGTAAACGGGTGACACCTTTTGTGGTGCTACCCGTTTACTTGTCTTATGGGGTATGTGCAATCAGCAATACCCGGCTTTTCCGTTCTGTATGAACATCACGTATGTCTGCCGTTTCTCTTGTGAGAGTGCCTTTCCCACCAGCCATGTGCGGAACAGGTGGGTGTTGTAGGTATTCACCCTGAAAGCGACCGGGATGATGATTTCAAGGGCGTACACGTCCGCGTGCAGCCCGTTTTCAAGCTGCATGTAGCGGCACACCTCGTAGTCGTTCAGCACGTCCGACTTGCGGACGGCTCTGATGGCGGCGTTCACTGCCGGGACGGTCGTATGGAACAATCCGGCTATTTCGGTGGCGGTCATCCACACGTCGTTACCGGTTACGCTGACTGCCTTGTCCTCGATGATGATTGTGTCACGTTTCATGGCTTTTCTTTTTAGATGGTGCAACCTGCAAATTCCTCGACGCCGTTCAATCTTGCGGCAAGGTTCTCCATGTCCTGATTGAGCTTCTCTTTGGTTATCTTTGCGTAAATCTGCGTCGTCTTTATGCTCTTGTGTCCGAGCATGGAGCTGACCGTTTCGATGGGAACACCGTTGGAGAGGAATATCGTCGTGGCTGCCGTGTGGCGGCTCTGATGCCACGTGATATGCTTGGTGATGCCGCAACGCTTGGCGACGGCACGGATACCGGCAAGGCACGTGTTATAATGCGGAACGGGAAATATCCTGCCGTCCCCGCACAGTCCCCGGTATTTGCCGATTATGCGGTTGGCGATGTCGAGCAGGCGGATGTTGGACACCACGCCCGTTTTCTGGCGGTTGATGTTTATCCACTCGTGTTCGTCGAAGTAGGTGCGGATATTCTCTTCCGTAAGGTTGCGCATATCCGCGAACGACAGCCCCGTGAAGGCGCAGAACAGGTAGAGGTCGCGGTACAATTCCTGTTTGGCGTTTTTCAGTTTCCCCTCCATCAGCAGGCGGATCTCATCTTTGGTCAGGAAACTGCGTGTTGTTTCCTCCTTCTTGATTTCATACTCGCGGAACGGGTCGCGCGTCAGCCACTCGTTGTTGATGGCGATGAATACCATCGTCCGTAACGGGCAGACGTACAGCCACACGGTATTGGTGCAGCAGTGCTTGTCCGTGCGCAGGAACATCTCGAAGTCGGAGATGAAAGCCGGGGTAAGCTCTTTTAGGGCGATGTCCTTCACATGGTAGCGGATGTCGAGGAACTCTTGCATGTGCTTGTAAACGGTGCGGTACTTCAGCAGCGTGCCTTTGGCTTTCATGCCTGCCTCCACCTGCTTCTCGTAGTCCTCGTTGTGCTGGCGGAACACCTGCATCAGCGTGTGGTAGCGGTGTTCCAGTCCGAGAAAGGCGTTCTTCACCTTCTCCGCCGTGACGAAGTTGTCACGCTCCATGATTTCCTGATAATGCCTGTTGATGCGTACCCGCATCTTGTCAAGCATACGGTTCGTTTCGAGTGCCGCCGTGCTTCTGCCCGTGACACGTCCACCTTTGGTGTCCCACAGTTTCGGATCGACAGTCAGTTTGCAGCTGAACTGTGTCTGGCTGCCGTCCACCGTGATGCGTCCCATGACGGGAACTGTCCCGTCCTTTTTCACTACCTGACGCTTGAGGTAGTAGATTACTGAAAATGTACTCTTCATTGTCCTTAATTTTTGGGTTTCAAAATTAGTTGGTGAAGAGTCCGGTGTTGGTACGCAAAACGGGGAGGAACGGCGCAATCTTTTTCCGTAACCTGATTTTTCGCATGAGTTATGGATAACTCACTATTCCTTAGAGCCTTGTTTCGCTATTCGTACCCGTTTGTCGCATTTTCGGGCATGGTTACGAACAAGTAACGTAGCGGCGTCAGGATTTGGCTTCGGCAGGGATTGTAATGGCTTCACGGATTATCGCCACTTCAACCAAAACCCTTGTAACTCAATTCTATCACTATATCTTTCCGCATTTCACTTTTTTGTAGTAACTTTGCGTATCTCATCTACAT
>JAXJLD010000176.1:0-28713 GCA_036297385.1 Christensenellales bacterium | reverse complement strand
TTGGGGATTTCATCCCCAAACCCCTTCTTCGCTTCGCGCTGAATAAAGCTTTTAGAATGAAAACAGTATCAGGCACAGCTTTCCGCGCCATTTGCTCCGAAAGAAAAAGAATCCCGGGATCGCTCCCGGGACTTTTCTTCTGCTTTAGCTTTTGGCTTAGCCCTCAACGGCTTCCTTCAGCGCCTTGCCCGGCTTGAACATCGGAGAACGGCGTGCGCCGATCTGAATCTCCTCGCCAGTCTTGGGATTGCGCGCCTTGCGCGCCGGGCGCTCCTTCACCTCAAACGCGCCAAAGCCCACGATCTGAACCTTCTCGCCGTTCTTCAGGCTCTCGGCGATGATGTCGCTCATGGCGCAAACAGCGGCTTCAGCGTCCTTGCGGGTCAGACCAGCCTTCGCGGCGATCGCCGCGCTCAGTTCATTCTTATTCATGGTACGATATTTCCTCCTTAAACACGGTCGCTCCGTTCCCCCCCTGATGGGGCGGACGAAAGACAGCTACCCCATATTTTACATACTTTTCTGCATCTATGCAAGAGGGAATATGTCTTTTCTTCAAATTTTTCGTTCGGGTTTTGCCGCGTTTTCCTCGCCGCGCAGGCGCTCAATCTGTGCGGAAACAGCACTGCGCAGGGCGGTTTCCGCGTCCAGCTCCGCAGCCTGCGCCGCGGCACACAGGCTCATCAGCGCGTTCCCCAGCGCCGCTTCGCCCGCCCCGCTCTCCATGGCATCCAGCGCCTTTCGCGCCTCACTCAGCGCACCGTCCAGCGCAAGCGTCTGTCCCTTGGCCTGCGCCTCCCGGCGCACCGCCTTCTGCGCACGCATCAGCCCCGGCAGCGAGGGTGCGATATCCAGCACGCGCTCAAGCGCCGTCTGCTCGCCGCGCTCCTTCTTCTTCGCCTTTTCCCATACGTCGGTGACGGCCTGCGCGCTGTCCACCTTGGCCTGACCAAAGACGTGCTCGTGGCGGGTAATCATCTTGTGCGCCGCCATGCTCGTCACATCCCGATCCGTGAACGCACGATGCTCCGCACCGATGCAGCTGTTGAGCACCACCTGAAGCAGCACGTCGCCCAGCTCATCCGCAAGCTGCATCTCGTCGTCTCCATCCATGGCCTCCGCCGCTTCGCACGCCTCCTCGATCATGTAGGTGCGCAGCGTGTGATGCGTCTGTGCACGGTCCCACGGACAGCCGCCCGGCGCACGCAGGCGCGAGACCACCTCCACGAAATCCTCATACGTCGCGCGGCTGCGCGCATACACGCTCACGCGCGGCACCAGCACCGCCGTGCGATGATCGTAATGCGGCTGACGGTCCAGCTCGCACAGCGGAATGGGACGCGCCGCCGCGCCCGGCTGCGCCGCGTTCTCCATAAAGTATACCGTCGTCTCGTCGTCGAACAGATCGCCCAGCCAGAGCTTCACATCCGAGGCGAGATAGCGGTTGTCGATCTCCGTGATGACCTGCGGGCTGTCCGCCTGCACGCGCATCTCCAATACGGACAGCGCCGTGATGGTGCGCAGGTTTTCCGTATTCACGCCAAAGGGAATCACTGCGCACGCCGCGCAGTCCGCCAGCGTCGCACCGCCCAGTACGCGCAGCGCAAAGCCCTCCGGCAGCGCCTTGGCCAGCGCGCGCACCGTCGCATCCGAAGCGGGTTCGCTGACCGCATAGCACAGGCGCTCACAGGCCTGCGCTTTGCGCACAAGCGCCGCCGCCGCCGCTTCGCACAGCTCGTCAAAATCCTCGCAGCGCACGTACAGCGCATCCAGCGTCTGAAACGGCACCCCCTCGCGCTCCAGAAGCTGTGCCGCGCCGTGCTGCGCCGTGCGCAGCACCAGCGCATCCGCGCACCTCATCGCCTCCAGTGCACCCATGGTGAGCAGCTCGCCGCTGTCCGGCCCCAGCGCCGCCACCGTTATGATGTGTGTCTTGTCCATGCCCTATTCCGCGCCGTGCGCGGCCTCCTCTCACAGCGATGAAAAAGCAGGCTGTCCGCCTGCTTATGTCGCTTTATGCTGTTTTGCATCTAAAACCTTTTACTCAAATTGAACCCACGTCAATCGTAGACCACTTCGCGCCCAATAAAGTTCTTAGAACGCAAACAGCTTTACTTGTTCAGCACGCTCTCGATGATATAGCGCGGGCGATGCTTGGATTCCTTGTAGATCTTGCCGACATACTCGCCAATCACGCCGAGACTCAGAAGCTGAATGCCGCCGATCATCCAGATCGACCCCATCAGGCTCGTCCATCCGGCGGACGTGTGCCCCATCAGCTTGGAAACCAGCGCGTAGATCATCATGACGATGCTCACCATGAACACCACAATGCCAATGCTCAGCACCAGACGAATCGGCTTTACGGAGAAGGACGTGATGCCGTCCGCCGCAAAGGCAAGCATCTTCTTAAGCGGATACTTGCTCTCGCCCGCGAAGCGCTCCGCGCGCTCATACGTCACCGTCGTCCACTTGTAGCCGATCTGCGGCACGATACCGCGCAGGAAGAGGTTGACCTCCTTGAACTGCGCCAGCCCTTCGACCGCGCGGCGGCTCATCAGGCGGTAATCCGCGTGGTTGAACACGATGTCCACGCCCAGCGCCTTCATCACCTTGTAGAAGCCCTCGGCAGTAAAGCGCTTGAAGAACGTGTCCGTGTCGCGCTTGCTGCGCACGCCGTAAACCACCTCATAACCCTCGTGGTAGTGGTCCACCATCGCGTCCACGGCATTGATATCATCCTGCAAATCGGCGTCCATGGAGATCACCATATCCGCAAAGTTGACAGCCGTCATCAGGCCCGCCAGCAGCGCGTTTTGATGTCCGCGGTTGCGGGAGAGATTCACGCCGGAAAACAGTTCCGGCTCCTGCTCATGCAGACGGCAGATGATCGGCCAAGTGTCGTCGCTGGAGCCGTCGTTGACAAACATGATGCGGCTCTTGTCGCTGATCTTGCCCTGCGCGCGCAGCGCAAGCACCTTCTCCTTCAGGCGTCTGCTCGTCTCCGGCAGCACCTCCTGCTCCTTGTAGCAGGGTACGACGATGTACAGCGTATTGTTCTCGTTCATCTGTGATTCCTTTCTGTCCCTCGTAGCCGCTTCATTTACATCGGCTCGCTGCCGCCCGGCTGGCGTGCCTGCCCCAGCAGGCTATCCCGAAGCCCCGCCAGATCGCTGGCGCTGCGGGAAAGTGCTGCCGCCGCACCGGAGAGCATCTTGTCCACCTGCACGCACGCCTGCGTGTAGATGCTGTCCGCGTCCTTTTCGGCACGCTCGCGCGTCTCCATGGCGTAAGCCTGCGCACGGCGGGAGATTTCGTTTTCATCCACCAGCTTCTGCGCCTGCTGCTGCGCGGCAAAGACGATCTGCTCGGCGCGGGTGTTCGCGTCCTCGACAATCGCGTTTGCGTCCTCCTGTGCGCGGCGGCGCGTCTCCTTGTCAAAGCTCTCGGCCTCGGTTTCAATCTCGTCCTTGAGCTGTCGCGCCTTGGTCACGGTATCGTTGTAGATCTTATCCGCGTCGTCCGCCGTCTTGTCCGCGCGCATCTTCGCTTCATCGATGATGCGCTGGCTGGAGGTCAGCACGGACTGCGCCTGCGTCACAGACTTGGGCAGCACAATGCGAAGCTGACCGATCAGATCCGCCATCTCGCTCATGTCCACCACACACATATTCTTGCGCAGCGGAACCCTGTATGCATCGCTGAGCCTGCGCTCGATCTCCTCAATCACGCGCAGCGTCTGGCCGATGCTCTCCGCGCCGGCCTGCGCCTGCTCCCGGCGCAGGGGCCGCTCCTGCCGCTCCTGCCCCAGCAGCGACGGCGGGATTCCATGGTCGTTGCGTTCCATTAGCGTTCCTCCTCCTTGCCGCCTGCAAGCGCCGCGCAGATCTCCTGCGCCAGCCCCTCAGGCACCAGATGGTCAATGTCTCCGCCGAACGAAGCGATCTGGCGGACAATGCTCGATGAGATGGCAGCGCACGCCTCGCTGGTGGGCATCATGATCGTTTCCACGCCGCCCAGCATCCGGTTTACCTGCGCCATGCCGTATTCCGTTTCAAAATCGCCCAGCGGGCGCACGCCGCGCACCAGACAGCACGCGCCGTTTTCCCGCGCACAATCGACTGTCAGGCCGCTGTGGGCGAGCACACGCACGTTTTTCAGGTGTGCGCACGCCTTTTCAAGCAGCGCAATCCGCTGCTCTACCGTCAGCGCGCCGCGCTTATCCGGGTTGTGCATCACCGCGACGATCAGCTCGTCGCACAGGGCGCTCGCCCGGGTGATGATGTCCAGATGGCCGCGCGTCACCGGGTCAAAGCTGCCCGGGTACATCATGCGCATCATGTCGTCTCCTCCGCGCCGTGCGCCGCGCGGCGCACCAGCGTGATTTCCGTATCGCCGTAGCGGCGCAGATCATAGGCTTCAAACCGCAGATCCAGCAGCGGCGGCATACCGCGCCGATGCTCCACCACGATGAAAAAGCCTTCTGCCAGCAGTCCGCGCTCATAGAGTGCCGCGCACATCTCGCCGGTATTCTCCATCCGGTACGGCGGGTCGATGAATACCACGTCAAACTGCTGTCCCTCGTGCGCCAGCAACGTCAGCGCCTGCGTGTAGTCCATGGAAAGCAGGCGGCACTGCGCACCGAGGCGCGAGGTTTCCATATTTTTTCGGATCGCCTGACAGGCGTCCCGATCCGCATCAATCAGCACTGCTTCGCTCGCGCCGCGGCTCACTGCCTCCAGCGCCAGCGCACCCGTGCCGGCGAACAAATCCAGCACACGCGCCTCCGGCAGATCCCAGCGGATGATGTTGAACAGCGATTCGCGCACATGGTCCTGCGTCGGCCGGGTCTTGCTGCCCGGCGGCGCGGCAAGGGAACGCCCGCGCGCGGATCCGCCGATGATTCTCATAGTGGACAGTCTGCTCCTTTATGTCAATTTCAATGTCTTTTCAGTCTTTTCATTATAACAGAGAAAGCAGGGCAAATCAACCCTGCTCCCCGCTGATCAAATCAGCTCTTTCTTCTTATGTTCCTCTTTCTGGTGGCCATAATGCACCTGTCCCTGTGCGCCGGTCAGCTCCTGCGCCAGATTGCTCCGGCTCGCCTTGCGTACCGCCACCTTCTTGGCACGCCGGTTCTCCTTTTCATGCTTGCGATTGGTGCGCGGGCCCAGAAGGTACCCCGCGACATACGTCAACGGATAGCTGAGGATAAATACCGGGGAAAGGCGGTCAATCAAGACACTCATGTGCATGGGATCGCTGAAGAAATGGATGAACAGCATCTCCGGGAGACGCACCAGCATACGCATCCAGTCCATGGCTTTCATGCCGGGCGCCTCCACCGCATATGCGCCCAGCGGCGCAAGCACATCCGCCCGGTCCGCGAAGCTCTCCGTCAGCCAGCCCGGCAGATCCTGCAGGGCATAGGTGTAGGGCTTGGCCGACAGCGCCACGATCACCGCCAGCGCAAACGGTACAACAAACACAATCAGCGCACCGCACAGCGCCTTGAGCGGATGATAGCACGCCGCATCATCCTTCTTTTCCAGCGCCGCGCCCTCCTCCTGCAAATGGACATAGCTGCGGCTGGCCGCCGCATCGCGCGTGCCCTTCGCCAGCCCCTCGTTCATGTACAGCGCCAGCAGACCTGCGACAATCAGCGCGGAAATCGTTATGCGCAGCCACAGCACCCCGATGCCCTGAAGTGCGCTGAGCACCAGCCCCAGCACCACGGTCGCCAGCAGCAGCGCAGCCAGTCTGCCCGCCACGGCAGGTACCTCGCTGCCCCAGCGTTCTGCCCTGCGCAGCGGCTTTCTCTTCTTCTTGTTCATGTCGTTTCCTCCTGTACTCTCATTCCGTCCGGCGTGACGACGCGGTGAACGCGCCGGTCGTGCGCCTGCACCGGCACACCCGCCAGCAGCGCAAAGCTGTGGCACACACCCACGCACAGTGCGGCCGTCCGCGCCAAAAATCGATCGTAATAGCCGCCGCCCTGCCCCAGCCTGCCGCCGGACAAGTCAAACGCCACGCCCGGAACCAGCACCAGGTCAATGGCCTCCGGCAGCCAAATCGCCGCTGTTTCATCCGGCTCCTGCACGCCATATGCGCCGGGCCGAAGCTGCGAAAGCGCCGATACCTGCCGCGCCGTCATTTCGCCTGCCGCCTCACATCGGGGCAGAAGCAGCGTCTTGCCCCGCGAAAGCGCATCCTCCATCAGCGGCGAAAGGTCAATCTCACCCCGGCAGGCCGCATACGCCATCACACTGTGCGCCTGCACATAGGCCGGGCTGGCGATGATGTGTGCGCATACCGCCTCCGAGGCGCACCGCTGCTCCTCTACCGAAAGCGCTCTGCGCCGTTCGCGCATCTCGCGCCGCAGCGCTTCCTTCTCACACATGGCGATAGACGCGCGGCACACGCGCGGACGGCGCACACAGCACCTCATAGCTGATCGTATCCATCCATTCAGCCATCTCCTGCGCATCGATGCACGCCTCTCCCTGTGCGCCCAGCAGCACCACCTCATCGCCTGCCTGCACATCCGGAATCTCCGTCACATCCACCATGACCTGATCCATGCACACGCGCCCAATGATCGGCGCACGCCGCCCGCGCACCAGCACACAGCCCCGGCCTGACAGCGCACGGCGATAGCCATCCGCGTAGCCCACCGGCACGGTCATCACCCGCGTCACCCGCTGCGCCTCAAACCGCCCGCCGTAGCCCACCCGCTCGCCGGGCTCAATCTCCTTGACCATCACCGCTCGCGTCACCCAGCGCATAGCCGGGCGAAGCCCCTGCGCCTCTGCCACGGGCGGATAACCGTAGAGCGCAATACCGCCGCGCACCATATCGTACTGCGCCTGCGGATAGCGGAAGATCGACGCGGTATTCGCCGCATGGCGGATGATCGGCCCCGGATGCACAGAGGCCACCGCCGCGCTCAGCACGTCAAAGCGTGCGAGCTGGCGCAGCGTGTCCTCCCGCTCGTCCTCATCCGCCGTCGCCATATGCGTCAGGCATCCCGTCAGCGAAACATGGGCCATGCTGTCGATCAGCGCCGTCAGCGCACGCGCCTCCTGCTCGGTGCGCACGCCGATGCGATTCATGCCCGTATCCAGCTTCATATGCACCTGCGCCGTGCGCCCCAGCCGCGCACCCGCCGCCTCCAGCGTCCGGACAGCCGCCGCATCAAACACGGTCTGCGTCAGATCGCAAGCCACCACCGCTTCAGCCGCCGCCTCCTCCATGCCGCCCAGCACGAGAATCGGCACCTCGATGCCTGCACGCCGCAGCGCTTCGCCCTCCTCGGGAATCGCCACAGCCAGCATGGACGCGCCGGCCTGTATCGCCGCGTGCGCCACCTGTACCGCACCGTGACCATAGCCGTCCGCCTTCACCACTGCCAGAAAGCGCACGCCCAGCGCAAGACGGGCGCACATCACGCCCACATTGCTGCGGATCGCATCCAGATCGACCTCGCAATAATTCGTCCTGTACATACCGACCCTCTCCCCCGGTTGTCGTCAAGCATCAGTATACCGCGAAACGAACCAAAAGAAAAGGGCGCACTTCTTTTTCGCGTCCGCACGCATACCCTTGAAGGACAAGGGAGGCGGTACGATGTCGGTCATTCTCACGGCGCTGGCACTGCTCAGCGGTGCAGTCGGCGCAGGCTTTGCGTCCGGTCGGGAGCTTCTTCGTTTCTTTGCCCTGCACGGGCGCATGGCGTGGGCAGCGGCGCTGTGTGCGCTGGGGATGCTGGCACTGCTCTTTCTGCGCCTGCCCGCACAGATGGAACATTACCGTGCCCCCACGCTCCCGAAGCTCTGCACCGCACGTCTGGGCAGACGCTTCGGCAGGCTGTGCGCCGGGCTGTTCGTGCTGCTCGCCGCGCTCACCGGCGGCGCCATGCTCTGCGCCTGTGCGGAGCTAGGTGCGCTCGTTCTGCCGTTTCGCCATGCCTATGGCTTTACCCTGTTCCTGACGCTGTCGCTCTCCGGCCTGCTCGCCGCAAATGGCAACGGCGGTCTGGCTGTCCCCGGCGCAGCGCTTTCGCTGCTGCTGCCCGCGCTGCTGGCACGCCTGCTGTGCCTGCCCGCAGGCGAGGCGTGCTTCCTGCCCGCCATGTCACCCGATCTGCCCGTGCGTGCCTTGTGCGACGGCACGGCCTACGGTGCGCTGAACGCCGCCATGCTGGCGGGCGTGCTTCCGCTGCTTGTGCCGCTGTCCGCGCGGGAAAGGCGGCGCACCGTCTCCCTCTTCACGCTGCTCTTGGGCGTGCTGCTGTTTCTGGGCGTACAGGTCTGCCTCCATCACCTGCCCGCGCTGATGCATCAACCCATGCCCTTCGTCTTTCTCAGCCGCCGTCTGGGCGCTGGCGGCTATCTGCTGGTCGCCGCCTGCCTGTATGCCGCCGCGCTCTCCACGCTCTGCGCCATGCTCTACGCGCTCGCCTCAGCCTGTCCGCTTCCACGGCGGCAGAGCGTGTGCATGGGTGCGTTGGCCTGCCTGCTGTTTGCCGGGATCGGCTTCGGGCCGCTGATCGACCGCGGCTATCCCGCGCTGGGCGCACTGTGCGCCGGGCTGCTGCTGGTGCTGTGTGCGCCCTCCGGTCAGGAGAGCAGCCCGTCCGCGAGATAACCCGCCCAGCTGCTGCCGCTCGCCTCCTCCAGCGCCGCCGCCAAGTCGCCTTCCTCTGCCATAGCGCCCGCATGGCGCTCCACATACAGCGTCAGCGCACGCAAAAAAGCTTCCTCGCCCATGGCCTGCTCCATGCCCAGCAGCATGGCCGCGCCCTGATCGCGCAGCACCTGCGTCATCTCCGCATCGCCGCCGAAATGCGCCACCCCCGCGCCGACCGTCACGCCCTGAGGCCGGGTGAGCCGGGTGGACAGCTCGATTTCGCCATAGAGCCGTTCGTCAAATGCCGTGCGCCCCTTGCGCTGCCGGTATGCCAGCATCTCCGCGCACGAAGCGAGCGATTCGCTCAGCCACGGCGCGTTCCACGGGTCGCTCTCCACCCATATGCCGAACGTCTCCCGCGCAATCAGCCGGGTGATGCGCCGGGTCAGCGTCTCCCTATCCGCGTCTGCCTCCAGCGCAATCAGCCCGGACAGCGCCCGGCCATCCGTGCGCCCCGTCTGCGCCTGCACGATGGTCAGCGCTTCAAACGGATACGGCAGGCCCGCGCCCCGCAGGGACTCCAGCGCATCCTCGGCGCAGTCCAGCAGCGTATTCGCCCGTTTACTGTCCTGCGCCATGGCCGTTATCCGCACGCCGCAGGCCGTCCGGCTGCGCGTTTTGCCCTGCGGATTGAGTGCAAAGCTCGCATCGCGTGCGCCGCGCATCTGCGCAGCCAGCGTGCCATCCACCGTCACGGTAAAATCAAACGCTTCCGCATAGCTGGAATCAACCAGCGCGTCAAAGGCATCCGCCCGCCACGCGCCGTCCGCCCACAGGGCCGGAACGGGAAGCTGCACAATGCCGCTGTCCTTGGCGTGCCGGAGCATCACCGTAAAGGTCAGCTCCGCCGTCTCCCCCGCAGCCAGCGTGCAGTCCGCACGCAGCACCGTCGGATCGTCCGCGTCCTCGGCAAAGCGAATCGCCTCGCCCGCCAGCATTGCGCCGCTCACCACGGCACTCGCACCCGTCCATCCATTCATGTACGCGCGCAGCACGATCTCCTGAAGCGGTGCGCCCGTGCGGTTGGTGATCGTCACGCTCTGCGTGCCGCGCAGCGTGCGCGTTCCCGCATCATAGGTCAGCTCGGCACGCACAAAATCGCGCTCCGCCTGCGGCTGAATTGCCGTCTCATCCGCGCCGCCCGTCAGCCATACCCAGCTGCTTTCAGACACAGCTTCCGGCAAAAACCGCTGTCTGTTCGCCATGCCATAGCCCGCCGCCAGCAGCGCCGCGCCTGCCAGCGCCGCCGCAAGCACCATGCTCCTCTTTTTCACAGGGCCTCCTTCATCAAAACAAGCGGGCAGCCCCCAGGGCCGTCCGCTTTGGTATTATGCCTTTCGGTCAAACTTCGTTCCACAGCCCTTGCAGGTGATGGTGATGTTACCTACCCCGCGCGGCACGCGCAGGCGCTTTTTGCACTGCGGGCAGGTGAAGTAGCGATACTTCTTGCCGTTCTTCACGCGGTTCATCCATTCCGACACCGCGCGGCGCACGCCGTAGGTCTTTTCCAGATACACCTGATTCTCGTGCTGGCGCTTGTAGCGATCCTTGCTGAGCATACGGAAAAAGACCAAAATCAGCAGCGCATCCGCCATCAGCGTCAGCAGCCCCACGCGGGAGAACGTGCCGATCAGCGACATGATGAGCGCCGTCCAGAGCATCGTCATGCCCAGCTGATCCGCGCCGTAGCGCCCAGCCATGAAGCGCGACAGGGACGCGCGCACTCTATCTAAGAAACGCATGATGTTTCCTCCTTGCAGTTCATGCATTGATATGTTCAGCATACGGCAACCCGCCCCGATTGTCAAACCGTTTTCCATTCGGGTCACTCCTTGCCTTTGTACGTCCGCTCTGCTATACTGGCAGTTCAAAGGAGGCGATCCCCATGGACACCACAGAGCTTGAAGCCCGGCTCGACGCGCTGCTCGCGCAGCGCAAGCGCATCGTATTGGCGCTCGATGGCATGGCTGCCAGCGGCAAAACGACGCTCGCCGCCGCGCTTGCTGTGCGCTATTCCCACAGCGCCGTCGTCCACATGGACGATTTCACCATCCCGCTGGACGCACGCACGCCCGGCTATTTTGAAGCGCAGCTCTCCAACGCCGATGTCGGTCGCCTTGACCGGGAGGTACTTGCCCCGCTTGCACGCGGCGAGTGCGTCTGCTATCGCCCGTACCGCTGCCATCCCGAGGCGGGCTTTCTTGCGCCGGTCTGTATTGAGCCCAACGTTCGTCTGCTCATCGTCGAGGGCGCATACTGCCTGCATCCCCTGCTCTTTGAGCGCTATGACCTGCGCGTTCTGTGCGTCATTTCGCCTGAACTTCAGCGCGAGCGGATTCTGCGGCGCAACGGCCGCGCACAGCTTGTGCGCTTTTCCGCGCAGTGGATTCCCATGGAAAACCGGCACATCGAGGTGCGCCGTCTCGCCCAAACCTGTGACCTGTGCCTCAGCGCAGATCAAGACGGATGACGCGATGTGCGCCGAAGCTCTCTGTCTCCGCCATCGCGCGGTTATACTCCCGCGGATCAGCGATCTCCTGCGGCTCGTGCGCATCCAGCCCCACGATGATCTCCACGCCCTCATCGTAGGCGATTTCAAAGAACTCGGCATTGGGATATCCATTGCCGTTCAGTTTGCCCAACCTGTACCTGTCGTGGAGATTATACTCCATCGGCAGGTGATTTTGTTTGCACGCCTGACACAGCTCGCGTG
Organism: Christensenellales bacterium; assembly: GCA_036297385.1. GTDB lineage: Bacteria > Bacillota > Clostridia > Christensenellales > Aristaeellaceae > Ventricola. Next base: position 17,312 of record JAXJLD010000176.1, on the reverse strand, counting down.
CCGCGGCACGGCAGTTCTCATCAAAGACGGGATAGCGGCGCATGAACAGATCGGGATGCGCCAGATACGAAAACAACCCCGTCTCCATGCCCTTCACCGCGCTGTCCACATAGCGGCGCAGGTGTGCCGCCGTGCCGGCGTTGCCGAAGTAGAAGCCGCCCTCGTCCGTCTCCTCGTAATGGTTGCCGAAGATCAGGTAATCCAGCCCCTTCTCCGCCTTCATGTCGGCCAGCCAGCCCATGTATGCGGGAAAATACTCGCACTCAAAGCCGATGAGCAGCTCCAGCTTGCCCGCCGTCTGCGCCCGCAGCGCACGCAGGGAAGCGATGTATTCGTCCATCTGCTCCACCGCCATGCGCACATGGGGATGCGCGAAGCCGCTCTCATACGGCCACGGCACATGGTCGGAAAAGCCCAGCACGTCAAAGCCCTGCTCGATGGCCGCCTGAACGTACTGCTCATCCGTACCCACGGCGTGACCGCAGCGCACGGTATGCGTATGATAATTGGTTTTCATCGTCAATTCTCCGTTTCTCATTCAATGCCGATGCGCGTGCAGGGGACGCGGCCCTCCACCAGATCGCTGATGCGGTGACGGCCGTGACCGATGATGACCGTCGTGCCGCGCAGCGCCGGGCCAAGCGCAAACTCCAGCTTGGCGTGTGCACCGTTCGCGCCCGCACGGGACGCACCCACGCAGTACGTCTGCAGCTTGCGCACCTTGCGCTCAAGCTGCTCCGCATCCGGGGCCAGCACGTCGCGCACCAGCGTGGACGGGTCTTTGGGATCGGCGTAGATGCCCTCTGTCGAGGTCATAATCAGCAGCACGCGCGTGGACACCAGCCCCGCGATCACAGCCGCCGTCTCGTCATTGTCCACACACTCGTGAACTTCATCGTTGTCCTTATACAGATGGGACAGCTCCCACTTGCGGTTTTCCTCATCGGACACGGGGTCGTTGTAGTTGACAATCGGAATCGCGCCCTGATCCTTGGCGCGCAGCAGCAGCTTGCGGATATGCTCGCGCTTATACTTGTCATTGAAGTGCTGATGCTCCACCAGCACCTGACGCACCGAGTACTCCTGATGGATAAACCGGCGGTACTGCTCCATCAGGATGGTCTGTCCCTGCGCGGCATAGTCGGTCTTGGCGTCCACGCTGTCGCACGTCAGCTCATGCCCCGTGCGGCGGATGTAGTCAAGCCGACCGATCTCCGCCGCGCCGGACGTGACCCAGATCATGCCGGGCTTCAGCTCATGTCCCAGACGCGAGAAGATATTGTAGTCGATGTCGGCATCCTCGCGGCGAATCAGCGCCATCGAGCCAATCTTGCCGACCAGATCAAAATCGTAATGCATTGTATTCCCTCCGTAATAATGAAAGCGCCGCGTCCGGCGGCGCGTGGCTCGCTCCAAAACTGCGTTCTTAAAATCCTTCCTCAAAGAAAAAGGTGGCATCTCAAAGGCATGACGGATGGGCTTGCCTTCCCCTTTGGGGAAGGTGGCATCCCGAAGGGATGACGGATGAGGTTCTCTTCCGATTCCGCGAAACTCGCACAGGCGCACAACGCACTCCTTGCGATTTCCGATGTTCCGCCTGCCTGTTTCTGCTGCAGGCGGCGGCAGGCTCCGGTCCCCAACCTCTTCTTCGCTTCGCGCCGGTTCATGCGCGACATTACTTGTGATACCGTTCCCCCGCCGCAATCTTCAGTGCGCGGTACGTCTGCTCCAGCAGCATGATGCGTGCAAGCTGATGCGGAAAGGTCATCGGTGAAAATGACAGCTTCACCTGTGCGCGGCGCACCACATCCTCCGACAACCCCAGCGAGCCACCAATGACGAACACCACGCGCCGCCCGGTATCCACCAGCTCCGTGATCTTGCGGGAAAGCTGCACGGAGTCCATCTGCCTGCCGTCGATGCACAGGCACACGACCACATCGCCCTCGCGCAGCTTGGCGAGAATCGCCTCGCCCTCTTTTTTCCTGATCTGCTCCTCGATGGCGGGCGAGGAATGGCTCGGCTCCGGCAGGTCAGGCAGCTCAATCGTCTCCCACTTGCCGAAGCGGGAAAGCCGCTTCTCGTACTCTGCCGCCGCATCGCGCCAGTATTTCTCCTTCAGCCTGCCCATGCAGACAAGCGCCATGTTCATCTTTTGTCAGCCTCCCAGCATCATCGCCAGCAGCAGCGCCGCCAAGGCGGCGGCGAGCCATGCACGTTCCCGCCGCGAAAAGCCGTCTGCCGCCCGAAGCTCAAACGTTCCCTCCGTCTCACGCGCCGTATACGCGCGTTTGAGTACAGCCGCAAACGCCGCACATCCCAGCACCTTCACGATGCACGCCGCCAGCGACCAGCCCATCAGCAGACCGGACGTGCCCAGTGCGCCGAGCGTCAAAATCGTCAGGTTGCAGGCCATATGCACGAGAATAGCCGCGGGCAGAGAGCCCGTGCGTGCGCTCACGCCATAGAGCAGCATGCCCAGCGCCAGATGAGCCGTCCATGCAGCAGGATGCACCAGCGCAAAGCACACCGAGGTCACCACCGCCGCACGCAGTTGCCCATCCCGCTCAAACGCCGGGGCAAGGTATCCGCGAAAGAACAGTTCCTCGCATACCGGCGCGATGAATACGCTTTTGACCAGCAAACCTGCGTTTGCGGGTGCAATGGCCGCAGGCACCGTCTCCGCCGCGCCACGCAGTGCGTCCATCAGATCCGCAATCAGCGCCATCGGGAACACCGCCGTCACGCCCAGCAGCGCCATCCAGAGCATCTGCGCACGGCTAAGCCTGCGCAGGGGGACGAGACTGCTGTGGTCGCCGTCCAGCACGCACAGCCCCAGATACGCACTGCCGCCAAAGGCCAGCACGGTCAGCAGGGCTTCCAGCAGCGTCCGCACGCCGCCCGGCAGCGCAAGCGCCAGCAAACGCCGTCCCAGCGCCGTCAGCGCAAATACGCCGAGCGTCAAAAGAAGCGCGGAGCGCATCCTCACACGCCGCCGCGCCTTGACGAGATTCCGATGTTTTTTTACGCTTCTTTTCCGAATAGCCATTTATTTTTTAAACACATAGTCCCTTTGGATAAAGTAGCTGAGCATGAACAGCAGCAGATCGACCGGGATCTTGATGACCGCCGCCGAAAGCGGCAGAATGCCCGGCAGCACCTGAACCAGCGCCGCGCCCAGCACACCCTGCGTCACGCACAGCGCGTAATAGCGCAGCATTGCGCCCTTGCCGCCCCGTCCGCCGAACACCGTGTGCTTGTTGAGGTGGTAGTTCACCTGCGAGGACACCAGACGCGCCAGCGCATAGCTGATCAGCGCAGAGAAGCCGAACACGCCCAAGCACAGCCAATAGAGCGCATAGTCGATCACAAAGGAAAGGATTGACGAGAACAGATACTTGAAAATGACCATGTAGATCTTGATCGCGTCGCGCACAGGATTGAAGTGGCTGCCTGCGTTGTCGTCGATGTAGATCGTCTCAATCGGCACCTCAAACACGCCCAATCCCAGATCGCGCAGCTTGAGCAGCACGTTCATCTCATACTCGTATCGCTCGCCATCAATACGCGCCATCGCCGGGAGCGAGGATGCCGGAAGCGCACGCAGGCCCGTCTGCGTATCGCTCACATGGATGCCGCTGGCCAGCGCGTACACCAGCCGCGTAATGCGGTTGCCCCAGCGGCTCTTGGCCGGCACTTCGCCGGTGAATGTGCGGGAGCCCAGCACCAGCTTATCGGGATGCTCGTGCAGCGCGTCGATCAGACGGAGGATGTCCGCCGGGGTGTGCTGGCCGTCCGCATCGGCGGTCACGATGCCCGCCATGTCCGGCCATTTGAGCATCGCGGCGTTGATGCCCGTCTTGAGCGCACGGCCCTTGCCCATGTTCACCGCATGAACAGCCACCTCCGCGCCCAGTTCACGGCAGGCATCAAAGATGGGCGCATACGCCTCCTGCCCGCCATCGTCCACCAGCAGCACATCCAGCCCATTGTCCACAATCAGTTCGCGCGTCAGCTCAATCAGCCGTTTATCCGGCTTATACGCCGGGATGAGCACCACGGCGCGCTTCTTTTCCGTATCCGTCATATATTCTCCTTCTTGCAGGTTCAAAGCTACTCCACATCGGCCCCAAGGCCGACAGCGTTCTTAGTATACTGCCGCACCTAAAAAAAGTCAATAAAAGTCTGCATTTTCCGCAATACCCGCCATGCGCCCCGCCGCACTTGCGCAATGTGTCCGGTTGTGCTACAATGGTTTTATTCATCGGTTGATTTCGCGTCTATGAGGCGCGTTTGATCGGCTTTATTGTGCCTGAATTGTGTTTCAAAGGAGGTTCCGCTCAATGGAACAGACTCAAACCCCCGTCAAAAAGCAGCGCATCCTCTCCGGCATTCAGCCCACCGGCACGCCGACGCTGGGCAACTACATCGGTGCCATGCGCAACTGGAAGCTGCTGGAGGATGAATACGACTGCCTGTATATGGTAGCCGACCTGCACACCATCACCGTGCGTCAGGAGCCGGCCAAGTTCCGCCAGAACGCCATGCAGATGCTGGGGCTTCTGCTGGCCTCCGGCCTTGATCCTCAGAAGAGCGTGCTCTTCTTCCAGAGCCATGTGCATCAGCACGCCGAGCTGGCGTGGCTGCTCAACTGCTATACCTACATGGGCGAGATGAGCCGCATGACCCAGTTCAAGGACAAGAGCGCCAAGCACGCGGACAACATCAACTGCGGCCTGTTCACCTACCCGGTGCTGATGGCGGGTGACATCCTGCTCTATCAGGCGAACCTCGTCCCCGTGGGCAAGGATCAGACCCAGCATCTGGAGATCTGCCGCGACATCGCCCAGCGCGTCAACGGCGTATACGGCAACGTGTTCACCATCCCGGAGGGCTATTACTCCAAGGTCGGCGCGCGCGTGCAGAGCCTTCAGGACCCGCTGCGCAAGATGAGCAAGTCCGACGCGGAGGACAGCTACATCGGCGTGCTCGATACCCCGGATGTCATCCGCCGCAAGTATCGCCGCGCCGTGACGGACTCCCTCGCCTGCATCCGCTTCGATCCGGAGAACCAGCCGGGCGTGTCCAACCTCCTGTCCATCATCAGTGCGCTGACGGGCGAGGACGTGCAGAAGGTAGCTGCCTCCTTTGAGGGCAAGGGCTACGGCGACCTCAAGACCGCCGTCACCGATGTCACCATCGACACCCTCTCCCCGATCCAGCAGGAATTTGCCCGGATCATGAAGGACAAGGCGTACATGGAGTCCGTGTACCGCGAGGGTGCGCAGCGCGCCGGCGTTCTCGCCGAGCGCACGCTGCAAAAGTTCATGAAGAAGATCGGCTACGTCGCCCGCTAATCAGCGGCAAAAGCCTGATTCCGTTCCATCGCCGCGCAGGCTTTCATCCCCGCGCGGTCACAAACCCAAAGCCGCCAATTTTCAAGCGTTGGCGGCTTTGTTTCTCCCTTTTGCAGGCCATTTCGCTGCTAGGCAGCAAACTTTTCGCTTTACATCCCAACAGATTGTGCTATAATACTAGAACCGACACAAGATATCGTTTTGCAAGCCATTTGAAATATGGAGGGATTTACCATGTGCATGGTCAATGTCACCGGCGGCACCCTGCCGCAGGAGGAAATCAACGCCTACATCGCCCGCGGCGCGGAGCTGTACGGGCGCGAGCCGGATTCCATCGACGTCCGCGTGGACGGCGAATATGTGGAACTGGCCTATCATTATCAGCAGCAGCCTTTCCACCGCATCCGCCGCATCACCGGCTATCTGGTGGGCACGTTGGATCGCTTCAACAACGCCAAACGCGCCGAGGAGCATGACCGGGTCAAGCACGGCATCTCCATGTAAACCGCAAATCTGCGCCGCTGTATCTCTGCAAAAACGCAGAGCACAGCGGCGTTTTTTTGCACTCTCCTACCGTTTTACCCATCTCCAGCGCCCATTCTACTGCGCTTCGGTTGCCGTTTTTCCCGTGATCGGATACAATGGGAGCATGAAAGCGAGGCGACCCATCATGTTTGACATCGACAAAAAGGCATTCGGCACATTCGTAGCGGCACGCCGCAAGGAGAAGGGCTATACCCAGAAAGAGCTGGCTGAAAAGCTCTTCCTATCGGATAAGGCTGTCAGCAAATGGGAAACGGGGGTTTCCCAAACTTAAAGATACCACCACAAAACCCACGCTTACATAACTTCCAAACAATACAATTTTGGAGGTAAACCCTATGAAAAAACTGATTTCCTGCGAATACAACTTCGATAACTGCTGTGTGGAACTGAAATTCACCGATGGCAGCATGATTGCGATTGATACCATTGCCGTTGAGAACGAGGTTGCCCGTAATATGTACGAACGTTCAGAACTTGACTATCTGATCTACAATGCTCCTTTGGAGTATGCTGACCTAATTTTGAACGGTGATCCCGAAACATATCTGAAAACTGTAACGGAATACAAACCATTGGATAATTGATTTTGAGCCGTCTATAGTGCAGACTATGGGCGGCTTAAAAATCGCATAGCCGATGAAAGACAAACATTTTTATATATTTTGAAAAAATCCCCTTGCGTAAGGTATTGCTTGTGACGCTGCGTAATGATGTAAAATAAGCAGCGTAAGGAGGTGAAAGCTATGTCAAAGTACACAACTGGAGAAATTGCAAAGCTCTGCGGCGTTTCTGTGAGAACGGTGCAATACTATGATTCGAGAAACATTCTCGTCCCCAGCGAACTATCGGAGGGCGGTCGCCGTCTTTATTCTGAAGATGATCTGAAGCGGATGCGGATTATCTGCTTCTTGCGTGAAGCGGGTCTTCCAATCAACAGTATCGGTGAGCTGTTCGCCGAGGAACATCCGGAAAAGATAATTTCCATTTTGCTGGATCAACAGGAGCAAGCACTTCGGGAAGAAATAGCTGAAGGACAGAAAAAACTCGGTATCATTGAAAACATCAAACGTGAGCTGAAAGAAGTTGAAAATTTCTCCGTTGAATCTATCGGTGATATAGCATATGTAATGAAAAACAAAAACAAGTTAAGGAAGATGCGTTGGCTCATGGTGCTTACAGGCATCCCCGTAACCGCACTACAATGGACATCTATTATTTTATGGATTACTAACGGTCTTTGGTGGCTGTTCGCTATTTGGGCGTGTGTGGCAATACCGTGGGGCATTGCGGTTTCGATCTATTATTTCAAGCATGTTGCCTATATTTGTCCCGAATGTCACGAGGTATTCAGTCCCCGTTTCAAGGAATTGTTTTGGGCGTACCACACACTGAAAATGCGCCGTCTGACTTGTCCGAAGTGCGGACATAATGGACTGTGCATTGAAGTATACGCAGAAAAGGGTGGTGCAAACAATGTCTAAATATAAGAAACCGTTATTGTTCGCCCTCTGCCTTTTGCCGATTGCGATTATTGCAGGAATTTTCGTAGGTTTTTGTCAATTAGACACCTATTCTGAGGAAATAATTGCCGAAGTGGTTGCCGAGCTTGGAAGCACAGATATTTTAATTGTGGTTGCTGCGGTGCAGACGGTAGGCTATGCACTATTCTGTGGATTCTTTGGTTATATTCTTGCAGATAAAATCGGGCTCTGGAAACCTATTCAATTTGAGAAAAGAAGCTTAATTGTTACGTTTGTAATCTCCGTAGTCGGTGGTATTGTATTCAGTCTTGACCATTGGGTATTTGGCAGTATGATTGACGGCATTCAAGCTGCTAATGTCGCAGGTTTGACCGTGAGCGGTGTGATTGCATCTGTTCTGTACGGCGGCATCATAGAGGAAGTGATGCTGCGGTTGTTCTTTATGTCGCTGATTGCCTTTATTGTGTGGAAATTGTTCTTCAAGAAACTCGACAAGGAGAACATTCCAACAAGTGTGTTCGTAGTTGCAAACATTGTTGCGGCACTTCTTTTTGCCGCAGGACATTTGCCGGCTACAATTAGTATTTTTGGCATATTGACACCTCTGATCTTATTCCGTTGCTTCCTGCTCAACGGTGGATTCGGACTTGCATTCGGTTGGTTGTATCGCAAGCATGGGATTGTTTATGCAATGATGGGGCACGCATTGTTCCATATCGTGAGCAAGTTGATTTGGCTTATTTTTATCTAAGTGTTCATAATGAACAAACCGCTGCAATTTCCATCCCCTTATCGGATGGAAGTTGCAGCAGTTTTTCTGTTTTATGGATTCTGTTGTTTTTGCTTTAACATTTCATTGAGTTTTTCCGTACTCCTTTTGGTTATGGAATAAATGATCGCCCAAATCACGACATAGCCCACAACAAAAATAGCCGAGAAAACTACAATGGGCATTACACCCCAAACGAGCCAATCGTTGAGTAGATAAGTGCCGAGGTAGCTGATATATAAAACGCTACCGTGAATCAAAATTGCCACCATCAAGGGTAGCCGTTCGATTTGATAAATGGCATTCATACCGCCTGCAATAAAAGCAAGTGCGGTTATTGAAAAGATTCCAATGCAGACCTGATTTACGGTTAGAGTATCTATGGCAGCGGTCTGTTGCAAAATCAGATAGAGTATCGCTAAAATGATGGGACCCATGCCGCAAGCTACAAAACCTCGGCGCAAAAACTCCAAAACAAATTTTCTCATATTCCTTCATACCTCCTTCTGATTTCCGCAAAGCAGCGTCTGGAAACATATTCCCGATAGCCACATTGAAATACGGCATCCACACCGCCGCTGAACACCGCATCAAATCGCAGAATACGATGCTCATTTGCAAGGGTTGATTTGTTGATGCGGATAAAGTAAGAGGGTAGGAAATCCTCTAAATCACGAAGCCTGTCTTTGAGCGAAAAGTGGTTACCGCCTGTATCAATGGCAATCACTTTTCTGTTAAGAATGGTGATACATTCGATTTCTGAAAATGCCAGTTTCCGTATCTCATCATCCCTGTATCCCATAATGTAGTCCTCACCGGAATAACTACAGACAAGGTTCTCGATTTGCTGTGTTAGAGAAGAAGGAGCATGAACGACTGCTATAATTTCTTCTTCTGCGTTTTTGTCGATAATGAGCTTATATTTCATCTCCTCAATCCTTACTGTTTTTTCATTTGCCTGAGAAAGCAGAATACGGCAATAACCGTTATCAATACACCATACAGCAAAACGGGTAGAATGTGCGTTGCTGCAAGTTCAAAATTACCGCTGAATAGTGCTTTTTCCAATTTGGCTGCGTGCATAAAGGGCAGCGCATTGGCAATTTTCTCAAATGCCCCTCCCACAAGCTCCAGATCAAACCACACACCGGAAAGCCATGCAGAGAGATTGGTCAGCAATGCCCCACATATACCGCCAACCTGCTTCACACCAAAAACGCTACCGCATAAAAGTCCCAAAGAAATATTGAAAACAGCCATAGGGATGATGCCGATGACAGCATACACGATATTTGCGCTGACAGTCAGCCCCAACGGAATCGCAAACAGATAGCAGATCAGAACCTGTCCGATAGCAATAGGCAATAGCGGGAGCATATAACCCATGATAAAGTCAAATCCCGTAAGCGGAGTAGTATACAATCTCTGCAAGAGGGCGCTTTCCCGGTCTTTTGCGATCAGTGTTGCGGAAAACAGAGTCATAAACGATAGTCCGAATACGGTAATGCCCGGAGTCAGTGTGTCGATTTCAAACAGGCTCACGGGGATATTAGCTTGCATCGCACTAAGCAGTACCAGCAAAACCAAAGGGAAGCCCAGACCGAAACCAAGGTTGATCGGATCACGCAAAATCTCTTTTGAACATCTTTTGGCAAAAGTCATCATTCTCATACCGCAGCATCCTCCTTCACAATAGAAACGAACGCTGTTTCAAAATCGTTTGTTCCAGCTATTGCGTTCAGTTCTGCTACCGTTCCTACTGCAAGAAGTCTGCCGCTTTTCATAATGCCAATGCGGTCAGAAAGAGCCTCGGCTTCTTCCATGTAATGTGTGGTCAGAATGATTGTTACTTTGCCTTTCAGCGAACAAATTGCTTCCCAAAGTTCGTGCCTTGCAATGACATCCAAGCCAAGGGTAGGTTCGTCCAAAAATAGAATTTGCGGTTCACCAATCAGTGCCATGGCGATGCTGACACGGCGCTGCCAACCGCCGGATAACTTACCAGCTTTTCTCTTCAAAACGGTATCCAAGGAAAATTGCCGAGAAAGCTCTCCAATCTTTGCTTCCGTTTTTTCTTTGGAAAAACCGTGAATGCCACAGATCAGCTCCAGATTTTCTTTCACGGAAAGGTTCGGCGCAACTGCCGTTTCCTGTGGCGATACACCGATCAGCCGCTTTACCTGCTCCGGCTCTTTGGTAATGCTGTAGCCGCCCACCATGGCATCACCCTCAGTAGGAATGGTCAGACAGGAAAGCATTTTGATGGCAGTGGTCTTTCCTGCACCGTTCACACCCAGCAGAGAGAATAATTCACCCTGCTGAATTTCTAAATGAAGCTTGTCCACGGCAGTAAGATTTTTGTATCGCTTAACAAGCTCCATGGTTTTAATCGCTTGCATATGTGTTATCCTCCATTTTGTTTTTGCTGGTATTATTATAGCAAACGAAAATGGAGAAATGTTGATTCCTGTCTGTTCGGTCATTTCCGATGTCTATTCGGTTCTCCTGCTTGAGCCGCAGCATCGAAACAGGATTATTTTCTGATGCATTGGTTCAGAAAATAATCCTGTTTGTATTTTCTGAGGAAATGTATCAAACTGCATTTTTACAGTTTGGGTACCGTTTTCGAGGAAAATATATGAGGTGTCCAGAGGGGTGAAATCCCTTGGCTCTGGGTTTCCAATAGGGGCGAGCAGCATCCCTGTTGGCACACGATTTTCCTTGGAAAGTCTAGTGTGTTATACCTTTTGCGACCGCTGACGCTGGAAAGGGGCTGTCACCGTACCGGACAGACAGTTTCAAGCGGCAGCAGAACAGGCGGATTTTGTGGGCTGAAAGCTACAAAAGACAAGGAATTTGCCATGAGCAAAATCCGGCTGTTCGGGTGTAGTTGGCATTGGAAATCTTGTAGCCATGCGGAAAGATTTTCGATGTCAACGGGGGCGCAAGAGGTATATAAAAACCCGCCGCAGCGACTAACCCTCGCATCGTACTTTCTCCATTTCCAACTCAAAGGGAATCGTCAATTTCTTCGGCAGCTCGTTTATGGAAAACTCCAGAATTTTGCGGATTGCGATTTTGGCAAAGATATTCGTTCTGCTCATATCCCCGTCTGCCGGTTTTACGATCTCGGCAGTTCCGGCAGAAAAGTCAAAACGGATTTCGCCCCATTCATCGTCGTTGTTGGCATACCGATGTACTGCTTTGTACTCGTATGCAGCGGCGGCGATTTTTTTGTTTTTGTCGGTCAGCTTCAATTCCACCACACCGAGAACACCGGCATCCACCAATAGTCCTGTCAGCTTGTCCACGATCTTTTTGTAAGCTCGCTCTGCGCCGCTGGTGGTGCTGTACTCGTAAGCGGTGGCAAGCTGTTCAAAGGAATAACGCTCGTCCCAAGGCATCACCCGTCCGCAATTCATACAGATAGCGTTTCTCTTTTCAAGGAAGAACTTTTCCTTTCGGCTTAGCTTGTCAAAGGCTGCTTGCACCGCATCGGCACGAACACCGTTCCAGAGAATATCCGCATAGTTCCAGCTATCGTCACGGGTAACATCCTCGCCCGTTTCCTCGCTGTCCTCGTCCTGCATGGTCGAATAGAACGGAACACGGCTGCGGTTCTGCCTTGCAAGGGTCAGATACTCGGCGGCAGTTTCTTCGGTGCAGTTCTGCTCGTCTGCGCATTCAGCAATGACTTCCTTTGCGCTCTTGCCGGAATTGTTGTAAAGCCATGCAATGCCACGGGCGGCTTTGTATTCGTCCAGCGATTTGAATGAGCCGACTTCTTCCTGTCGGCGGCAATCCAGAAGTGCGTTGCCGATGAAGTAATGGGCATAGGTCAGAAAGTCTGCGCCCTTGTCGGGAGCGTAATTCGGCAAACACTCCAACATGGCAAGAACACAACTGAACTTGTAATCCAGAAAACGCAGAGGGTCATATCTGTCAATGCCCTCGGTCAGCAGAAAGCGGTACACTCGCTTGTTCAGCCTTGGCTCGTAGTGATGGAGAAAGTATGTAAAGTAATTCAGATCATTTTCACGGACAGCGGAAATGATGTAATTATTGATGTCCTCCACCTTGGGCGGCGCAGGATCAAGAAGGAAGATGCGCCCTGCCTGTCGCATGGTCATAGCTCCGTCCTGCACAGTAAATTTCGCTGTGTTGACATATTCATCGGTATTCCAGAAGCGTTCTTCGGACATTAGGCGCACCTCCTCTCAGTAAATTCTGAATATTCTTATAAGCTATTGATGTATTCGGCGTATTCCGCAGGATGATTGATAGAATACTCGCCATGATACAGCTTATCTTTGATGAACAGTGTGCTGCCCGGTATCATTTGATGCAGCTTTCGGGCTGACGAAATCATATTGGATTGCTCTCTTGCGCCGACAACAACGGTTACTTTTGCTGTAGTCCTGCTGATTTCTTCTTTACAGGAATAGCTTGTATTGGCTTTCATAAATGCGATCATATCCTGCTTAGATATTTTACAGGTATCCTCAAAATAATCAGCGAACAAATCTGACTTGATTTTCAGCGACTTGAATTGCAGTTTAGCAAACCACTTTTTTTTGATAAGTCCGAAACTCATATCAAACATCGGCTTTATCAAAGTATTCGTAAGCTTTGAGGGTATAACACAGGCACTCTCGATAATGGCATATTCGCAAAAGGACGGACGCTGTGCCAACATTTCAACCAAAACTTGTCCACCCAAAGACAAACCGCCTATCAGAAAAATATGTCCTCCCCAATGTTCATCTATGTATTGCAATAGAGCTTCTGCGTTATCTTCAATACTGGTAAAGTTCCGAGAACTTCCTGCATGACCATCCAGAATTGGGAGAATGACGTGGTATCTGTCTTTCAGCAATTCAGCAGCTTCGCTATAATTCCACCAAGATAAACCGCCGCCATGCAAAAGCATAATTGTCTGTTGATTCTCTTTTCCGTATTCAAGTACGTTCATATTAACTGTTCTCCTTGCCGGTCAAAAAGGCATATACCCTGTCGTTGAAGTCCCTGGCTTCTTCATATGCGGCGTGCCCAAACTTCTCATACATATATATTTCGCAACCGAGCTTCTCTGCAATTTCGCTCGAAGCTATACCACTAACCACTTTATCCTGTTGACCACCGATTACAAAGACAGGACATTGAATTTTGTGTAATTCCTCAAAAGCATTACAAGTAAGACAAGCTCTTGCCAATTTTATAAAACGATTAACATCTTTCGGTTTTTGCATGACAGTCAGCAACGGCATAAACGGTTTATATCGCTTTACATAGGCATCGGAATACATACGGATTGCCATATCTTCCACAAGCTCTTTCATATTTCCTTGTTCAGTCAATGCAATCCATTTCTCGATTGTCGATTCGACAACAGGATTGTTCTTGGACAGCGTGACGGCAAGCACCAATTTGTTTACCAAGTCGGGACGATCAATGGCGAGGTACTGTGCAATCATTCCACCCTGTGAAACACCAAATATATCAGCATTCGTAATTCCCAATGTATCCATCGCTACAGCAACATCCGAAGCCATATCTCGTACTGTCATACCCTCAGGAACATCCGGTCTGCGATCAAACAAATACACCGTGTACTCTTTGGCAAAAAGACGATACATATATGCAAGTGATACGGAAGCACCCTTAATGCCACGGGTGTTCAGTCCTTGAATCATAATCAGCTTTTTCTTGCCGCTTCCGAAAGAAATAGTGTCAATTTGCGTATTATACAGATTCAACTTTTTCTCTTTTGCATTATAGAACATAATTGTTTCTCCATATTCAAGTTTTTCTCTTTGCTTCATTCAGCAGCGCCGTCTGCTCCATTTCTTTTTCATAATTGCCTTTGGCGTAGGCAACATCAAAAATCGCACGTTCCAATTTATCTTTCGCAAGCTCTTTCATCACAGCGGCTGTCTGCTCATCCAGAGTGCCACGGTGGAGATACTGCGTAATCGTGTTCATGCGGCGTGTGTAAATCGCCTTAATCGGATGATCGTCCGCAAGCTCTCGCTGTTCTCTGCCTTTGAGATTGCCGATCTGACGGCATGTGCGTCCGAGCTTGTCCCCCGGCGCAAGTCCTCCGCAGTATTTGGTCTGCCTTGCATCGGTGGTCAGAAACCATCTGCCGCAGATGGGACATTTCCTCGGTGCATGACCGACACACAATCCCTCAAACAAATCGGAACGGAACATACCCACAAAAGAAACGTAGTGCATACGCTTCACAAGCTGTGGAATTGTTTTCTCCGGCATGACAGCGGACACATATTGCATCGTAGTGTTGGTCAACTGCATCCACATTGAATTGTCGGGAGATAATGTTTCGTCTTTGGGAAAATGCTCGGCAAAAGTAGCGGCATATCCGTCCGGTGTGCGCTGGCTGTCATGGAGTTTGTGGGCAAAGTCAATCATGCCGCCCTTGAATATTTTCAGCGTGTTTCCAAGCTGAGACATTCCCTGTATCAGCTTCAAAACACCTACAGCGTGACGGTATTTATCATCAAAAGAAGCTGCTGCGCCGATCTCCTGCAATGCTTTGATGTAAGCAACGATATTTTCTATGTGTTCCTCGTCAAAGAGCCGGTGCAGTTCTTTTTCGTCCGTTGCTAAGTCCAGAAACGAGAACGGCTTTGTTTTCTGCAAAAAGCAGATAATCTTCCACAGAGCTTTCTCTGCCGCGGGGAACACAGATACATCCACATTGCCCGTACCGAGCATGAGAATTACTTCGGTCAATGGCTGGCAAAGCGTTGTTAGTTTTGCGATCTGTTCATCGGTGATATTGAGTGCGGCACAGCCAATCGTGCCGATGGGGACGGTCTGCTTGCCGTATGTTACCGTGTCCTGCCAAAAATCAAGTGTCAGCAGATTTTGATTAAGGATGCTCATGTGCCTACCTCCAATCTGTCATGTTTTTTCTTGTAGTCGGACTAATCATATAAATTGTGTTCTACATAGATCATCATTTTATTGTTTTGATACCCATACTCAATCAATCCTACAAGCGGCGCCAATCCAATAAATTCTATTCGTCCAAAGAGAATTGGCAGAAGTACGGACAACAAAAGGATGATACCTAAAAGAACAAACAGTGCTATATGTTCTTTGCGCCACTTCTTCTTGAAATATGCCTTTTTCTCTTCAAATGAAAAGGCACTGCTTTTAGAAACTGCAATAATGTTTTCGTCAGCTTTTTTTCGGAACTCAGCATCAGACATTCTTTCCCCGGCTAATATCTCGTTGATATTGACATGAAATTCCATTGCAAGCAGTTGCAGCATTTCTATGTCCGGCATATAATTTCCATTCTCCCAACGAGAAATAGTCTTATTGGTTACACCAAGTTTTTCGCCCAGTTGCTCTTGGGTTAAATCCGCTTGTTTACGGAGTGAAGCAATGAACTTTCCGATTTTAATTTGATCCATAGTGATCACCTCCGTAAATATTGTATATCAGTTACAGTGAGAATGCTTCCCCACAGACAGCGATTCGCCATAAATGTTTACTTTGAGTGTCATGTTTTTTTATTTCCTCTATTATACCATACGTTTGTGACAAAATATAGAACAACGGCTGATTTTTTCGCCGTATTCATCCAAGATTTTACGCTGTTTTGCGCTGAAACGCCTTGTCATGTTTTTTGAAATGGGCTTGTCATGCCATCAGCACCCTTTTTGCGATTTTCCTCATAATATACACGAGGGGATGAAAAATCGTCCCTTACTCCGCCTGTTCCTGTTCGGTGAGATAGCGGCCCTTTTGAATCAGATCGGTAATCCGCTTGGCGACTTTCTCCCATGTGAAATGCACATCCGGGCAGCCATCCTTTTTGTAGTGCAGACCTTTTCCATCGTGATCTTCCCAGCTGCCCCCAGCGCCGGACAGGGCGTGAGAGTGGCCGCCAGTGCCGTACTCATTCTTGAGAAAATCCACCTTTTCTTTGTCCGTATGGGGGTTCTGGAAAAAGGTGAAAATCCGGCCTTTACCACTTTCAAATCCGCTGCCTCTGGTCATGGCTGCGTCGATCTCGTCCTCTGTGATGAACTGCTTGACCGCAGGTACTTCCATCAGCTGAGAGGTAAAGGCAGTGCGGGGCAGGGACAGGTCTTTCAGGTTTTCCCAAATCTCTCTCGGTTTGTGGTAGTGGAAGCGCAGCAACTCCCGGTCCTGCTGGTAGGCCGTCCAGAAGGCGGCGTTTTCTTCCGCAAGGGTCTGGCGAAACTCCGGGCGGTTCAGCTGTTCGGCAAGCCATGCGGATTCCTCCGGGAAACCACGACCCGGATTACCTGCGAGGCTGGGCAGATACCCGGCTTCTCTGGCTTCCTCGCTGAAATCGTGGTACAGATTCCAGAACTTTTCCGCAAGGAGGGAGCGTTCATAGCCTGCCGCCTCGGTCAGCTCCACATTGGCGGCAAACTGGCCATCCTGCAAAAGCTGGCCGATACGCTCGGCGGCGCTCTCCCAGGAAATGACCTGGGCGGACTTGTCGTAACGGGCTGTTTTGCCGTGGGAAAGATGGATGCCGTCCTCGGCATACCATGCGGTGACGCTGCCGATCCCGTTGCCGCCGTGATACAGATTTTTCAGAATGTCTGCGAATTCGGCGGTGGTTTTCTGCTTTTCAAAGGCTGCAACCACACGCTCCCTCTGGCGGTCCGTGTTGCCGCCCAGCCGCAGCACATGGTCGATGTCAGCCTGTGCAAAAGAAAAAGCAGAGGATGCTTTCACATTCTCTGCTTCGTCTATGATTCGGATTTGTTCGTTTTCGGAGAGGAAGAAACTCAGCTGTGAATAAGCTCCGCCATCAGGATTTCCTCGGCCTGGGCCTTGCAGGTGTTCATCAGACCCACCCACTTCATGGGGTCGCTGGCTTTCAGCTGCTCCGTCGCGCCCGCTGCCGCCGCCAGCTGGGGCATCAGCTGCTCCAGACGGCTCTGTGCGGTCTCGTCGATTTCCAGCAGGTGTGGGTACAGCTTCTCGCTCATCAGCAGCTGGTTGTAGAGGATGGGCCGGTGTTCCTTCAGGTACGCTTTGCGCATCCTGCCGTACTTGCCCAGGGGCTTCGACGGCTGCTCGCTCAGGCTCAGGTCGGGAATCAGGTAATCTCCGTTCCTCGTGTAAGTCAGGTTGTTCTCCATG
>JAXJLD010000175.1:0-13500 GCA_036297385.1 Christensenellales bacterium | reverse complement strand
GTCGGAAATCGCAAGGAGCGCGAAGCGCGACTATGCGAGTTTCCCGGAATCTGGAGCCTGCCGCGCCCAGTGGGCGAAACAAGCAGGCGGAAGGTCGGAAATCGCAAGGAGCGCCAAGCGCGACTATGCGAGTTTCCCGGAATCGCAGTCCCAACGCAGACCTCATCCGTCATCCCTTCGGGATGACACCTTCCCCAAAGGGGAAGGCTTGAAAAAGCGTAGTTTCAATTTGAGGAATACTGTACTCAGATTAAACTGACATATCTGCTTGCGCTATTTTGATTTGAGAATGGTGTAAAAGGGTTTAGATGCAAAACAGCATAAGGATATGAACAGGTGCCGCCGTGCCGAATTTGCGCTTCCCTGAAAGGCGTGGTATACTATATGCGATATGCGCGGTAACGCGCCCCACAGCGAATGATTGGGAGGACAATCTGGTGAAAACGTACCGCATTTTGGTCATCAACCCGGGCTCCACATCGACGAAGCTCTCCATGTTTGAAAATGATCGGTGTCTCTTTACGGAGGACACGTTCCACGATTCCTCGATTTTGCTGAAATTCCCCACGATCAACGACCAGCTTGCGTACCGCATGGAGGTGGTGCGCGGCTTCCTGCACGATCGGGGCGTTGATCTGCACGGCGTAGATGCGATTGTAGGACGCGGCGGCGGAAGCTATTCCGTGCTGGGTGGCGTGTATGCCATTGACGAGCGGCTCGTGGAGGATACGCGTGCCGCAAAGGGCGGGCTGTACCATGCGTCCATGCTCGGTGTGCAGATGGCGAAGGAGCTGCACGATGAGTACGGCGGGCTGATGCTGATGATGGACCCGCCGGTGGTCGATGAGCTGTGCGATCTGGCGCGTGTGACCGGCGTGCGCGGCGTATACCGCAAGGCGACCTGCCATGCGCTCAACCTCAAGGAGACGGCACGCCGCCATGCGCGCAGCCTCGGCAAGCGCTACGAGGACTGCAATCTGATTGTTTGCCACATTGATGGCGGTATTTCTGTGACGGCGCACTGCCATGGGCGCATGATTGACGGCAACGATGCGGGCGGCGGCGAGGGGCCGTTTACCCCGACGCGCATGGGCTCTATGGCGGTGACGGATGTGATCGGCGCGATGGGCGGCTGCACGGCGCAGGAGCTGAAGCGGCTATGCAGCCAAGCTGGCGGCCTGACGAGCCACTTCGGCACGTCCAATTCCGACGTGATTCACGCGATGGTGGATGCGGGTGATCCGCGGGCGACGCGCGTTTGGCAGGCGATGATCTATCAGGTCTGCAAGGCGATCGGCAGCATGGCCTGCGTGCTGGAGGGGCAGGTGGATGGCATCGTGCTCACCGGCGGTCTGCTGCGCTTTGCGGATGTGTTGGCGGACATTCAACGCCGCTGCGGCTGGATTGCGCCGGTGACGGCTTATCCGGGCGAATTTGAGCAGGAGGCCATGGCTGCTGGCGCACTGCGCGTGCTGACTGGCGAGGAAACAGCGCTGACGTATCCGGGGCATCCTGTCTGGCAGGGGTTTGCGGATGAGGCGGACGGCGCAGAGAGGGCGTAAGAGAGAATTTAAGGCGTTATCTCAGATGGGGATGACGCCTTTTCCATAGGAAGGGATATATTACGGCTTTAGGATGATGCGGGAAGGGCAGATTCTTGTGTCAGTCTTATTCAGAGTTTGCGGATTTTTAATGCTTAAACTCCTTCTCGAAGAGTGCTGCTATACGAACAATAGCTTCTATTATTAATCTCCATTTTTATGAACAAACATTATTTTGAGAACAAGATGAGCGTTGTTTTCAGGTTGTAAGGCGTCGGGGAATATCAATTTTTCTGCACAGGTCAATGGAAAGACAGAAGGAAAACGGCAGTTTCTCGTGAATTAAACAGTGACGAACTGCGTCGAAACGCAGCGGGAGGGAGGAAAAACGATGGAAAAAGGCAAAAACAAAAAGCTGGAATCTATCAAGAAACCGGAGTCTATGACCATGCGCGATAATTACCAGCAGGCGGCGCTGCGCAAGGAAAGGCTGTATGTACTGCTGGATACGCTGGAAACGCAGGATCTTTCCCCGGAGGAGCATGAGCGGATCTGCACGGAGGCGGAGCACTACATTCAGGAGCTTCGAGAAGAGCGCGAGCAGATGATCCTGTATATGGCGGGGGAGACTGTGTTTTTGGATGAGGCGGAGACACGCCTCAAGGAGATCATGCGCGTGACGCGCAAGCGTGCTAAAAAGCGCATCATGAATCCTGCGCCGACGAATGCACAGATCGACGCTGCCGAAAAGCGGATGCGCCACTTTGCTCAGGGCAAGTCGTTTTACAAGCTGTTCTGGGTATTCTTCATCGGCTGCTTTGCCGGCGTTATCGTGGAGCGCATTTGGTGCTTTATCCGCAATGGCACGATTGAGCCGCGCGTGGCGCTGATTTACGGCCCGTTCAACCCCGTGTATGGCATCGGCGCGTGGGCACTGACGCTGGCGCTGTATCCCTTCCGAAACCGATCGAAGTTCCTATCCTTCTTGGGCGGCATGGTGATCGGCAGCGTGGTGGAATACGTCTGCTCGTTCGTGCAGGAGATGCTGACAGGCTCCGTGTCGTGGGATTACTCGCACCTTCCCTTTAATCTGAATGGACGCATTTGCCTGCTGTACTCTATCTATTGGGGCGTGCTGGGCGTGATCTGGATCAAGGAGCTGTATCCGCGTCTGGCGAAGGCCATTCTCAAGATCCCCAATAAGATCGGCAAGCCGCTGACGATGGGTCTGGTCGTGTTCATGGTGTTTGACTGCGTGATGTCCAGCTTGTGCGTGCTGCGCTGGACGGAGCGCCGCGAGGGTGTGCCGCCGAGCAACGGCTTGGAGGCCTACTTTGATGAACACTATCCCGATGAACGGATGCAGGCGCTGTACTCCAACCTTGTCTTTAACGATGAGGATGAAAAGGCAGACGCCGATGCGCTGGAGGAGGCCGCTTCGCCTGACGCGCAGGCCGATGCTGATGTACCAGATGAGTCGTCTGCACCGATTGCACCGGCTGCGTAAGAAAAATTTTCTAAAACTAGCGGAAAGCTGCAAGAAATGCTGCGGGCGCGTCGTCTAATGGATATACAAACTTCAAAGGAGTGAATATCCATGAAAAATCGTGTTTTGGCCAGAATCCTCTTGGCAATGATGATGGTGGCTTCGGCGCTTGCGCTGACGCCGTGGGGAACTGCGGCGCTGGCTGATGGCGAGCATGGTAAGACGGTGCAGAGCCGTAAATATGGCAATATTTCGCTGGCGAGCTATGTGGGCGATTATAACGGCTACAAGAGCGCGGACGGCTGCGTTTCCAGCGGCGGCGACAGGGCTCATGTGACGGTCATCAGCAAGAGCGCGAGCGTCTGGTCGGAGCCGCGTACCAACAGCAACAAGCTGGGCAGCGTGGAGCATGGCAAGAGCTTGTCCTGCCGCGAAGAGGGGATGCGCAAGGACGGCTTCTATGCGGTCGAGCTGAACGGAAAGTCGGGCTGGATCAATGAGGACTATGTGGTGATGAACGGCCTGAACATCACCCTTATGGAGAGCAATGTTCCGGCCTATATCGCGCCGGATGCGCGGGCCAAGAAGGTCGGCTCCCTGAGCAAGATGACCTCCTATCCGGTCATTGGCTTCTACGACGATTACTACATCATCAATCTGCGCGGCGCAGCGGCGGCATATGTGCCTATGAGTGTGCGCCATTATGACAGCATCTTTTACGGTCGATACGCGGGCGCGAAGCCTATGGCCTCGGTGACGGTCGATGCCAAGGTAGAGGTGCGCACCGGCCCGGGCGGCAAGTACCCGGAGCTTCGCAAGACGAAGGCGGGCGAGCGCGTGGATGTGTATGATGTGATCGACGGCTGGTACATGGTTAAGGAGTCGGATGGCTGGGGATTTATTGCCTCGGACAGCCTGAACGTACAGTTGTAACAGACAGCAGACCGCCGTCTCCAAATGGGAGGCGGCGGTTTGTTTGCAGATAAGCTGAAGTGAGGAAATGCAGCATGAAAAAATGGATGGGCGCGGGAATCTTGGGAATGCTTCTGCTGTGCATGGTGAGCGGCGCATGGGCGGAGCAGGTGGGCGTGCGCCGTGCGGACGGCGTGGGCGGTACGGTGTATATGTGGGAGAAGAGCAACGGCGGCCGGTATCTCTTTCTGCCTGCCTACATGGCGGGACAGCCGCTGGAATTGGCGCTGGAGGACGTGAACAGCATTTCCCTTGACGGACAGACGCTGGAGAACGGCGCAACAATTGATGCGCTGGAAGATGGCGATGTGCTGCGCCTGAGCGGAAAGGGCGGCAAGGTGACGGTAATGGTCAGCCAGAATCTCCCGGCGGTGCATATCGCCACGGAATCGGGCAGCCTTGACCATATCCATGCCAAGAAGGGCAATAAGGAAAAGGGCAGTATGCAGATCGTCACGGCGGGCGGCGACGTGACGGAAGCAGAGCTGGATATGATGAAGGGACACGGCAACGCGACATTCGTGTACGAGAAGAAGTCCTATCAGGTCAAATTGAAGGAGAAGGCGTCGCTGCTGGGCATGGGCGAAGGCAAGCGGTTTGTGCTGCTGGCCAATCAGCACGAGAATTCGCTGCTGCGCAACAGAATTACCTTCTCGCTCGCCCGTGCGCTGGATCTGCCATATACGCCGGAGTGTGCCAGCGTTGATCTGTATGTGAACGGGGAGTACCGCGGGAGCTATCTGCTGTGTGACAAGGTGACCATCGCCTCCGGCAGTGTGGATATCGCGGAGAGTGAAGCACTGATTGAGGCGGCGAACGAGGCGTTCATCGAGCGCGGTGGCAAGCCTGAGCCTTACGGAACGAACGAATATGTGGCAGGCACCTGCAAGGGCGTGGAATGGCCGCGGGAGCCGGAGGATGTGACGGGCGGCTTCCTGTTTGAGCTGGAGTATCAGGAGCGCTATGCGGACGAGGCGAGCGGCGTGGTGACGGAGCGCGGTCAGCCTGTCGTGGTCAAGGAGCCGGAGGAGATGAGCGCCGCGCAGGGCGAATATGCGCAGGCGCTGCTCAACAGCTTCGAGCGTGCCATCTTTGCTGATGATGGCGTAGATACGCAGACGGGCAGACACTATACAGAGATTGCGGACGAGCAGTCTCTGGTGCGCAAGTACATGATCGAGGAAGTCTGCAAGAACTACGACGGCAACAAGAGCAGCCAGTATTTCTTCAAGGACAGCGATGCGGTGGATTCCCTGCTGTACGCTGGGCCGGTCTGGGATTACGACAGCGCATGGGGCAACTTTGCCCACGCGGGCAACCTGAGCGTAGCCGCGCCGGAAGGGCTGGGCGTGGGGCGTCTGGGCTTTGACTATTCGTGGTGGCCGGCGCTGTACAAGCAGCCCGCTTTCCGGGAGGCTGTGCATGAAGTCTATACCGGCGAGCTGCGCCCCCTGCTGGAAGTGCTGGTAGGCGAGCGTGCGTTTGAAGAGAACGCGGAGGTCAAATCGCTGGAGGCGTATGCGCAGGAGCTGAGCGCTTCCGCAGCAATGAATTTCACGCGCTGGCGTGTGCTCAACCACAGCACGCGCGCCATCAAGACGGGCGCTTCGTATGCAGAGAATATGGAATATCTGCATAACTGGATCAAGGCACGCATGGCCTATCTGGATAAGACGTGGTGAGCGGCGAAGCGCTGGAATTCTGCGGATTATGAAAGAATCCCCCAAGGAACAAAATGATTTCTTGGGGGATTTTGATTGAATTTGGCGGAAAGGGCTTTCTTCGCTTGTCACCGGCGGGGAATTCCTCTATAATATATCATATCTATGTACTTTACATATTTTTAAAGAATGAAGGATGCTGTTTCAGCACGGGAGGAACCATGTACAGATTGCTTCTGGTTTCCGATAAGGAGGAAATCCGCTCGCTTTATGAGCATTTCTCCGAATGGGAAAATCTGGGGTTTGAACGGCCTGCGGTTGCGGCCAGCGCACAGGAGGGCATCGAGCAATTGAGCCATCGACGGTTTGATGCGGTGTCGTCCCTGTTGTCTGTCAGCGAGGGAAAGCAGTTTTTCGCCTACCTTTCCCGCCGCCCGGAGATGCTGGGCATGGAAACTGCACGCGATGAGGCACGCCTTCGCCGGGAGATCAGCAGCGCCAGACGCACGCTCTCTTCCCGCGATGCGGCCCGCCAGATGAAGCAGGTAGACGATCTGACGCGCGTGATGCAGGGAGAGTTCTTCTGCGATCTGCTGCGCGGCGCTGCGATGGATGAGAGCCGCATTAACGAGCGTATGCGCTCCCTGAAGGTTCAGGAGATCGATGCCGCGCGTCCGGTGGTGATGTCCTCGTTCCGTCTGCCGCAGGGCGATTATTTCTTGGCAGAGGTGTGGCGCTATGGCCGGGAACGGCTGGAGAACGCGCTGCGCAACATCTTTGAAAACAGCGGCGAGCATATGTTCTATGTGCTGCTGATTATCAATCCGCACCATATGCGCCTGTTGGGGCTCCCCTGTGAGGAGATGACCCGAGAGGCGGCCTGCGCAGAAATGAATGCGCACTTGAGCCGCTGCCGCGCCAGCTTGGAGGCGTATTTTGAGCTTTCGCTGGATATCAAGCGTGTCGTCGGGTATGACAGCCTGTACGCGCTGGGGCAGGAGAACATCCTGCGCACCGCACATTGACGCATCAACACCTGAAGCCGAAACGGCTCAGGTGTTTTTTTGTGCGCACAGGGCATAGACTGCGTGCATAGACGACGGAAGGGAGGCGCGTACATGGGCAAACGAGGCCGAAGGATGGCGCTCTGCACCGGTTTGCCGGAGGATGCGCTGACGTCGGGCGCACGGGTGACGGTCTTTGGCAGGAGCAGCGTGCTGGTGGAGGGGCAGCGCGGCGTGGTGGAGCTGAGCGCAGAGCGCATCCGGCTCAAGACGCGGGACGGGCTGCTCAGCGTATTGGGGTGTGCGCTGACGCTGCGGGAATTATCGGCAGATGCGGCGATGATTGTGGGTGAGGAGATCGATACAGCCACATACAGCCCCGCGCAGCGGGAGGGGTGAGAGGGCGTGCAGGTGACGGTGAGCGTGGAGGGCGTCAATCTGGAAAAGCTGCTCAGGATGGCGGCGGCGGACGGGCTGCTGCTGACGGATGCACGGCGAACGGGTGCGCGGCGCATGCAGGTACGGGTGCGGGCATGGCAGCTTGAGCCGCTGCGTGCGCTGTGTGTGCGCTTTGGCTGGTGCTTGGAGGAGGAACGGGCGAGTTTGCCGGTGCGTGCGGTGCGCTTCCTGCGGCGGCGCTGGATGCTGGCGCTGTCGCTTTTGCTGGGCGTGCTGTTGGTTTGGGGATCAGGGCGGATGATCCTCGCTGTGCGGATTGAACACGCGCAGGAGCATATGGCGGAGGTTCGGCGGGCGCTGAAAGAGGCAGGCGTGCGCCCGGGACGGAGAAAAGCGGCGTTTTCCACGGACGCGCTGCGCGCCGAACTGGCGCTTCGGCTTCCGGGGCTTTCGTTTGTGGGGCTGCGGTATGCGGGCAGCACGCTGATCTGCGATTGCCGTCAGGCGGTGCTGGGCGAGCGTGTGGACGTGCCGGGCAGCGGGCTGGATGTGGTGGCGGCGCAGCCGGGCGTTATTACACGCATCAGCGCGGCCAGCGGTACCCCGCAGGTGGAGCCGGGCGAGGCTGTGGTCAAGGGGCAGGTGCTCATCCGGGGCGAGGAGCGCACCCAGAAAGGCGAGGTGCGCCCTGTACGCGCACAGGGACAGGTCAGCGCCCGCGTGTATGCGCGGGGGGAGGCGAAGGTGAGCCTGAAACAGACCCACACGGTGGAGACGGGCGATACGCGCACGCGGGTCACGCTGCGCACGCCGTGGCATACGCGCGTGGTGCGCAATGTACAGCCCTTTGCCTCGCAGGATGTGAGCCGTGAGCGGCAGGCTGTGGTGGGGCTGTATCTGCCCGTATGGCGGGAAATTGAGACGTATGCGGAGACCGTGGAATATACCGTTGCGCGAGACCGGGGCGATGCGGCCTCCATGGCGCAGGGCGCGGCGGAGAAAATTGCCAAAGAACAATGCCCGCACGGCGTGTTGATTCTTGACAAATGGGTAAATTATTGTATGATAGATGATGAGTTCGTGTATGCGACGGTTGTACTGGAATATGAGACGGCCATCGCGGGCAGAGCCCAGTAAGAAGGAAGATACGGGAGGCATAGGCCTTTGACACAGGACATGAGAGAGCCCGCCGTCGGCGGGGCGATACAGAATCTGTTTGGCACGGGCGATGAAAATGTACGCTTGCTCGAGCAGCTTTTGAACGTGCATATCGCGCTGCGCGGTGGTGAAATCATCGTGGAGGGCGAGCGCGAGCAGGCGGTTGACCGCGCAGAGGCGGTGCTTGCCCGCTTGGGCGCACTGTGCAGCCGGGGCGAGCGGGTGGATACGGCGCTGGTGCAGTATGCCGTGCATCTGGCGGAGACGGACGCACTGGAGGAGCTGGATACGCTGTTTCAGGAGGTGGTGGCGACCACATTCCGCGGCAGGCCGATCCGCTGCAAGACGCTGGGACAGCGCGCTTACGTCAGAGCCATCAAAAAAAACACGCTGACGCTGGGCATTGGCCCGGCGGGTACGGGCAAGACGTATCTGGCCATGGCCATGGCGGTCACCGCGCTCAAGAGCAAGGAGGTCGAGCGCATCGTGCTGACGCGCCCGGCTGTGGAGGCGGGCGAAAAGCTGGGCTTCCTGCCCGGTGATCTCAATCAGAAGGTCGATCCGTACCTGCGCCCACTGTATGATGCGATGTTCGAGATGCTGGGCGCGGAGACGTGCCAGCGCATGCAGGAGCGTGGCGTGATTGAGGTGGCACCGCTGGCGTATATGCGCGGCCGCACGCTGTCGGATGCGTTCATCATTCTGGATGAGGCGCAGAATACCACACAGGAGCAGATGAAGATGTTCCTGACGCGCATGGGCTTCCGCTCTAAAATTGTGGTCACGGGTGATCCGTCGCAGATCGACTTGCCGCGCGGCCGCAAGAGCGGCTTGCTGGAAGCGGTGGAGGTGCTGGCGGGCGTGCCGGATATCGCCGTGCAGCAGCTGACGCATGAGGATGTGGTGCGCCATGAGCTGGTGCAGGCGATTGTACGCGCGTATGACGCGCACGCGCTTCGCGCAAAGGAGGAGAGAGCGGATGGAAGATTCGCCGAAGAAAAAAACGAGATGGATTGACGGGCTGAGCTTTCGCGTCAAGATGTCGCTTTTTGCGGCGCTGACGTATCTGGTGCTGCTGTTGATCTGCTTTTTAACCATTTCGCCGGAACAGTATGATCTGAGCGTGGGCGATGTGGCACCGCAGACGATTACAGCCAGCCGCGATATTGTCGATGAGATTTCCACCAACCGCCGCAGGCAGGTGGCTTCGGAGATGGTTTCGCCCGTGTACTTTAAGGATGATACCGTCTCCGATACCGTGATGGTCAATCTGGACGCGGCGTTTTCCGAGCTGCGCGCCGTGCGTGAGCTGGGCGCACAGATCCGCAGCAGCCGTGGGGAGGAACCCTTTACGGATGAGGACTATGCGCAGGCCCAAGATATGCTCAGCGCTGTAAAGCTGAGCAATTATCAGATGCGCACGCTGATGAACACGGATGCGCATGATTTTGAGATGCTCTACCAGAGCGTGACCTCGGCTGCGCGCACGGCGCTGGTTTCCACCATCACGGAGGGACAGATCAACGACGCCATCAACAACATTCAGCAGATCGTCGCCTACAACACGCGCACAGACCTGTGGTACAACGTCGCCATTCCAACGCTGCGCGCCTGCCTCAAGCCGAATATGCTGATTGACCAGACGGCGACGGAGGAAAACCGCCGGAAGGCGTATGACGCGGTGGAGCCTGTGGTCTACAAGCAGGAACAGAATATCGTCGTCAAGGGCGACCGCGTCAGCGCGGAGCAGATTGCGGTGCTGGATGCGTTGGGACTGCTTCAGGGCGACGGTATGAACGTCTCGCTGTACATCGGCGCGGCGGTGGTGCTGGCGCTGATCCTGGCGGCAACGGGGTTGTTTATCCATCTCTTTGCGCCGCATATGTTTCAGGCGCGGCACTGCGCGTATGTGCTGCTGATTGTCGGCGGCCTGACGCTGGCATTCTGTATGCTGGTGGGGCAGTATATCAGCGTGAACGCCATGCCGGTGATGCTGGCTGCTATGCTGACGGTGAACCTGCTGGGAACGCGCCCGGCTTATGTGGTGAACTTTGCGATGTCCATGCTCATCACGCTGCTCACCGTTGCCGGGCCGGGACTGGAAACCTCGCAGATGCTTAGCGTGCTGCTGATGACCTGCGTGAGCGGTACGCTCTCCATCTATCTGATGCGCCGCAATCCGGCGCGCGTCAACGTGTTTTTCTCCGGGCTGATCGTCAGTGCGGTGGACTTTGCCGTGCTGCTCTGCGTGGAGACGCTCACATCGGGTTCACTGGTTGGTGCGCTCAGCTTGGCGGGACACGCGCTGCTGGGCGGCATTGCCGCGTCGATCTTGTGCGTTGGCTTGCAGCCGATTCTGGAGGCGGCGTTCAATCTGGTGACGCCGTCTAAGCTCATCGAGCTGTCCAACCCGAATCATCCGCTGCTGCGCCGCCTGATGATCGAAACCCCTGGCACCTACCATCACTCCATGATCGTGGCAAACCTTGCGGAGGCTGCCGCGGAGGCCATCGGTGCGGATGCGGTGCTGGTGCGTGTGGGCGCGTATTTCCATGATATCGGCAAGCTGGTGCGTCCGCTGTATTTCAAGGAGAACCAGATCGGTGAAAATCCGCATGATAAGACCGATCCGCGTGTATCCACAGCCATCCTGACCGAGCACACACGCGACGGCGTGGTGCTGGCGCGTAAACATCACCTGCCTGAACCGATCATCGACATGATTCAGCAGCACCACGGCGATACGGCTGCGATGTACTTCTACGCCAAGACGGTCAAGCAGATGGGCGAGGAGAACGTGGATATCAACGACTTCCGCTACGACGGCCCCAAGCCGCAGACTGCTGAGGCGGCTATTCTGATGCTGTCGGATACGGTGGAGGCGGCGGTGCGCTCCATCCCCGAACCGACGCAGGAGAAGATCTCCGCGATGATCCGCAAGCTGGTTCGCGGCAAGATGGAGGATGGTCAGCTTGACGAGTGTACGCTGACATTCCGCGATATCGGCAAGATCTGCGCGGCGTTTGAAAACGTGCTCAAGGGCGTGTTCCACGAACGCATTGAATACCCGAGCGTCGATCTCAACCGCGGCAAACGCATCCACAGCGGAACGCCGCGCCCTGTACAGGACGGCAAGCCGAGCGATGGAAAGCCGGATGCCGGGAACTCGGGCGACGGGAAACCGGGCGACGGGAAACCGGGCGATGGGAAGCTGGAACAGGACGAACAGAAGGATCAGACGGCGCAGAACACGGAGGCAAAAGCATGATTCTGGAATTTGAGGACGAGCGCGGACTGCTCGGCGAATCGGACAGGGCGCTGCTGATGCGCTGTGCTGCCGCCGCACAGGAGGCCGAGGGCGTGCGCGAACCGCTGGCGGTGTTTGTGCGGATTGTGGACGATGAGGAGATCCGGGAGGTCAACCGCGAGCAGCGCGAGAAGGATGCCGCCACGGACGTGCTGTCCTTCCCGACGGTCAATTACCCGGCGGGAAAGACGGCGAAGGATTGCCCGCGGCTGCTGCGCAGGGAGTATGACCCGGAGATGGGCGCGTGCGTGATCGGAGATATCCTCATCTCTATGGACCATGTGCGTGCGCAGGCTGCGGAGTACGGCCACAGCGAGCGGCGCGAGGCGGGCTATCTGCTCACCCACGGCCTGTTTCACCTGATGGGATACGATCATATGACCGACAGCGATAAGCCTGTGATGCGCGCGATGGAGGAAAAGGCGCTCGCATCCATTGGGCTGACGAGGGAGGAAGAGACGATGACGGACGAAAGACTGCTGGCGATGGCAGTGGAGATGCTCGATTATTCGTACAGCCCGTATTCGCATTATCCGGTCGGTGCAGCGCTGCTCGCAGCGGATGGCCGCGTGTTCACCGGATGCAACATTGAAAATGCCGCCTTTGGCAATACGATGTGCGCTGAGCGCACGGCGCTGTTTAAGGCGGTGAGCGAAGGTGCGCGTACCTTCCAGACGATTGCCATTGCCGCGCACGGAGCGGCGCCGTTCCCCTGCGGCGCGTGCCGGCAGTCGCTCAATGAGTTCGCGCCGGATCTGCGGATACTGGTTACTTGGGATGGCGAGGTGCGGGAGACGACGCTGCGTGCGCTCCTGCCGGAAGGCTTTGGCCCGTCGTCCCTGCTGTAAGCTGATACAGCGCGTCTTGTGACGCGCACATAGAGGACAAATTTGAGGTAATTATGCAAGAGAAAGCTTTCCTGTCGGGCTTCGCTGCGATTGTCGGCCGCCCGAATGTTGGTAAATCCACCATGATGAATGCGATGGTTGGCGAGAAGGTCGCCATCGTATCCAACCGCCCGCAGACCACCCGCAACCGCATCATGGGCGTGGCGACGGCGGACGATCATCAGATTGTGTTTCTGGATACCCCCGGTCTGCACAAGCCGCGCACCAAGCTGGGCGAGTATATGGTCAAGTCCGTGGAGGGCGCGATGGACGGCATCGACGTGCTGCTGGTGCTGGTGGATGCAAACGACGTGGGCCCGCAGGATCGCGCCATTGTGACGGAGATGGCTGCGCGCAGCGTGAAGAAGATCCTCGTGCTCAATAAGACGGATATCGTCCCGGAGGCCAAGCTGATGGCTACTATCCAGTCCTTCTCTGCGGAAAAGTACGATGCAATTGTGCCGATCAGCGCACGCACAGGCAAGAATATGGATGAGCTGCGCAGGCTGATTGTCTCCTTCCTGCCGCATGGCCCGAAGTATTTCCCGGATGACATGATGACCGATCAGCCGGAGCGCGTTATCTGTGCGGAAATCATCCGCGAAAAGGCGCTTCTGCACCTGCGCGAAGAGGTGCCTCACGGCGTGGGCGTGGAGATGATGCGCATTGAAAAGCTCAGCGAGAACATGACCGAGATCCATGCGACGATCTACTGTGAGCGTGCGAGCCATAAGGGCATCATCATCGGCAAGCAGGGCGCCATGCTGCGCACCATCGGCGCGGAGGCACGCAAGGATATCGAGAACCTGCTGGGCACGCGCATCAACCTTCAGCTCTGGGTCAAGGTGCGCGAGGATTGGCGTAACCGCATGGATGACCTGCGGACGCTGGGCTATGAGGACGCATAAGCGATCAATACATCGGGCTGTCAGATAAGCGAAAGAACGCGGAAAACAGGCATATTGGCGCTGAGTTTTTCTGCGGGCGGAGCTTGCCTGACAGCCCTTTTTGTGTTTTCATTACTGCTCTTAGCCTGTCATACAGCGCGACTGGAGCCTGCCGCGCCCAGTGGGCGAAACAGGCAG
>JAXJLD010000174.1:0-25201 GCA_036297385.1 Christensenellales bacterium | reverse complement strand
AGATTCCGGGAAACTCGCATGGTCGCGCTTCGCGCTGGATAAAGGGCTTAGAATTCAAACAGCATTACAGCATATTTTCCAGCGTGAACGCCTGCCGCTCATAGACGTGCTCGACGCTTCCTTCCAGTTCGCAGGCGTAAATCAGTGCAGCCGACCTGTCCTCGCCCTCCAGCGCGGCCAGCAGACGGGAAAGCGCATAACGCACGTCGTCCGTCGAACCGTGATCGACCATGATTTCCAGTCGGCTCGCCCGTTCATCCCACGTCTTGTCTAAGGCGTGGGCTTTTTCTTTGGCCTGCGTCAGCGATCCGGCGCGGATATCTGCCAGAATCTGCTGGGTCTGTGCCATCGCTTCGCCGGTTGCGCGGCGCACCACGTGCGCTTCCAGCAGGCACAGTGCGGCCAGCAGCGCCAGCGTTACGGCCATTGCCGTCAGTTTTCTGCTCATATCACCACTTCACCTCGTCCATCTTCATCGCCTGCACGCGCAGCAGACGCCCCTGTCTGCCTTTTTCCTGCACGAGCAGTTCCCCCTGTGTGGTCAACAGCGCGAGCAGCACATCCGCATCCCGCTCAATGCCCTGCCCTTGAAGGATGCGCCGCAGCCAGCCTTCGTCCCTGCCGGAGAGCATCAACGTCCGCTTTTGCAGCTTTCCATCCAGAATCAGCGTCAGCGGTATGCCGTCGTACCGCTGCGCCAGCCCCTGCTCGCCGCGCGTAGCCGGACGGCTGTCCGCCGCAGGAAACACGCTCAGCGCCCCGTTGGTCTCCAGCACCACGCTGCCCGTCTCCTGAAGGCCGAGCAGCCCCTGCGAGCGGATGCCCTCCATCAGATCGGACAGGTCGAAGCATAGGCGGGACAGCTCCTCTTCGCAGATACGCCCATCCCGCACCAGCACGCTGGGTCTGCCGCAAATGATGGCTCGCAGGCGGATGCTCCAGAAGGATAGCAGGCTCAGCAGGCTGTGCAGCAGCAGCAGTGTGAGAATCGCCACCACGCCGCCCAGCAGCGGTATCTCCACATCGCCCATCGGCTGCGTCGCCAAATCGGAGATCATCAGCGTAATGACAACCTCATAGGGCTGAAGCTGTGCGAGCTGCCGCTTCCCCATCAGGCGCAGGACAACAGTGGTCACCAAAAAGAGAATCATGGTGCGAAGTATGCCGGTGAGCAAAATGCTTGCCTCCCTTTTGCTGTTTTCTTTCGCCTCACCTTTCCCCCAAATGCGCATTTTCATACAAAAAACGAACCGGAACGGCCTTGACTGTTCCGGTTCGTTTTTTGTATTTCGCTTCTCTCTTACGCGCGGAGCTGATAGCCGCCGTCCACCTTTTTCCACGTCGCCTCTCGTCCGACGTGCAGCGCACCCACCGCCGCGTGCAGCATGGCAATGCCCCGATCCAGCGGCGCATACTTCTTGTAGATGACGTTCGCTTCCAGAATGCTCACGCCAGTCTTGTCCGCCTCGATCTTCCACGGCTGAAGATTGGCGGCGCTGGGCGCAAGACGCGCAGCGAGCACAGCCTCCTTCTGCCATACGCCCAGTGCAGACAGCTCCTCCTCCGTCTTGCCGCAGAGCTTGCCAAGCGGCTTGCGCTTCGGCGCAAACGCCGGCAAATCGCACTTGCCCAGCGCAATGACGCAGTGAACCTCCTCGTTATTCTGCAAATCCACGTTGTGGCGGATGATTTCCGGATAGAAGCCCTTGCCCAGCCAGCAGGTACCCAGCCCCATGCTCGTTGCCTCCAGCACCAGCGCCTCTCCCATGAAGCCCTCCAGCTCCATCGGCGTGCCATTCTTGGCGACGATCACCGCGTACACATCCGTTCCCTTGATCGAGCTGCGCAGACCCGGCCCCTTAAACATACGCACCGTGATGCCCTGCCAGCTCAGCTTGCGGCACAGCACGCCCAGACGATCCAGCTGCTCCTTATCCGGCGCACCGGTGTACTTGCGCACAGAGCTGCGCCGATGCATCGCATCGTACCAGCTCTTCTCGAGTTTCAGTTCAAACATACTTCCCATCGCTCCTGTATCAGTTTATCCAGCGTGTAATACTTTAGCACGTTTCGCCCGCCGCTGTCAACGATAACCGTTGACTGTGCGCAATTCCTCCCTTATCTGCACAGCTTCTCATCAGCACAAACGGCTCCGCCGAAGCGAAGCCGTCCGCCGCCCTCCTTGGGGCCGATTATTCGTGTTGATCCTGTGGGAGATCGGTAATCAGCTCCTGCGGCTGATCGGTCATCGCATCCACAAAGGCCGCGATGCGCACCAGACCGCGCTGAATGTTCTCCAGCGACGTTGCGTAGCTCAGGCGGCAGAAGCCCTCCGAGCAGAACGCGCTGCCCGGCACCACCGCCACATCCGCGTACTCCAGCAGCATCTGCGCGAAGGTCATCGAGTCATTCACCTGCACATAGCCGTAGTACTTGCCAAAAAGCTCGCTGATATCCATCATGGCGTAAAATGCGCCCTTGGGCATATTGCAGTGTACCCCCTGCATGGCATTGAGGCGGGACACCATATATTTGCGGCGGCGGTCATACTGCTCGCGCATAGCCTCCACCTGCGTCACGCCCTTGAAGCTGGTCAGCGCCTCCACGGAGGCATACTGGGCCATGGCGTTGGGGCCGGAGGTCACCTGACTTTGCAGGCTGCCCATGATGCGCGCGATGGGCGCAGGCGCAGCCGCATAGCCGATGCGCCATCCGGTCATGGCGTAAGCCTTGGACATACCGTTGATGACGATGGTCTGATTGTAAATGGCCTCACCGAAGGAAGCGATGGACGTGTGCTGCTCGCCGTCGTAGATGAGCTTTTCATAAATCTCATCGGAAATCACATAGAACTTACGTGCCACCGCCAGCTTGGCGACCTCCCGGAGCTGATCCCGGCTCCAGAGTGCGCCGGTCGGGTTGCCCGGCGAGTTAATCAGCAGCACCTTGGTCCGCTCGGTGACATAGGGCGCGATGTCACGCGCCTCAGCGATATAGTTGTTCTCGCGCTTCGTCTGCACAAATACCGGCACGCCGCCCGCCAGACGCACCATCTCCGGATAGGATACCCAGCAAGGCGTGGGGATGATGACCTCGTCGCCAGGATTGAGCAGTGCGCACAGCGCCGCATAGATGGAGAACTTTGCGCCGTTGGAAACGACGATCTGCGCGGGCGTGTAGGACAGCGCATTGTCGCACAGCAGCTTATCGCAGATGGCCTGCCGGAGCGCAAGCGTACCAGCAGAAGGGGTATACTTGGTCAGCCCCATGTCCAGCGCCTCGTGCGCGGCGGTTCGGATGTACTGCGGCGTAATAAAGTCCGGCTCGCCGGCACAGAAGGACACCACATCGCGTCCATTGGCTGCCATCTCCTTGGCCTTCGCGTCGATAGCCAGAGTTGGGGACGGAGAAATCGCGCTGCATACGCTGGAAAGCTCAAGAGACAATTCAAACTCCTCCTTCGGGCGTTTCAAAAGAACAAAATGAATTTACTAAGTATTATACGCCCAATTTACTCTTTTTGCAACCCGTATTTGCGCCAAATTTGGCCTTTTTTCATTTTCTTTGCATATTTTATTTTCAAATCCTGCATTTTTAATTTCAGACGACCTCCTTGCCGCAGACCGGCTCCATCCAGCTTTTGCTTCAAAACACTTGCCATACCGCCCAATTTGCGTTATGATATGTAAGGTAACCTTTCTTTTTCAAACATATTTGGAGGTGTTCGATTTGCATCGCACGATCAAGTGGGTCATGTCTGCGGCGCTCGCCGTTTGCCTGTGCGCGTCCAGCGTGGCCATTGCGGAAGAATCCCATTATCTGGAGCTGCCCAGCAAGGGCATTACCTCCTCCCGCAAGATTACTGTGGACATTCCCGATGAAAACGAAGCCGTCAACGGCGTTAACCCACTGACCGGTGAGGTCTGGTCCGGCTCCTATCGTCCGATCGGCGTCAACATCGACCAGCATCCCGGCGCTCTGCCGAACTGGGGCGTGTCCTCTGCGGACATCATCTTCGAGATGCCCATTCAGGCTGACGGCTCTACCCGTGCCTTCGTGCTGTTCATGGGCGATATCCCGGACTATGCCGGCCCGGTTCGTTCCGGCCGCGTGCCGATGGCGTCCCTGCGCGAGATCTTCGGCGGCGCTTGGGTCTTCTACGGCTGGCAGAACACCGTTGTGGACTCCGGCAAGCTGATCGTGGACGTGGACAGCTGGGCGCTGAATATGCACAAGGATGCCCGTCAGGGCGGCCGCTGGGTGTTCCCGTTCATCGAGGGCACCGAGCGCAACTACTCCGATCTCTTCCATCGTGAGAAGGATGGCCAGCACGTTGCGCCGCACAACGTTCAGATTGACATGAAGACCGTTGAAGGTATGTTTACCGAGGAGCCGGCGATGCATCCGTTCCGCTTCACCGATACGGGACTGGAAGACGGCATTGACGTTTCCGAAATCACCGTCAACTACAAGACCACCAACCCGCAGTATGTGGCGAGCTACAAGTACAACGAGATTACCGGCCTGTACGAGCGTTACCGCAACGGCGAGGCGTACTACGATGCGCTGAACGGTATGGCGACGGCCTATGCCAACGTCATCATCATGCGCACCGATGTTTCCTGGTTCAACAACAACAACTCCCGCCCGGTCATCCAGACCGTCGGTCAGGGTGTGGCGGAGATCTTCCAGAACGGCAAGTACATCCGCGGCACCTGGGTGCGCTCCCACAGCGACAAGGAAGCCGACGACTTTGATTCCCAGTCTGCGCGCCTCATCTTCCTCGATGAGAACGGCGAGGAGCTGGAAATGAAGGTTGGCAAGACCTTCGTTCAGATTGTGGATAACGAGCAGTCCGTGATCGTCACCGCCGGCGAGGAAATCGAAGGCGCTGCCGCTCAGGCTACGCCGAAGCCCACCGCCACCCCGAAGCCGACCCGCACCCCGAAGCCGACCCGCACCCCGCGCGCCGCGAAGAATCCGTCCGCGCCGGTGATGGAAAGCGAAGAAGAGGGCGATATCTCCTTCGGCGGCTAAATCCTCACCTTGCAGAGCCTCCGCTTGATGCGGGGCTTTTTTGTTTGCTCCTAAGCATCCTATGCCCCGCTGCGCGTCTCTGCCAGCGGCAAAAGAAAAAGACGGGCGGTTTTCCGTCCGTCTTTTTTGGGATTACTTATGATCCTCGCGGTAGTTGGTCAGCAGACGCTCGATGCGCTTCCACGGGTCCAGCAGATAGCTGATGGACTGATCGTGGTTGATCGTGGCAATCACAAACGCCATGTACTTGCTCATGTCCGCCTGCGTAAACCACGGCGCCTGCAGCACTTCAGGCGTGGCATAGGTCAGGTTGGTCGCAAAGACGCGGTCAATCACGCCCTCCTCGTACGCCTTATTGAAGGCTTCGAGGCCGCTGGTGAAGAACGCGAAGGTCGCGCCGGCAAACACACGCTTGGCGCCGCGCCGCTTGAGGTTGTACGCCAAGTCGAGCATGGAGTCGCCGGAGGCGATGATATCGTCTGCGACAAAGATATCCTTGCCCGCCACGTCAACGCCCATATACTCGTGCGCGACGATCGGATTGCGGCCGTTCACCACGCGCGTATAGTCGCGGCGCTTGTAGAACATGCCCAGATCCACACCCATGGCAGAGCTGTAATAGATGTTGCGGCCAATCGCACCCTCATCCGGGGAAACGACCATCATGTGCTCCTTGTCGATCTTCAGATCGTCATAGGCGGCGCACATCGCCTTGAGCATCTGGTACGTCGGCATGATGCTCTCAAAGCCGTTGAGCGGGATGGCATTCTGCACGCGCGGGTCATGCGCGTCAAAGGTGATGATGTTGGCGACGCCCATGGACACCAGCTCCTGCAGCATCAGCGCACAGTCCATGGATTCGCGGGCAGTACGGCGGTGCTGACGGCCCTCGTAGAGCATCGGCATGATGACGTTGATGCGCTTGGCCTTGCCGCTGACAGCCGCAATGATGCGCTTGAGGTCGGCGTAGTGCTCGTCCGGCGTCATCGGCACTTCCTTGCCGTAGAGCTTGTAGGTGCACTGGTATGCGCCGACGTCACAGATGATGTACAGGTCGTAGCCGCGCACGGAATCCAGCAGCATACCCTTGCCTTCGCCAGTGCCAAAGCGCGGGCAGTTGGCGCGGATGAGGAAGCCGTTTGCCTCCGAGCCATAAAAGCTATGGAGCTTCTCATCGGTGCTGTTGTCCACCTGCCACTTGGTCAGGTACTCGTTGACAGCCTTGCCCATCTCCTCGCAGCCGCGCATAGCAATAACGCCCAGCGGCGCAATCGGCATCATCGGGAACTTCTGGGACGCTTCGGTGTTGATGTTCTCGCTCATGATAATCCCTTTCTTCAGTGATTGTTCAAAACAATCTGCGTGGACACTTACTTTGATATTATAGCACAACTTCCGCCCGAATGTCTCATCACTTTGTACATTCTCCAATTTTTGTCGGCTTACGACAATTTTACATAGCGAAAGCCTCTCCCCTCTTGTTGACTTTCCCGCTCAAGCCCGTGATCCGCCGGGCTTGACCCGTTTCCTGCTCCTTGCTATAATAGAACCAACGACCAACGAGGAGGTCTTTTTTGTGAAGCGCATTGTTCTGACAGGCGGCGGCACAGCCGGCCACGTTTCCCCCAATCAGGCGCTGATTCCCCTGCTGCTTGAGGAGGGCTGGGAGATTCACTACATCGGCACCCAAAGCGGCATCGAGCGCACGCTGATTGAGCCGATGCAGGGCGTTTCCTATCACGCGGTCAGCTCCGGCAAGCTGCGCCGCTATTTCGACTGGAAGAATTTCACCGATCCTTTCCGCGTCATCGCCGGCGTATTTCAGAGCATTAGCCTGATTCACCGGCTCAAGCCCAGCGTGGTCTTTTCCAAGGGCGGCTTTGTAAGCGTGCCTGTCGTCGCCGGTGCGGCGCTGTGCCGCGTGCCGGTGGTCATGCACGAGAGCGACATCACCCCCGGCTTGGCCAATAAGCTGTGCAAGCCCTTTGCCAAGGCCGTCTGCACCACATTCCCGGAGTGCGCCAAGCTGCTGGGCCGCAAGGGCGTGCAGACCGGCACGCCGCTGCGCACCTCCATCTTCTCCGGCACGCGCGAGAAAGGGCTTCGCCTTGCCGGGTTTGACGGCAGCAAGCCGGTGCTGATGATGATTGGCGGCTCGCTCGGTGCGCAGTCCGTCAATGCCGTGCTGCGCGAGGCGCTCCCTGCGCTCACCGACAAGTACGATGTGCTGCACGTCTGCGGCAAGGGCAATCTGGATGCCGCTCTCGAGCATACACCCGGCTACAAGCAGTTTGAATACCTCTCGGACGATCTGCCGGATGCGTTCGCCTGTGCGGATATCGTGCTTTCCCGCGCCGGTTCCAACTCGCTGTCCGAGCTGATGGCGCTGCGCAAGCCCGCGCTGCTCATCCCCTATCACAGCGGGCGCGGCGATCAGGTACTCAACGCCAACTCGCTCAAGGAGCGCGGTTTGGCGCACGTGATGATTCAGTCCGACCTGAATGCACAGTCCCTCCCCGCTGCCATCGACGCGCTTTGGGCCGACAAGAATCTGCTCGTGCAGCGGCTCAGTGCGCTGGACGATGCGGACGGCACGCAGGCCGTTCTCGCACAGATTCACCAATACGCCAAAGCATAAACAAGGGTGCGCCCGAAAAAGGCGCACCCTTGATTTTATCCTGTTCTTGTTCAAAAACGCTTCATACGGCGTGCGGCGTTAATCTGCCTTTACGGCTGATAGTGCTGCGTCTCCACGCCCGCATCCAGCTTGACGCTGTCCAGCACATAATCCCGCATATACCCGGAGGTATTGCCCGATTCCGTGGAGACCTCGTACCAGACTTGACCGTGCGTATCCTCATACTTGCCCATGATATGGACCTTCACGCCTTCGCTAAGCTGGCGAACCACCTTCGCGTTGGATTTGGGCTCTTTGCGCACATTGGCATCCCGGTTGGTCTTGGCGGTACCAACAGCGTCTTTTGCCGTTCCCGTGGTTACCTCCAGCTTTTCATCGCCCTGAAGATCCACCACATAGTCGCGCATGAAGCCTTCCTGCCCGTCATCATCGACGCTCAGCCTGTACCACGTCTTGCGCTGCTTATCCTTGAGCACCTCATAGATACTGACCTTCTCGCCCTTCTTGACCGTGTCCAGCACCTTGCCGCCCATGCTCTTGCGCAGGTTCGCCTCGCGGTTGGTCTTACCCGTTGCAATGATCTCGTCCGATGCGGCGCTCTGCTCCTGCTCTGGCTCTTCTTCCTCCTCATTCAGCTCGCTCTCCGGTTCTTTTACCGGCTTATCGTCCTCCGGCGCGGTCGTTGCCTTGGGCGCATCCGTCACCTCGGGAGCATCCGTTGCCTTGGGCGATGCAGTTGCTTTCGGGGTTTCAGTCGCCTTCGGAGTCGCCGTCGGCTTGGCAACGCCGTCCTCGAGATCCACCACATAGTCGCGCATCCAGCCCGAAACCGCAGAGTCCTCAACGGTGATGTAATACCAAGCCTTTCCGCTCTTATCCATCAGGATCTCGTGGAGGGTCACGCTTTCGCCCTTCTTGACCGTCTGCTTCACCTTGCCATTGGAGGAAGCCGTTGCACGGAGATTGGCATTGCGGTTCACCTTGCCGCTGCCCATATCAACCAGCGGCGTGGGCGACGGTTCTGGCGTAGCCGTCGGTACCAGCGTCGGCGTCGGCGCCGGTGTCGGTGTGGGCGACGGGCTAGGCGTCGGCGTGTTCGTCAGGATAATCGGCAGAGGCGTTTGCGTCGTTTCAGGATAGGCGGGTTCAACCGGCACGCCTGCCGTTTCGCCCTGCACATCCATATCATCGGCTTCAGGCTCCGGCGTTTCCTCTGTCACCGGCGCAAAGATCACAGTTTGCGGCGCAGGGGTTTCCGGCCCATCCGTGTACGCCGGTTCCATCCCATCCTCTGGCATTGTCACATCCGAAGGTGCTGGAGACTCCACCAGAACAACGGGCGGCACAGAATTGTCTGATACCGGAAGCTGCTGTGCATCCTTCGGCTTTTTCAAAAAGCGGAAGACCAGCAATGCCAGCAATACGACGATGAGCAGCACAATCACGCCCAGCGCCAATTTTCCGGGCAGCGTCGTCAAAAAGCCGCCACGCCCGTCCTCTTCCTCATCGCCATATGCGCCGTCATCCGCATAGTCGTCATCATATGCATCATATGCATCATATGTATCCGAATCATCATCTATCTGCTGATACGGGCTGACCCTCTTCGTCTGATCGAGCTGATCCAGCTGTTCGCGTCTTTTGGCCATGATCCCATCCTCCTCAACACCAACTCTACTTGCATCCATTATAGAGTCTCTTGATGTGGGATGCAAGCCTTTTCTTCATTCCATTCACATTCGGATGTTTTTTCCATGGGCAAGGCACGTTTTGCGCCTTTCATGCCTACCAGTCTTTCCATGTTGTTCACACGAAAAACGCCCCCGACTCCGAGGAAAAACCTCGGAGCGGGGGCGAAATTCATGGAATTACGCTGCAAGCAAAGGGAGCATTACTGCGCCATTCTCTTGTAGGTCTCCAGACGGCGCTTCGCGTCGGCCTCGTTGATCGTGAAGGCTTCCTCGGCCTTGCCCGGGAAGAGCTTCGCCAGAGAGGCGTAGCGCACCTCGGACTTGATGAAGTCCTGATAGGACTCGGTCGGGTCCTTGGAATCGATGATGAGCGGGTTCTTGCCCTGCTCCTCGAGCGCCGGGTTGTAGCGGTACAGCGGCCAGTAGCCACAGGCCACAGCGCGCTTGATCTCCATCTGGGAGTGCGCCATGTTGATGCCGTGGTTGATGCACGGAGCGTAGGCGATAATCAGGGACGGGCCCGGATACGCCTCAGCCTCGGTCATGGCCTTGAGCAGCTGCGCCGGGTTCGCACCCATGGCGACAGTCGCCACGTACACATAGCCGTAAGACATGGCCATCATGCCCAGATCCTTCTTGCGGGTCTTCTTACCGGAGGCCGCAAACTTGGCGATAGAGCCGGTCGGGGTGGACTTGGAAGCCTGTCCGCCGGTGTTGGAGTACACCTCGGTATCCAGCACGAGGATGTTCACGTCCTCGCCCTGAGCCAGAACGTGGTCAACTCCGCCGTAGCCGATGTCATACGCCCAGCCGTCGCCGCCGAAGATCCACTGGCTCTTCTTGACCATCATGTCCTTCATGGACGCAATCTGCTTGCACAGGTCGCAGTCCTTGCCCTCAACGAGCGCAGCCAGCGCCGCGGAGGTCGCCTTGCTCTTCTCGCCGTCCATCATCGTGGCCAGCCAGTTCTCGCAGACAGCCTTCTCCTCGCCTTCGAGCTTGCCGGCCAGCTCGGTGACCAGCTCCGCCAGCTTGTTGCGGCGCTGCGTGGTCGCCAGATTCATGCCGTAGCCGAACTCAGCGTTGTCCTCGAACAGGGAGTTCGCCCAAGCCGGACCGTGACCCTTGTCGTTGGTGGTGTACGGAACGGTCGGAGCGGAACCACCGTAGATGGAGGAGCAGCCGGTCGCGTTCGCGATCATCATGCGGTCGCCGAAGAGCTGGGTGATGAGCTTGACGTACGGGGTCTCGCCGCAGCCCGCGCAAGCGCCGGAGAACTCAAACAGCGGCTTGAGGAACTGGGACTCCTTGACGTTGGCCTTGTTCAGCAGCGTCTCATCGACCTCCGGCAGCGTCTGGGCATACTCCCAGTTGGCCTCTTCCTTCATCTGGGTCGCCAGCGGCTTCATGGTCAGCGCCTTCGCGCCGGTGGCACGATCCACGCCGAGGCAGACGTCGGTGCAGTTGCCGCAGCCGGTGCAGTCCAGCACGGAAACCTGAACACGGAACTGCTTGCCAGCGAACTGCTTGCCCAGCGCCTTCTTGGTCACAAAGGACTCCGGCGCCACACCCTCGTCCACGATGTACGGACGGATGGCAGCGTGCGGGCAGACCAGAGAACACATGTTGCACTGCACGCACTTGGTCACGTCCCACTCCGGAACATTGACGGCGATGCCGCGCTTCTCGAACTTGGTGGTGCCGGTCGGGCAGGTGCCGTCCGCCTCAATCGCGGAAACCGGCAGCTTGTCACCTTCCTGAGCGAGAACCGGCTTGATGAAGTTGTCGTAGTACTCGCCGCCTTCGATCTTGACAGCCTCGGCGCCGGTGGTCGCAGTCGCCCAGTCAGCCGGGTAGTTCACCTGACGCAGGCCGGAGATCGCGATGTCGATGGCGTCCCAGTTCTTCTTGACGATGGCGTCGCCCTTCTTGCCATAGGTCTTCTTCGCATACGCCTTCATGTACTCGTCAGCCTGCTCGTAGGGGATGACGTCGGCCAGCTTGAAGAACGCAGCCTGCATGATGGTGTTGATGCGGTTGCCCATGCCAACCTGCGCGGCCAGCTTGATGGCGTCGATGGCGTAGAACTTGATGTGCTTCTTGGCAATGAGCTGCTTCATAGAAGCCGGCAGCTGCGCGTC
The DNA here is from genome assembly GCA_036297385.1 of Christensenellales bacterium. Taxonomy (GTDB): domain Bacteria; phylum Bacillota; class Clostridia; order Christensenellales; family Aristaeellaceae; genus Ventricola. The sequence goes on along the minus strand of JAXJLD010000174.1, from coordinate 13,694 downwards.
CAGCTCCTCATCGCTCCACTCGCAGTTGAGCAGGAACGTGCCGCCGTCCTTGATGGAGGACACCATGTCATACTGGGTGACATAAGCGCTCTTGTGGCAGGCGGTGAAGTCAGAAGCGTCGATCTGGTACGGAGACTGGATCGGCGTCTTGCCAAAGCGCAGGTGAGAAACGGTCAGGCCGCCGGACTTCTTGGAGTCATAGGCGAAGTACGCCTGCGCATACATATCGGTGTGGTCACCGATGATCTTGATGGAGTTCTTGTTCGCGCCGACGGTACCGTCAGAGCCGAGGCCGTAGAACTTGCAGGCGATGGTGCCTTCCGGCGCCGCATGGAAGATCTCGCCAACCTCCAGGCTGGTGTTGGTCACGTCGTCAACGATGCCCACGGTGAAGTGGTTCTTCGGCTCGTCCTTGGCCAGGTTCGCGAACACAGCCTTGACGTGGGTCGGCGTGAACTCCTTGGAGCCCAGACCGTAGCGGCCGCCGACAACGTCGATCTTGCGGCCTTCCTCAGTCAGCGCAGCGACAACGTCGAGGTACAGCGGCTCGCCCAGAGAGCCAGACTCCTTGGTGCGGTCGAGCACCGCGATGCGCTTGCAGGTCGCCGGGATGGCGTTCACGAAGCGCGTGGTGTCGAACGGACGGTACAGGTGAACGGCCACCAGGCCGACCTTCTCGCCCATCGCCACCAGCTTGTTGATGGCCTCAGTCGCCACGTCGCAGCCGGAGCCCATCGCCACGATGACATACTCCGCATCGGCAGCGCCGATGTACTCGTACGGCTTGTGCGGACGGCCGGTGATCTTGCCAACTTCCTCCATGACTTCCTCGACGATCGCCGGGGTGGCCAGATAGTACTTGTTGGCAGCCTCGCGGCCCTGGAAGTAGATGTCCGGGTTCTGCGCGGTGCCGCCCAGATGCGGATGCTCCGGATTGAGCGCACGGGCACGGAACGCCTCGACCTTGTCCCACGGCATCAGCTTGGCGATATCCTCGTAGGAAATCTCGTCGATCTTCTGAATCTCATGAGAGGTACGGAAGCCGTCGAAGAAGTGCAGGAACGGCACGGAGCTCTTCAGCGTCGCGATGTGCGCGACGAGCGCCATGTCCTCCGCCTCCTGAACGGAATTGGAAGCGAGCATCGCAAAGCCGGTCTGGCGGCACGCCATCACGTCGGAATGATCGCCGAAGATGGACAGCGCGTGATAGGCCAGCGCACGGGCAGAGACGTGGAACACGCACGGCAGCAGCTCACCGGCGATCTTGTACATATTCGGGATCATCAGCAGCAGACCCTGGGACGCGGTGAACGTCGTGGTCAGGGCGCCAGCCTTCAGAGAGCCGTGCACAGCGCCGGCCGCGCCCGCCTCGCTCTGCATCTCAGCAATGCGAACGGTCTGGCCGAACAGGTTCATCCGGTCATGCGCAGCCCAGTCGTCCGCGACTTCCGCCATCGGGGAAGACGGGGTGATCGGGTAGATCGCTGCCACATCGCTGAACGCATACGCGACATGGCTGACAGCAGTATTGCCGTCAACGGTCATTTTTTTAACAGCCATTGGTATAACCTCCCTATATCAATTCAGGATTACCATCGTTGTGAGAACCGTCTCGGTCGTCCAAACAGACAGATGTACCCGCAAACAGACAGTTCTCGACGTTTCTATTATAGCCAGCCGACAAAATCCTGTCAAGTCTGACCGGGATATTCTCCCACTTTTTTGTGCATATTATGGTAAACATAACCTTTATGTTATACGCCGTCATATACGCGGCAGAAGATCGTCACAGACATCCGCAAAAGCGCCCCCTGTGCTGCCACCAGTGCATCGCCGCTGCCCAGCGCATAGCCGGACAGTTCCTTTTGATGTGCCTTGGCAAAGTTCATCGCCTCGTGCGCCACATCCCCCTGCAATCCGTAGGCCGGAATATTCTTCACCACGCTCAGCGCAATCTGCCCCACGCGGCGGCGCAGCGCACACTTTGCCCCACCCTGTCCGAGCGTATCCGCCAGCGCGGACAGGCGGCGGCAGACCGCCAGATAGCTTTCGCACCAGCGGCTCGACCGGGCGAACGACCCCATGATGCTCCCCTGCCTCTGCCGGTAGCGCAGAATCACCATGTCAAATGCCGCTGCGCGCACCGCCCGCAGCAGCGCAGGCGCCTGAAACAGCTCGTCCTCAAACAGCAGCCCCTCCGCCATCACAAGCCCGTTTTCCTCCAGAAAAGTGCGCCTGTACACGCACTGCCACACCATCGGCTCGTACAGCCCCGCTCGGCACTGCGCCGCAAACAGTGCGCCGCCGTCCATCGGCTGCGTCGGTTCTATCGCCGGGCCGGGCGTCTCCTCTCCCGTCTCGTCATCAAAGTACACAAAGCGCGCCTTGCCCACGTCCAGCGTCTGCCGCTTTGCCGCCCGCGCGAGCGTCATCAGGCGATCAGGATGCAGCAGATCGTCACTGTCCAGAAAGTAGACGTACTCACCCCTCGCCTGCGCCAAACCCGTGTTGCGTGCCGCCGACAGCCCGCCGTTGTGCGCCCTGCGAATGACGCGCATATGCGCGTGCTTTGCGCAAAAATCCGCCGCAATCGCCGCCGACCCGTCATTCCCGCAGTCGTCCACCAGCAGGATCTCGCACTCGTCCTCCGGCAGCGCTGCTGCCAGCGTCAGGCATTCGCCGATATACGCCTCCACCTGATAAAACGGAATCACCACGCTCAGCAGCATGGCACGCCCCCCTCCCGTGTTCGCCTCTTGCACATCGTGCCGTTTTATGCGATAATAGAAATATCTATGGCGTATTATAGCATATTCATCCTCGGGAGGGAAGCACGATGATCAGCGTTGTGGTGATCGGCAAAAACGAAGGCGGGCGCATAGACGAATGCATGAACAGTATTCATCACGCGCTGGGCGTGCTCGCGCACGAAATTGTCTATGTCGATTCCCGCTCGACGGACGACAGCGTGGCCCGCGCCAAGGCGCACGGCGTGCGCTGCTACCGGCTTGAGGAACCCAACACCACCGCCGGGCTTGGCCGCCTCGTCGGCACGCAGGTGGCCAAGGGCGAATATCTGCTCTTCCTCGATGGAGACATGGCGCTCCAGCCGGGCTTTTGCGAAAAGGCGATGATGGCCATGGCAGCGCATGATTACGCCGGATGTACCGGCGTGCGCAAGGACGTGTACATGAAAAATGGGCAGGTTGTCGGCACAAACGACAACTACTTCGGCTGCACGCAGGAGCGCGTTGCGCCGGAGTTTGGCGGTGCGCTCTTCATCAAGCGCGAAGCGCTGGAAAAGGCGGGCGGCTGGTCTGCCGATACCATCGCCTGCGAGGAAGCAGAGCTGCATGCACGCCTTCGCGCCTGTGGCTGTGTGATTGCGGAGCTTCCCGTGCCGATGATCGTCCACACGGACGCGGTGCGCGATGGACGCGGTGCGCTGGGCGTAATCTTTTCTCACCGCCGCCTGGGTGAGGGACAGGCGCTGCGCTGTGCGATGGCACGCCATCAGGGCAGCACTTATATCCGCCATGAAAACGAAAAGTTTCTCTTCTATTCGCTGGACTGGATGTGCGTCATCCTGATGCTTTTGCTGGGCGTCTGGGGCGTGCTGGGAGCGCTGTTCTTCCAGATGGCGCAGCTCGGAAACCTGATCGCCCGCCGCCGCGTCCGCGCGTTTGTCTCCCAGAAACTCTTCTTCTTCGCCTTTCCAGCGGGGCTGCTCACCTATCGCGTGCGCAGCCGCGCATACAGCGAGGCATAACGCTCTCCACATCCTGACAAAAGACGGTGCATGATATGACGAAAATCAGCTTTATCGTCGTGGCGTATAACGCCGCGGACAGCCTGCGCACGCTGCTTAACGACCTGCTCGCCCAGACCATCCCCCATGAGCAGATCGAGGCGCTGCTGGTGGACAGTGCGTCCACGGACGGCACACGTGCGCTCATGCTGGATTTCGCCGCCTCCGCGCCATTTGCAGTCAAGGTGCTGGACAATCCCAAGCGCTGGCTGGCCAGCGGCATCAATGTTGCGCTGGACGCGGCGACAGGCGATGCGGTAATTCGGCTGGATGCGCACGCCCGCATCCCGAAGGACTTTCTGCAAAACAACCTGTGCGCCCTCGCACAGGGCGAGGACATCGTCGGCGGATGCGTGCTGGGCGGCACGCCCAAGGGCGCATGGGAGAGCGTTCTGCGCACGGTGGATACCTCCCGCTTCTGCGGCGGCGCCGCCCCGTTCCGCAACAGCGGCGAAGCGCGCTATGTGGATACGCTGGCCTATGCGCTCTATCGGCGCGAGGTCTACGACAAGGTGGGCCGCTATGACGAGCGCCTGCGCCGCACCGAAGACAACGATATGCACTACCGTATGCGCATGGCAGGCTATCGGTTTTACTTTTCCCCGGACGTGATCTCCTACCATGCTGCGCGCTCCACGCTCCGCGGTCAGCTCACCCAGAAGTGGGGCAACGGCTACTGGATTGGCCGCACCATGCGCATCCAGCCGCGCTGCTTTGCGCCGCGCCACCTGATTCCCGCGCTGTTTGTGCTGGCGCTGGCGCTGACGCTGCTGCTGCTCCCGCTGAGCGGATGGCCGCTGGCGCTGCTGCTGTGTGCATATGCCGCCTGTGATCTGTACTTTGCCTGCATCGGCGCACTGCGTCAGGAAAGCGGCCGCCTGCTGGCGCTGCTCACCCTGCCGCTGCTCTTCCCCGTCATCCATGTGGTCTACGGCGTGGGTACGCTCGCGGGGCTTTGCACGGGAAAGGGGTAAACCATGCTGCGCTGGATGCAGGATATTTCGGATTTTATCTTCCTTGACGATGCGCCCGCGCCTGCCGATGTGATCTTCATTCCCGGCAATGGTCATGCGCTCCCCGCCGAGTGCGCCGCAGCGCTCTACCATGCGGGCTTTGCGCCGCTGCTTCTCCCCTCCGGCCGCTATGCCATCGGTTCAAGCGGCTTTGTGGGACAGCTCTCCGGCTCGCGCCCCTATCGCGACCCGGACGGCGCGTTTGCCACAGAGTGGGCATTCATGCGCCGCGTCCTGCTGGACAACGGCGTGCCGGACAGCGCCATCCTGCGCGAAGATGAAGCCACCTACACCTATCAGAACGCCATATTCTCCCGCCGCCGCACGGACGCGCTCAAGCTGACCGTCCGCCGCGCCATTCTTTGCTGTATGCCGGTGCATACGCGCCGCGCAAAGATGTACTACGAAACACTCTTCCCCGAAACCGAATGGTACGTCTGCCCGGCGCAGGGCGCAGCCATCACACGCGAAAATTGGTGGCAGAGCGAAGCAGGTATCGACGCGGTGCTCGGCGAGCTGTCCCGCTGCGGCGGACAGTTTCACGAAATTCTGCGCGACGTGAAGAAGAGGTTTGGAGACGAAATCCCCAAACATGGTTAGGACTGAAGCCTGCCGCGCCCTGTGGGCGAAACAGGCAGGCGGAATGTCGGAAATCGCAAGGAGCGCAAAGCGCGACTATGCGAGTTTCCCGGAATCGCAGTCCCAACGTATCCCTGAAAACAACGTAGTTTCAGAGCAGACTGTGGATCAGTCTACGATTGAAACGTATTCTCCTTGATGAAAAGGTTTTATACTATAAATGAGCAAATTTGAAATATTGCACAAATTTCTTCCCGTCTCGAAACTCTTGCAATGAAAAAAGCAAGAAATACATACATTGGAGTTGGAGGGCAAATTGAGATTTTTGTGCATTTTTCGTGATTTGCTCATTTATAGTATTACCACCTTATAGCCCAGATTTGAATCCAATCGAGAAGCTCTGGTCAAAGCTCAAATCCATTCTTCGGGCACTAAAGATGCGTGCCTTTGAAAAGCTGCCGTCGGCAGTTGCTCAAGCTTTTCGATCTATCGGTACGGAGGATTGCAAGGGGGGGGCGCTCATGCGGATTGTGCAATAAATAAGTGGATTTTTATAGGCATTACAAGTGTTGGTGCCATTCCTGTACCCTTGTAAATTATAATTCTCAGAAAAGAGGCTGATTATGAATATCAGAAAGCTGATGCATCTCTCACAAATAAACCATTCTTATGGAGAACAGCTGGTACTATATGGTAATTGCTTTCACAAAAACGTAAAGAATGTGCTTTCTCCGGAGGATATTGAGCTCTTTCGTACTAACGCTTTCTATCATGATTGGAAAATAAATAAAGAGCTCCTTCAATACGTTGATGAAGCATTTCCAACTTTATCCATAGAAATTCGCCACGGGAAAGAACAAGTAACGACGTTTTTGTTTAGCAATGTTTTCGTTTATGAAAAGAAAATGAAATTGGACTCCAACTTTGTATCGCATATGGAGGACATAATCGATTGCTTTGTTGGAAAAAAGAAGAAACGGATCTGTTGCGGTTTTATCTTGGCCTCTGGAACGAGGATTTATATCGAAGCAGAGCATCTTGTGTTGAAAAATGCATCTATTGCTATAAATGAGCAAATTTGAAGTATTGCACAAATTTCTTCCCGCCTTGAAACCCTTGCAATGAAAAAAATCAAGAAGTACATACATTTGGGTTGGAGGGCAAATTGAGATTTTTGTGCATTTTTCGTGATTTGCTCATTTATAGTATTACCACCTTATAGCCCAGATTTGAATCCAATCGAGAAGCTCTGGTCAAAGCATTCTTCGGTCACTAAAGGTGCGCGCCTTTGAAAAGTTGCCGTCGGCAGTTGCTCAAGCTTTTCGATCTATCGGTATGGAGGATTCTGGAAATCTGCTGATTCCGTACAAAACCTTGCACGAAAATCAACACAAAGTGGAACATATAGTAGTGACTTGACATTGATGAAGAAGTGATCAAGGAGAAACTATGATGCAATATAGAATTAGTAAGTATAATCCAGAATTTCAAAATGAAAGAAAATTTGAAGAGGATGACTTCACAAGCATTTCGGATGTCGGGAAAGTATATGATGGGAAAATGATTAGTATGGAGGATTATCTTGAAGAAGAAGTCCACTATGTACAGTTGCTTTCTGAATTGGCATCTGAAGCCAATTTGTTTCCATTTTTGATTTGTGATCTTGAGAAATATAATGATGAGAAGAAGTGGAAAGAAAGCCAAGAGATTACGTTGGAAAACTTTGCTGAATTGGTTTGTGATTGTTTGCGCGAGGATATTTGGTGCCGATTGAATTCTAAGCAAGGTGGTTTTGTTCACTTTGGATACGATATGTATGTATACATTGGGTGTAATCTACCAAGTGAAAGAGTTAGTGCCACAGCTCACTTAAACTCTCTGTTTTGCGAAGAAATGATATCCCCCTATCATGAGTAAAGTAATATCAAAATAAAGGAAACTAAAGATATATCTGCATCTTGGAGATGGAAAGGCGCCGTCAAGAATTATGCGCAAATTAGTTTACAAGTCAGGCAGAATAAAGTCTGCATAGGGCAGGAAACTGCCCTTGATATCCGAACAGCAGGAAACGGAGCAGACGTCAAGCGCGGCGTAGCCGCTTGCGAAGTCCTTGACGTATTGCTCTGTTTCCTGCTATTAACCGGCAATTTCTTCCTGTATCTCAAGATGTTTCATACTCATATATTTCTTGTTGCCCCACTGGGTGCCGGCTACATGGCGCAGCCGGGCACAAACCAGCATAAGGGCAGAATTGCCATCCTCCACCTTCTTCGCGGCCTCCTTCAGCTTCATAGAGCGCAGTTCCTCCACCACAGCTTTGGCTTTCTCCCGGGCAGATTTCTTGCTCTCTTGTGCGTGGATCGCTTTGAGCATCTTGGCCACCAGAATGGCCACATTCTCAAACGCTCCGCCCCAATTGCGGTACAGGCAGATTCCATTCACATAGACATACGGATACCGCCCACTTTGGTTTTCTGCACGGCGGACAGATAGCAGCGCCAAACTCAACCGACGTCCCCGCAATGCCTCAGTCTCCCTTTGAGGTGTTCTTCAATACTCTGTTGCACTTGGCTTGACAATTCAAGTATGAGAAAGGAGTTGCCTCTTAATGAGACAACCCCTTTCTCTTTGTACCCGATTGAGCATGAGTTTCCCTGTCCAGCCACTTACGGCTGCACCTGAATCGTCTGTCCGTCGGAAACCAGCGTCATCACGCCATGTTCCTTCGCGGTATACACCTGTGCGCCCGCGCGAGTCAGGCGCACCTTCACCGTGTTGGCGGGGTTCTTGCCTGTCATCAGCGCCACGCGGGGCGATACGGCGCTCACCAGCTCCGCACAGGTTGCCTCTTCCCCGCCGCCCTGTGCGCAGATCAGCGCATCTGCATCGAGGTTCACGCGCGAGGCAATCAGTTCGCGCTCACCGCTGGCTGCAATGCCGCCCATCACCAGCACGGACGTGTTGCCATAGTCGATGCGGATGGACAGCCCATCATTGCGCTCATCGGTATGGACGGTGCGCGCCGGGCCCACCACTGTCACCAGCGCACGCCCCAGATAAAACGCCAGCCCCTGCTTGGGGACGATGGCCTGTATACTGCCCTTCTTCTGCGCCTGCGTCATCAGCCGATTATACGCCGTTCCCTTGGTCTGCGTATTCTGGAAGAGCAGGTACTGCGGCGGCATCAGCGTAACAGCCAGCGGCAGACCTCCGATCTGCTCCGGCTGACTGCCCATCGCTGCAACCGCGTTCAGATGATTGACGCCGCACAGCAAAAGCTGACCCGTCAGCGCCGCGCCCATTCCGCTGCCGCCGCCCAGCAGCATCGTGTAGCCGTCCGCGCAGACCAGCACCGCCTCTCCGCTTCCCGCACGCAGCGTCTTGACCGTCAGCCCCGTCCGGCTCACGCCATACGCCCACGCCGGCAGTTTCACGTCCGAAAGGTCGATCTCCGGCAGCTTCACATTCTCCAGCCCTTTCAGCCCGTCCAGCGAAAGGCTGGGCTTGCCGGTCTGCGGATCGTTCTTCACAAAGCCCAGCACGCACGCGCCGACAAACAGCAGGGAGACCAGCCCCAGCGCCAGCAGCAGGTTGGTCAAACAGCCGGACAGGCATCCGCGCCGCTTCTTTCTCACATGGGATCGTTCCCGCGCCATGCTTACAGCGCCTCCATGAGCGCAGCCAGCGCCTGCGCATCCTCCTGCGCCGTCGCCCAGCTCGTCACAAAGCGGATGGCCACATGGGCCTCATCCACGTCGCACCAGCGTTCAAACTCCACCTGCTCAGCCAGACGCGCCTCCTGTTCCCGCGTGACGATGGGGAAAATCTGGTTGGTCTGCGTGGAAATCAGCGCCTTCACGCCGCCCCTTTCCATGCCCGCGCGAATGATATCCGCCATCTCGTTGGCATGGCGTGCCCAAGCAAAGTAATCCTCATGCTCCAGCGCCGTCAGGAACATCACGCCGCACAGCCGCCCCTTGGCGATCATCCCGCCGCGATTTTTAATCATGAAGCGGAAATCCTTTTGCAGCGCAGGATTGACGATCACCAGCGCCTCGCCAAAGAGCAGGCCATTCTTGGTGCCGCCGATGTAAAATGCATCGGTCAGCGCCGCCATATCTGCCAGCGTCATTCCACTCGCCGCCAGTGCGCTGCCCAGACGTGCGCCGTCCGCATAGAGCAGCAGCCCGTTGCGGTCGCAGACCTCGCGCAGCGCGCGCAGCTCCTCCATGCTGTACACCGTGCCAATCTCCGTCGGCTGAGAGATGTACACCACGCGCGGATGCACCATATGCTCATCCGTGTGCGCATCCACCACGGCCTGCACCCCCTGCGGCAGCACCTTGCCATCCCGCGAATCTGCAATGCAGACCTTGTGACCGCTTCCCTCGATGGTGCCGGTCTCATGAACATTGATATGCCCCGTCTGCGCTGCAATCGCCGCCTCGTATGGGCGCATGAATGCGCTGAGCGCCACCATATTGGTGCTCGTGCCGCCGATCATCATGTGAACCGCCGCCTCCGGCTTGCCGCACAGGGTGCGGATCAGCTCCGCCGCACGTAGGCTGTACGCATCCAGCCCATAGCCGCAGGTATGCTCCATGTTCGTCTGCATGAGCCGCTGCATCACCAGCGGGTGTGCGCCCTCGCCGTAGTCGTTCCTGAAAAAGAGCTTGTTCATCGGGTATCCTCCTTCGCCTGCGCCGCATGGGACGTGCGGACGCGGCCAATATACAGGGTTTCATCAATCGTAATCTGCGATATACCGGAAAGGTCCAGTGCATCCACGTCCACGTTTGCCAGCATCGGGGTCATGCGCGCCAGATGTGCTGCCGTCTCCTGCGAGACGGGCAGCGTATAGCGGATTGCCTCCTGATGCAGCACATCCATCTTCTCATGCGCATAGCGTTCCACATCGCCGTCATCATATACCGCATGGCGAAGCCGATCCCCCGCCAACACGCGCAGCTCCTGCAAATAGCCGCTTCTGGGCGCAAGCTTCATCACCACGCCATCCGGACGCAGCACGCGGGCAAATTCCGCATAGTTCGCCGGGGTAAACACGTCCAGCAGCACATCCACCGTCGCATCCCGCATCGGAATATGCTTGAGATCGGCGGCAAAAAAAGCGGCGGTCTTTTGCCCTCTCGCCGCCAGACGCACCGCATCCTTGGAAAGGTCAAATCCGGTGCGCACCATCGCCCTGCCGGGACACACCTGCTTGACGTAATACCCTTCGCCGCAGCCCGCATCCAGCACCACCGGCTCGGGATGCGGCGCATAGCGGTCGATGGCCTGCGTCAGCCGCTCCACGACCGGCGCAAACACGCCCGCCTCAAACACCTTCGCCCGGTGCTCAAAGAGTTCCTTCTTATAGAACATATCCCGCTGGCTGGGGACAAAGTTGACGTAGCCCTGCCGGGCAATATCGTAGGTATGGCGCTTATCACAGACGAGGCTGCCGTCTTTTCGCGCCAGTGCGCCGCCGCAGAGCGGACAGCGCAGCAAGGGGATCAGGGTATCGATCATATTGTTCCTCACGTCTGGCGCACCCAATGGCGCACCGCGTTCTCTTGGGACAGAATCAGAAGTAATCCGAGAAATACGGCTGCTCGACGGGAATGATATCCTCCAGAATTCTCACCGCGTCGTCGCTGGCATCCAGCCGCTCCGCGCGCTTGAGGTATGTCGGCCGCTTGTAGCCGTAGAACATGGCCGTCACCGTCTGGATATCGCAGCGCACCAGCTCGCCCCGCGTGCCGCCGCGCTCAATGATGGTATTGCCCTGCTGATCCCAGCGCAGGCTGAAATCGCCGCAGTTGCACTCCATCACCGGATCACGGATCACGAAGTGCAGGTCATCGTGAATGGAGATGATATCAAAGGGATACTTGCGGATGAAGGACTCAAAATCCACGATGCGCGCCATCACGTTCGGTTCGATCTCCTCTTGGATCTCGCTGTCCTCCAGCAGGAACGCCATCGGCTCGTTGGTGTAGTTGGTGCCTACCACCTTCTCAATCATGGAGAAGTGTGCGGAGATGTAGTTCCACAGGCCGTGGCGTGCCTCCTGATTGATGTACACCAGTTCCTTGATGCGGAATACATCGTTGGCAATGTAGTACACCAGATAGCCCTTCGGTTCCCCTGCCTCGTTGTAGTAGACGGCAACGATCACATCGTCCGCCTCCCAACGCCAGTATTCCTCCCATTCCAGATCGTTGCGTTTGAGCGCACCATGGCGCATCCGCGTGAACACATCGTGAACCGTGCGCAGATCTTCGCTGTCGATGCTCACACGCTCCACCATGCCGGAAACCTCGCGCCGCTTGGGGAGCTGCGTGTCCTTGATGGTGTAGGTCATTTTGTCCGTAACGATTTCCCAGCCCTTTTTGCGGTAATAGGGGATCATGTACGGCACCAGCATGGAGACGCACTGTTTGTTGGCACGCATACTATCCAGCGCGGTCTTGATCAGGGTACTCATCAGCCCCTGATTCATGTACTCCGGGTAGGTTGCCACACCAGTCACGCCGCCCATCTTGTACATCTGGCCAAAGATGTTCACCTGCATGGGATATACGCTGATCTGCGAGGCAAGCTTATCCCCGTCAAACCAGCCATAGGACTCCGTCTTTTTCAGCACCGGCTTCTTGCTGCGCTCCATCTCCTTCTGATTCCAGCCCAGCGAAGCCAGTTCACTATCCGTCACTTGAAAGGCATAGCGCAGCAGCGCATTGTACTGCACCGTGTCATCCGTTGTCAATGCGCGCATTTGCAGGCGCTCCCGCAGTTTTTCCTTCATACGCTGTTATCCTCCGCCAATCAAAGCACTTTCATCGGTGATTATAGCACAATCCGCACCTTGAGGCAAGGCACGCACCTATGCCTCAGGCATCGTCCTGATGCACAAAACCATGTTCAAGTGTGATCGCGCAGGTATATTCAGGGTGTACTTCATGGGCAGCCCGCTCCAACTGCGCACGGACCTCCTGCTCTTCTATCGTCAAGCCGTACGGCACCACGCAGTCAAACAGCACCTTGCTCTGTCGGCTGCCAAACACGATGCGCAGATCATGAATGGACATATGCGGGTCAATCTCCTCCGCCGTCCGCTCCATCAGCGTGCGCATTTCTGCCACGCGGGGATCGCTCATCACCACAGGATCATAGTGAACCACCAAATGAAGCCGATCCTGCTTGATGAAGTCCCGCTCGATGGCATCAATCTGATCATGGCTGACCAGCGGATCAAGCGCAGCATCCATCTCCAGATGCACGCTGGCAAACTGCCGACCAGGCCCATAGTCATGCACCATCAGGTCATGGATGCCCAGCACGCCGGGATAGCTCATCAGCTTCTTCCGGATGGCCTCCACCTGTTCGCGCGAAGGCGGCGTACCCAGCATCGGGTCTATGGTTTCCTTCACCAGCCCAAAGCCGCTCAGCAGAATGAACGCCGCCACCGCTGCGCCGATGTATCCATCGAGCATCAGCCCCGTCGCGCTGCCGACGGCGGTGGAAATCAGTACAGCCGTCGTGGCAATCACATCGTTGCGGCTGTCGTCCGCCGTCGCTTCCAGCGTCTTGGAGCCGATCTTCTTTCCGATGCGCCGATTGAATCGCGAGAGCCAGAGCTTAATCAGGATGGAACCCGCCAGCACCGCCGCCAGCACCCAGCTCATCGCCACCGGTTCGGGATGCAGGATCTTCTCAACGCTGCTCTTCATCAGCTCCACGCCGATGACCAGAATCATCACCGCCACCATCAGCCCGGAGAGATACTCGTAGCGTCCGTGACCGTAGGGATGCTCCTCGTCCGCCGGCTTATCCGCCAGCTTGAAGCCCAGCAGGCTGACGACACTCGATGATGCGTCGGACAGGTTGTTCACCGCATCCGCCGTAATGGCCACCGATCCGCTGACGATGCCCGCCAGCAGCTTGAATACGAAGAGCACCGCGTTGGCGCACAGCGATACAATGCTCGCGGCGCGTCCATAGCGCAGGCGGGCGCGCTCATCGTGAACACCGTCTCCGATACGCCGCTCTATCCATTTTTCCAGCATAATCAAACCTCCTCATGCGTTGTCCTTCTTTCGCTGCCCCTTCTTCGCTTCGCGCTTATACTGTTTTCATCTAAAACCTTCCGCTCAGATTGAACCCGTTTCAATCGTAGACCGCTTCGCGGTCTGCTCTGAAACTACTTTTTTCTGGGATACGTTGGGACTGCCGTCCCAAACCCTGCTTGGGGATTTCATCCCCAAACCCCTTCTTCGCTTCGCGCTGAATAAAGT
>JAXJLD010000173.1:0-8907 GCA_036297385.1 Christensenellales bacterium | reverse complement strand
CTTGGGGATTTCATCCCCAAACCCCTTCTTCGCTTCGCACCTGTTCAGCGTTTCGATCAGAAAATAAGATTAGGCCGCATTCCAGCCGCCCTCACGGCTGGGGAATCACCACGTCTGGGAAGTAATCACGCACAAACGGCACGTCGCGCACCTGGACCGTCATGCCGTTGAGCCCGCTCAGGCAGCCCGCGTCACCCTCAAAGTCGAAGATCAGCCGATAGGCGCACAGCGCCTGTCCTCGCGTAAAGCCGTATCGCTCGCACGCCTTGGCGCTGCCATACTGGTTATCCCCCAGCAGCGGATGGCCAATCGCCGCAAACTGTGCGCGAATCTGATGCGTGCGCCCCGTGCCCAGCAGGCACTCGCACAGCGTCAGGCCGTCCCGCTCGTCAATCGCCCGGAAATGCGTGATAGCTTCCTTGCTGCCCGGCTCCTCCCGGCGCAGCACCGTCACCTTCTTCTGCTCCGGCTTCTTCAGCAGAAAATGGCGCAGCGTCCCCTCCGGGTGCTTCATGCGCCCGTGTACGATGCACAGATAGTACTTCTGCACCTCGTTCGCGCGGATTTTCGCGTCCATCGTGCGCAGCGCCTCCCGCGTCTTAGCCAGAATCACAATGCCGGATGTAAAGCGGTCGATTCGGTTGCACAGCGCGGGCGCAAAGCCCTCGCCGGGTCTCCACTCACCCTTCTGGTACAGGTACGCCTGCGCATAGGTCAGCAGCGTATGCACCTTCTCGCCCTCGTCCGGGTGGCACACCAGCCCCGCGCGCTTATCCAGCAGCATCACCTGCGCATCCTCGTAGAGGATGGTCAGCTTCGGGCGGAGTCTGCCGTAAAACGGATCCTCCCGCGCCTGCGCTTCAAAGAACGCATCCTCCACATACAGGCTCACGACGGCGTGCTCGGCCAGCACCGTCTCCTCGTTGGCACGCTTGCCGTCCACCTTGACGCGCCCCAGACGCAAAAAGCGGCGAATCTGCCCCATCGTTGCAGAAGGCATCGCCTTTTGCAGAAAACGGGTCAGCCGCCGCCCGTCCCAGCTCCGATCAACCTGTATCTCCCTCACAGCGCAAACCTCTCCCGGATGACGCGCAGCACGCCATCCTCGTCGTTGGCGGGTGCCTCGTACTTCGCCGCCCGCTTGATCTCCTCCAGCGCGTTGCGCATGGCATAGCTCTCCGAAACGCTTTGCAGCATCTCCAGATCGTTGAGGTAATCGCCAAACGCCATGCAGTTCTCCGGCCCAATGCCCTTGATCTGCTGGAGCATCCGAATCGCACGCCCCTTGTTCACGCCCGGGCGCATCACATCCACCCAGTTTTCGCCGGAGAGGATGACGGCATTCTGTCCGCCCAGACGCGCCGCCAGCGCCGGAAGCGCGTGCCCCGCCGCACCGAAATCGTCGTAAAACGCAACCTTGCACACGTCCTCAAACGCGCCGCACACGTCGGCCAAGCCCTCCACCACCTGCGTTTCCTCGTAATACATCCGCATACTGGCGATGAATTCCGGCGCGGCGGAGGCATCCACCAGCGCACCGTTTGCGCGGCAGACCACCGCATACACGCGCTCCAAATCCTGCGCGGCACGCACAATCTCCCCCAGCCGCTTCGCCGGCAGCGGGTCGATGAAGAGCTGCTTTCCGTTCTCCATCACCAGTGCGCCATTCTCCGCGATGAAGATCACCTCGGAGACCAGCTCCCCCATGTCCCGGCGCAGCGCGGCGTACTGCCGCCCGCTCGCCACACAGAAATCCACGCCCCGCGCCCGCAGTGCGCGAACCACCGCGCCAAAGTCCTTGGGCATCCGCTTGTCCGTCGTCAGCAGCGTGCCGTCCATATCGCTGGCGATCAGACGAATTCCGTTATGTTCCACTTTGCTCATAATCCTCCCGAAGAATCGCATACAGCGCTACATCCACATAGCGCCCCTTGTTGTACAGGCGCTGGCGCAGCTCACCCTCCTTGCGCATACCGCACTTGAGCATCACGCGCCCGGAGGCCGGGTTATCCAGCTCGTGCTGGGCCTCAATGCGGTTGATCTCCATCGCCTCAAACGTGTAAGCGATGACCCGGCGCAGCGCCTCGGTCATGTAGCCGCCGTTCCACATCCAGCGCGCCAGCGAATAGCCGACCTCCACGGTCGCGTTGTCCTCATTGTAATCCATGTAGCCGATGGTACCCACCAGACGGTCCGTCTTTTTTTCGATGATGCCCCAGCTTGAGGGCAAATCATTTCTGTACCGCCGCATCATGAAGCGGCAGTAGTCGCGCGCCTCGCTGACGTCCTTCTGCGCCGTCCAAAGGACATGGCGTGCCACCTCAGGATCCCGGCTATATGTAAAAATATCCTTCGCATCGCGCATGGCGATTCTGCGAAGGATGAGACGCTCTGTCTCCAGCGTGGGCATGGAAAACATACCCCATGCATTTGGTGTGAACATTGACACACTCCCTTCCGCCCCCATTATACACGAAGGGGCGGGAAAACGGAATCCCCCTTATCGGCGGCGAAGCCCTTTGGGATAATGGTTTTTCATCACGCCGCCCGCCTGCTTGCCAAAGCCCAGCGATACGCCCTGATGCGTCAGCAGCGTATAGCCCGGCTCCCGCTCGCCCAGCGCCAGCGCCTCGCCCGCCTGATACAAAAGCGCCTGCTCGTCCGTCAGCTCTGCTGTACGCGCCGCCTCGCCGGGACGCAGTGCCATCGCCAGCGCATGATCCGGTTCCACGCGCTTGCCCTCCTGCCGCGCCAGCAGCAGACCCGTGCGCAGCACGCGCAGCCCGTTCAGGCGCTCCACATCATCCAGCCCCTCCGGCAGCGCCCACAGGCAGCCGCCCGAAACATAGGTTCGCGCAAAGCTTACGCCATCCGCCAGCACATCCGGCACCGCCATCTCAGCCACAGGGCGCGGCGAATTCCGCCGACCGCGCACAGCTTTGTCTGTCCGGCGCGGTTCGTCCTCCGGTGCGCCGGGCGCATCCGCCGCCTTGCGCAGACGGGAGACAAAATGCCCCTCTCCGCGAATCTCGTGGGGATACAGGTGGATATAGCCCTTTTCACCGGCGGGCAGGCCGGGCAATGCAAACGCCTCCAGCGAAAACTCCGGGTGAAGGGCGAGAAAGCGTGCAAGCACGCCCTCGTTCTCCGTATCGTTGAATGTGCAGGTGGAATACACCAGCACGCCGCCGGGCGCGAGCATCTTGGCGGCCTCCTCCAAGATCTCCATCTGGCGGTCGGCGCAGCCGCGCGGGCTGTTTTCGCTCCACTCGTCCCGCGCCTCCGGCTGCCGCCTGAACATCCCCTCGCCCGAGCATGGCGCGTCCACTACAATCCGGTCAAAGAACGCCGGAAAATGCGGCGCAAGCTGTGCGGGCATTGCGCTGGTGACCACGGCATTGCGCACGCCCATGCGCTCCACATTGCGTGAGAGAATCTGCGCACGGGAAGGCACGGGCTCGTTGCACACCAGCAGCCCGCGCCCCTGCATCAGCGCCGCCGCCTGCGTGCTTTTGCCGCCGGGCGCGGCACACAGATCCAGCACCCGCTCGCCGGGCTGCGGATCCAGCACGCTGACTGCGGAGAGTGCGCTGGGCTCCTGCAGGTAATACAGCCCACCCTCATGCAGCGGGGACAGGCCGGGGCGCACCTCGCCCTCCACAAAGTAGCAC
The DNA here is from genome assembly GCA_036297385.1 of Christensenellales bacterium. Lineage (GTDB taxonomy): Bacteria > Bacillota > Clostridia > Christensenellales > Aristaeellaceae > Ventricola. The sequence continues at coordinate 5,236 of JAXJLD010000173.1, read as the reverse complement.
CCCTTTGCCCACGGCACCGGTGCACCCAGCCCCTCGATGGGGCAGGGCGGCACGCCGTCCGGGCAGAGCAGCAGGTTCACGCGCAGCGCCCGCTCATGGGGCTTTTCAAGCGCCTGTACATACGCAAAAAAGCCTGCTTCACCGAGCAGGCGTTTCATTTGTGCTTCATAAGCTGTTGGCAGCGAATTCATAGCGCCTCTTTTTCCTCGTCGATCATGCCGTGATCCTCGATGCGCACGGCGCAGAGCCTGCGGCGATCGTCGATCCCGGATTCCACCACATACACCCGCCCGATGGGGCAGGCCGAATTGAACACGGATTCCGTCGTCGTCAGGATGCAGAAGATGCTCCGGGACGCACGGGAAAGCATGGCGCGGAACACGACGTTGGGCGGCTCCATGCCCTCACGGGCAATCTTGCGCGCAAAGCGTCGGTACGCCGTGTTCGCCTTCGCCGGATCGTGAAAGACCTCCGGCGAGAGCGTAAGCGTACAGAGATTGCCCTCAATCTGGCTGGATGTCTGGTATCGCGCCGTCCACGGCTTGCCCTCCGGCCACGCGATGATCTCCACCACAGCGCGGCCGCTTTCAATCGTGCGCATCAGCGCTCCCTCCCTTCGCGCCTGTTCAAACGACATACTTATATATTCATTATAGCATATCCCCGAACCGTGCGGCAAGACAAAATCCAGCGGCTGCCGGGATTTCCCTCAGCGCAGCGCCTGCGCCGCCGCGAGCGCCGCCGTGCATCCCTCTCCCACGGCCTTGGCCACCTGAAGCGGCAGGCCGGTGCAGTCCCCCGCGGCATACACGCCGGGCAGGTTGGTGCGCATCTGGCGATCGACGCGGATAAACGCGCCGTCCATCTCCAGCCCCGGAATCAGCGCGGACAGCGCCATCGCCTCCCGGAAGATGAACACGCCGTCAAACGGGATCTCCTCGCCGCCCGCACGGAGCCCCGTCGCACGCGACTCGCCCAGTATGGCCTCCGGCTTCTCATCGCGCACGACAACGTGCGCGTCCAGCGCCTCATCTGCCTGCCCGAAATACGTCACGGACGCACACAGCCCCGCCAGAAAATTGGCCTCCTGCACGGCCTCCGGCCCCTGCGCAACGACCGCAACGTTCTTGCCCCGGTAGAGCATACCGTCGCACGTGCCGCAATAGCTCACGCCGCGCCCCAGCAGCGTCTCCTCACCGGGCAGCAGCCGCGGCTGCTTTGCGCCCGTACAGAGGATGATGCAGCGTGCCTCCAAGAAATCCGCGCCCAGCGACAGCGCAAACGATTCCCCCATCGGCATCACCTGATGCACCACACCGGGGCGCAGCTCTGCCCCCATCTCCTGCGCCTGCTTCGCCATGCGCGAAAGCAGCTCCGCGCCGGACACGCCCGGCAGGCCGGGGTAGTTTTCAATGGACTCCGCGCGGGAGAGCCAGCCCGTGTTCTGGCCGATGACCACGACGGACTTCTCCCGCTTTCTGGCGTTGATGGCGGCGCTGTACCCAGCAGGGCCCGCACCGATAACCGCGATATCCAACATTGATCCATTCCTCCATCTCTCCGGCGGCGGCTTCCCGTTTCCAACCGGCAAAAAAGCCGCAGAAACCTGCGGCTTTGGTACATTTACTTCTGAACCGGGATCTTCACGACCACCTTGCGGTAGTGCTTGGGGAATTCCTGATGGCAGCCTGCCTTGTGGCCGTCGCTGGGGAACATCACATAGAACATACCCGGACGGATGGACAGCGCGGTAGACGTACCCGCATAGAAGTAGTTGTCGTGCTCCGCGTCCTCCTCCTGCAGGTTCAGCTCCTGCACATGCGCCCACGCCATGCGCTCGCCGCCGGCGATGCAGTACTGCAGGTCGATGTACTTGCGGTGCGCCTCCAGAAGAATCCCGTCAATCTGACGGGTATCGCCTTCGGATACCGTGGCAAACAGGCCGTGCTCCAGCTCATAGCGGCCCGGCTCCAGATCCGGCGCCTCCGCCAAAAAGGCAAACGCCAATTCCATATCGGGATGCAGCGCGTAATAACGCTCCTGCTCTTCAATGCGATCAATAATCACACGGATCAGCCTCCTTCTCAAACCGTTTCCATTATAAGACAACGCCCGGCTTCCGTCAAGCCAAGCCTTAGCCCAGCCAATGGGCTTTACCGCTGCGCCGCATCGCCTTCGCGCCACGCGGCGAAGGTCTCCACCGCCTCGCGGATACGTGCGCTGCCCTCGCGCATATCCTCCACGCTGTACACGCGGTTTTCCTCCGCGGCCATCGCACGCATGACCCTGTCGCTCACGGCGCTGGAGTGATGGGAATAATCAAAATATTCGTCCAAATCCGTAATCCATTCCACGCGCGAGGAAAAATCGTAAATGCGCACGTTGGGATAGCCCAGAAGCAGCTCGCACACGCGCTCACGGGAGCGGAACTGCTGCTCGGACAGCCCAATCCGCGTCATCCGATACCAATAGCCCACCGAGTACGGCGGCATATAGATGCGAAACTCCGTCTCCGGGTGCGCCGCCACATAGCGTGCAATGTGCCGCTCGATGTTCTCCGTGGAGCGCTCGATGCGGAATTCAGGATCGGTCATCGGGTTCTGCTGCATCACGGGCGTGGTATCCAGCACGCTCTGCGCAGCAAAGGTCACGTCCGTCCACTTGTACATCGCATCACGCTTGCCCGCCGTATCCCGCCCGGCCTGACGAAGCATCCGGGGGATCTTGACCAGCAGTACGTCGCGGTTCAGCAGATAATTCACATCGTCGAGCACGTCGTCGTTCCACAGGTACTCCACGATCTCCTCCCGATCATCCACCGGGCCCATCAGGCTGTACGCATCCACAGCGAGGATCGCCAGATCAAGCGTCTCCCCGCGCTTCTCCTTTTCCGCCAGCACGTGCTCAAGCTGCCAGCCCATCTGCGCCGTATGCGAGCCGCGCATGGGCAGCTTCACGCTGCTTACGCCGAAGCATTCGTCAATCACCGAAGGGTTGCTCATCTCCACCATGGAGGTCCCCAGAATCACGGCGTTGTAATCATAGCTTTTGGCAATGCCGGGGTTGTTGTAGCTCTCCTGATCGTACAGGGGCAGAATGGCCGACTCGCGGTACTGCTCGAACGGATCGACGAGATACGTCAGCATGGCGCATCCCGCCGTAAGTGCGCCCAGCGCAGCCAGCACGCCCAGCGCCCAACGCTTTTTGTTCAAGCCATCTCCCCCTTTCACGCGCAGGTCTGCCCATCAGTTTACGGCACTTTTAAGGAATTGTCAATTCCTGCCGCACAGGGTATAATAAACATATCGTTCAAGTATTGAAAGGAGCTGTTTCTATGTCCAATCCGAACATCCCGACGCCCCACATCACCGCCAAGGAAGGCGATTTCGCTCGCACGGTGCTCATGCCCGGCGACCCGCTGCGCGCCAAGTTCATCGCCGAAACCTTCTTTGAGAACCCGGTGCTGGTGAACAACACGCGCGGCGTGCAGGGCTATACCGGCCTGTACAAGGGCAAGCGCGTGTCCGTCATGGCCTCCGGCATGGGTATGCCGTCCATCGGCATCTACTCCTATGAGCTGTACAACTACTATGGCGTGGAGAACATCATCCGCGTGGGCACCGCCGGCGGCATCGGCGACAACGTGAAGGTGCGCGACGTGGTGATGGGCATGAGCGCCTACACCAACTCCAACTTTGGCCGCCAGTTCTTCGACGGCAACGTTGCCCCGTGCTGCTCCTTTAAGCTGCTGGATGCCGCCGTGGCCGCTGCGCGCAAAATGGGGATTGAGCCGAACGTCGGTGCGCTGTACTCCTCCGATGTGTTCTATGACGAGGCCGGCGGCGCTGGCAAGCTGAAGAAGCTGGGCGTGCTGGCGGTGGAAATGGAAGCCGCCGCGCTCTACCTCAACGCCGCGCGCGCGGGAAAGAATGCGCTGACCATCTGCACCATCTCCGACCACATCTTCACCGGCGAAGCGCTGCCCGCGCAGGAGCGTCAGGTCGGCTTCACCCAGATGATGGAGATTGCGCTGGAGATCGCGTAATCCGCTTCCCCCATCCCGACCGACAAGGAGAACCTTATGCTGGATCGTATTTTCATCTCCTCGGACATCGAGGGTACCTGCGGCATCTGCCATTGGGACGAAACCCTGCTGGGCAAGCCGGATTATGAGCCGTTCCGCCGCCAAATGACCGCCGAAGTCCGCGCCGCCTGCGAAGGCGCATTTGCGGGCGGCTGCGACGATATCCTCGTCAAAGACGCGCACGACAGTGCGCGTAACCTGCTGCCTGCCGAGCTGCCCGAGGGCGTGCAGATTTTCCGCGGCTGGGGAAGCGATATCCATTCCATGATGTCCGGTATCGACGCGAGCTTTGCCGGAGCCATCTTCACCGGCTATCATTCCTCTTCCAACACCAACGACAGCCCGCTCGCCCATACCATGAACACGCAGAACTGCTCCGTGCGCATCAACGGGATTCAGGCCAGCGAGCTGGTCATCAATGCGTTTGTCTGCGCCATGATGGATGTGCCGCTGCTGATGGTCACGGGCGATGTAGGCGTATGCGAGCAGGCCAAGCGCCTGAACCCGAATGTGTTCACCGTGCCGGTGCAGCGCGGCTGCGGCAATGGCTCCATCTCCATCCACCCGGCGAAGGCCGTGCGCCTTTGCCGCGAAACGGCAGAACAGGCCGTCCGCGAGGGAATTGCGCACCCTGAGCGCTTCAAAATCGACCTGCCCAACAAGTTTGACGTGGAGGTGGAGTTCGTCAAGCACGCCAAGGCACGCCGTGCCAGCTATTACCCCGGCGTGCGCCAGATTGGCCCGCGCAGCGTGCGCTTCTCCTCGGACGCTTACTACGAGGTGCTTCGGTTCTTCATGTTCTGTCTGTGAGACCGTACTGCCCTGATATCTTCCAATCAATCCATACGCTTTGGCGCAAAATAAACCGGTATGGCGCTTAATTGGATAGAATACACCCCACCCAGCAAATGTTGGGTGGGGTTATACGTTTCAGGCATATCGCCCACAGGTCGCGGCAGGCTTCGGTGCCAAGTACAATGCTGCACATTCACCAAAGACGAATCGGGAGAGAACACGCCAGATGAAAATGAAAAACACCCAGCAGATGCTGAGTGGTTATGGAGTGCTCCCGGGCGTTCAGCGCGGGCTTCTCTGCGTCCACAGGACGCCGCCCGCGCTGAACCTAGTCAAGTACAATGTCGCCCTTGATCT
>JAXJLD010000172.1:0-3421 GCA_036297385.1 Christensenellales bacterium | reverse complement strand
GGTTTAGTGCTTGGCTTTTCAATTTGGAAACAGTATTAGATGCAAAACGGCATCGTCAGAAAAATAATATGAGACTGTCAACCATATAAAAAACGAACCGAGGCCCATGCGCTGGTCTCGGTTCGTTTTGCTATGCCGCGTCTTTGCGGCAGGGGATGCGGGGGATTACCAAGAGTTCATCGTCTGATTCAGATCGAAGGTCTTCTCCTGGAGACCCAGACGGCTCTCAATGAAGTTGATCGCCATCTCCGGCCACTGCGCAAGCTGAGTGAACGCGTTCACATAGTTGCGGGTACCAGTGCCCAGGCCCACGCCGTGCGGGGCGTCAGGCGCGAGGTAGAAGGAGAAGTCGGAGAAGATGCCCGCACACTCAGCCAGAGCCGGCAGAACCATGGCGGACAGACCGTCCTTCTGGCCGATCACGCCAAAGACGGCCGGCAGGTTCGGGTTCTTGGTGTAATCAAGGGGCTCGCCGGTCGTCAGATCGGAGATGAACAGGCCGTAGATCGGCAGGGCCACGGTCAGGTCGGCGCTCATCGCGTCGATTTCGTCGCACTGGTAAGCCGGATAGACGGTATCCGGGGTCACGTGACCGTACTGGTTGGCGATGGCGCTCATGATGTTCGCGCCGCCGGCAGAGAAGCCGCAGGCGATCATCACGTCAGTCTTGGCAATGCCCTTCTCCTCGGCGTAGTAGCGGACGTAGCGGATGGCACGGCTCAGGTCAAGCACCTGATCGACCGGCGCATACGGATTGACGCGGCGCTGGAGGACGAAGGCGTTGTAGCCGTTCTCGTTGAAGAACTCCGCCACCGGGTAGCCTTCCACCACGTTGTTGCGGTGGGTGCTGCCGCCGCCCGCGATAACGATGACGTTGCCCTTCACCTGAGTCTGGTCATCCAGCAGGTACGGGTTCAGGAACGGACGGAAGCCGGGGTTGTCATAGGAGATATCCCAGCCTTCGGTCGGCAGCGGATCTTCCACGGCCATGTCGTCCTCCCAGATGTCCCACACGGTGGAGGCAGGATCGGCAATCTGCACCATGGACTCGCGCAGAGCCTTGAGGTTCACATACAGGTCGTAGTGGCCCAGAACGATGCCGGCTTCGGTAGCCGGGGCAACGGTTTCGTAGCGGGCGCGGGAGAGCTTATGGTAGTTGACGTAGAGCTGTTCAAAGTCACCCTCATAGGCGTGCGGGTAGTACACAACGTCGCGGGCGGCGGTGAGCTCTTCCTCAACCAGCGCCTTGAACTCGTCCAGCGTGTAGGGACATTCCTCGGCAAGCGCACCAACGGCGAACAGCGCAAGGATGGCGGCGAGCGCCAGAGCAAGCAATTTCTTCATGTTGAATTTCTCCTTTTGGCGTAGGCAATTCGGTCTCAGATCTCATGCGGGCGCATCCGATGTAAAGATCTGTTAATCATCATTGTAGCATCATTTTGCATGGATGTCCATATGCCCAGAAAAGTCATTTGTGCGATATAACGGGCATTTCTGTATAATTGAGACTTCCATTTTGAACAGAGTTGTTTTATAATAAATAGGATTATGGAGAACTATGCCCGGCTGCGCCATGTGCGCAGGCGGAACACCTTGCGGCAGGAGCCGCAATAGAGCTGGAAAAATAAGGAGAGAAAATCATGGCGCTTCGCAAGATGGTGTATATTGAGGACGAGCTGCTGCGCAAAAAGAGCCGCCCGGTGGAGAAGTTTGATGAGAAGCTGCACAAGCTGCTGGATGATATGGCCGAAACCATGTACCATGAGAACGGCGTGGGTCTGGCTGCGCCGCAGGTGGCGGTGCTGCGCCGCGTGGTGGTGATGGACTGCGGTGATGGGCTGATTGAAATGATCAACCCGGAGATTCTGTCTACCGAGGGCGAGCAGGATGGCCCGGAGGGCTGCCTGTCTGTTCCGGGCCGCCGCGGCATGGTCAAGCGCCCGATGGTGGTGCGCGCACGCTTTCAGGATCGCCATGGCGAATGGTACGAGATCGAGGCGGAGGAGTTTCTGGCGCGCTGCATCATGCATGAAACGGATCATCTGGACGGCGTACTGTATGTGGACAAGATGTACCGCGAGATTTTTGGAGACGAGCAGGAAGAGGGCGACGAGGCGTGAGAATCGTGTTTATGGGCACGCCGGATTTCGCTGTGCCTTCCCTGCGCGCACTGATTGAGGGCGGCTATGACGTGGTCGGTGTGTTCTGTCAGCCGGATCGCCCAAAGGGACGCGGGCATAAGCTGACGGCCTGTCCGGTTAAGGAGCTGGCACTCAGCGCGGGTATTCCGGTGTTCCAGCCTGAGCGCATCAAGCGCGAGGAAGGCGTGGCGATGCTGCGAAGCTGCGCACCGGATCTCTGCGTGACGGCGGCGTTTGGTCAGCTTCTCTCGCAGGAGATTCTGGATATCCCGCCGCTTGGCACCGTCAATGTCCATTCTTCTCTTCTGCCCAAGCACCGCGGCAGTGCGCCGATCAACTGGAGCATCATCAAGGGCGACACGGTAACGGGCGTGACGACCATGTTTACCGATAAAGGAATGGATACCGGTGATATCCTGCTCATGCGGGAAACGCCCATCGGGGAAACAGAGAATGCGGGCGAGTTGAGCGACCGCCTCGCCGTCATGGGCGCGGAGCTGCTGCTGGAAACGCTGCGTGCATTGGAAGCGGGTACGCTTGTGCGCACGCCGCAGGATCATGCGGCGGCGACTTACGAGCCCAAGATGGATAAGGAACTTGGGCGCATCGACTGGAGCCGTCCGGCTAAGGAAATCGATGCGCTGGTACGCGGCACGACCCCGTGGCCGGGCGCATTTACGACGCAGGGCGAACAGACCATCAAGGTTTTTGCGCTCGTCATCCGGGAAGGCGCGGCAAGCGGCGCACCCGGCGAAATCATCGCGGCAGATGCGAAGCAGGGACTGGTGGTCTCTTGCGGCGATCATGACGCGGAACTGACGCAGATACAGATGCCCGGCGCAAAGCGCATGAACGCAAGGGATTACCTGCGCGGGCACACGATGGAAACAGGCATTTGTCTGGGAAAGGCTTAAATACGCATGGCAGATAACAGAGGGCGCGACGGCGGATTCCGCAGCGGCAGAAAGTTTGACAACAATCAGGAGCGCAAGCCGGGCTTTGGCGGCAAGCGCAGTTTTGAAGGCAAGAAGAGCTTCGGAGATAAGCCGGGTTACGGCGAGCGCAAGAGCTTTGGCGACAAGCCGGGTTACGGCGAGCGCAAGAGCTTCGGTAATAAGCCGGGTTACGGCGAGCGTAAGAGCTTCGGCGATAAGCCGGGTTACGGTGAGCGCAAGAGCTTTGGCGACAAGCCGGGTTACGGCGAGCGTAAGAGCTTCGGTAATAAGCCGGGTTACGGCGAGCGCAAGAGCTTCGGCGATAAGCCGGGTTACGGCGAGCGC
>JAXJLD010000171.1:0-18761 GCA_036297385.1 Christensenellales bacterium | reverse complement strand
GAATAAAGGGGAGCAGGCAAGGCAATGGAAAACTGCGTTGCCTGCATTTTGTTTTTTCGGCTCTTATCGTATTTTCTAATCAAAACGAGCTGTAAGCGCGAAGCGAAGAAAGGGTTTGGGGATGAAATCCCCAAGCGGGTTTTAGGGCGGCAGCCCTAACATATCCCCATATGGCGAAGCCATTCAGGCAAAGCAGTCAGGGAGCGAAGCGTGACCTGACGGGGTTTAGCACATGGCCTTTTCATTCAGAAACAGTAAAAAACCTTCTGCTCCAATCGAACCCGTTTCAGCCGTAGACCACTTCACGGTCTGTTCTGAAACTACATTTTTTCAAGACTTCCCCTTTGGGGAAGGTGTCATCCCGAAGGGATAACGGATGAGGTCTGCGATAGGGCGGCTGTCCCGGAAAATTTGCCTGCCTGTTTCCGACACAGGCGGCGGCAGGCTCCAGTCCCAAACCCCTTCTTTATTTTAATAAAACAGTGCAAGAACTGGATAGGAGGAAAGAAAATGACGATCAAGAATGCCAGAAAGCTAAGGAATTCGCTTTTGATTGTGGGAGCTGTGATGATGCTCTTCGGATACATATGGACACCCTTCGGCGTTCTTGGTGTAGTGGTCATGTTTTCCTGTCTGATTCCCCATTTGATGTATAATAAATGTCCCCACTGCGGCAGACAGTTGGGGAGCAACGAAGGAGATTTCTGCCAATTCTGCGGAAAAGCTTTGGACGAGTAATGCTGTTCATATTTGAATGGAATCATCGCCATGTGCAGCGGGCGGCCCTTGGGCTGTCGGCGTGGCCGTCGGAACCAATCATGGAGAGGCATTTCACAAACGCCCAGATATGATGACGAGGAGGAAGGCAATATGGAGCAGTTCAAAAAGAACGCGGTGTTCTATGTGATGCTGGCGCTTGATTTTTATGGGCTTCCGTGCCTGATTCGGGATACGGGAAGCGCGATGGCGATGCTGCTGGCTGTGATGCCTGTCGTGTGTGTGGCCGCTTCGGCGGGCTACGGCCTTCGCAATGGCTTCCGATTCAGGTATGTGCTCGCCGTGGCGGCGCTGTTTGCGCCGACCATCTGGATATTCTACAATGAAAGCGCGTGGGTCTACACGGTGGTCTATGCCGGCTTGGCGGCGGTGTCCAGCCTGATCGCCGGGTGGTTTTCTCCAAAGAGGGAGCACTGAACGCACGAATGGCGCGGCATAGGGCTGTTTTCGTTTGAAAACAGGATTGGTTTTCGAGTCGCAGCATTCTTATGCGATCATGGAGCGGGAGAGGAGGCTGTGCGATGGAAAGAATCAAGGCGCTGAGTCGCTTTCAAAAGGCGATTCTGCTGGGCTTGGCTGTGATGGCGGCGGCGTTTACAGCGCTCTATGCTGTGACGATTCATCGCGTTGGCTTTGCGTATCGCGATGCGATCTTCACGCCTGTACGGGAAGCGGGGCGGACGGCATACACAGCGAGATGGCGGGGCAAGACGGCGCGCTTTACGGTGTACGATGACCGGACGGTGCTGTATGAGATGGGGGAGCGGACATATGGCCCGTATACCGCGCGGGAAGATCCGACGGCGATTCCGCAGGCGTGCGAGGATCGGGAGGCGATGACAGGCATTGAGCTGTTTCGGGGAGAAACCCTGCTGTTTCGCGGCGGCGTGCTTGACGTTGGTGACAGCTTTTGGCTTTATGATGAGGAGGGCGCGGCCATGAACATCATCTTTACGACGGGAGGCGGCATGGAACTGAGCATGAACGACAGGATGTATGCAGGCGAGGGGGAGGAGCCGTCCGTTTACGCCATTTTGGAGCTGATGAGCGGGCCGACGCTGATGCATAAGGGTGCATGGCTTCCGTGGCTGCTTGGCACGCTGCTGTCTGCGGCGACGGCGTTTTCGATGCTGTTTGCGGACGAACTGTTTCGCTGGGAGCTGCGCTGGAGAATCCGGGATGCGGATCGGGCTGAACCGTCTGACTGGGAGATGGCGGGACGATACATCACTTGGGTGGTTGGGCCGCTGATGGCGCTGTTGGTTTACATTGCAGGGCTTCGGTGAGGAGCGCGGGACAACAGGCGAATACGATTTTTGGATTCCATCGCGCCGCAAGCATGAAGCAAAGAAGGGACTTTTTCATTCAGAAAGGGTATACGCATACATTGGAAAGGAAGACGAGCATGATTTTATCGCTTCAGGGGTGCATGGCCGTCGGCAAGACGACGGCTGTGAATTGGCTGCGCGATAACGCGCCGTGGGTGCATATCAGCTATGAAGAAAACGCGGATGTGATCCGGCGGGTGAAGGAGAGCGGGCTTGACAAAAACCGGTATGAGGACTATCTGCAAATTCAGCGGCTGTGGATTGAAAACGAGGTCAGCCGATACCGCTCGGCAGCGGGGTATCCCTGCACCGTGATGGATTTCGGTGCGGAGGAGATCGAGTTTTACACGCTCCATTATCCACAGAGCATCGGGCAGGTGTGGGAAATTGAAGACGCGCTGAAGGACGAGCTGGCGGAGCTCAGGCGCTGCCTGCCGAGCCGGATTCTCTTTCTGGATGCTTCCGAGGAAACCCTGCGCACGCGCCGGGCGCACGACCCGGTGAGGACAAGACCGTTTTTTGAGCATCATTTGCAGCGTTTGATGCCCCTCAAGCGGGAATGGTTTGCGCACAAGGACAATGTGGATTGGCTGTGCGTCGATGAGCTGTCGCCGCAGGAGGTGGGCGAACGGGTCAAGGCGTGGGCAGAGGCGTGCATCGGGCGGAATGGATGAGCCAAGCGCCGGGGTTTGCGGGAATGACGGCGGGCTTTGCGCCAATGCCAAAGGGTTTAGGTAGCTTTGCGGATGGGCGTGGGGTATCATGAAGCAAAAAAAGGAGTTGTCATATTCATGCGGCTTGGAAACAACATTCGCCATTTCAGAAAACAGAGCGGGCTGTCCCAAGAGCAGCTTGCAGAGCGCGTGCAGGTGACGCGGCAGACCATCTCCAACTGGGAACTGGGGGAGACCTCGCCCAACCCGGAGCAGCTTGCGCTGCTTTCCGACGCGCTGGGCAGGAGCATTGACGAACTGATGGGGCGCACGCCCGCTTTGCCGCTTGCGCCGTCTCCCGATGAGGCGCGGAAGGAGATTTTGTTGGGCTTTGCCGGTGTGGGCGGTTTGGCGGCGGCTGTCTGGTCGTTTTCTGCCAACCGGTTTCGCAATAGTGAGATGCTGTGGATTACGCTGGCAGGCGTGGGCATCGGGTTTTGTGTGGGGATGATCTGCCATGGGTTGTGCAGATGCTTGGGGAGACGCAAGCCCTGAGCCAAGGCCGATGAGACCTATGGGGAGAAGAACGATATGATTCGGGTGGAAAGGCTGACCGAGCAGAACTTTGATCGGTACGCTTTGGATGGATTTATCAGGACGCATACGGTGAAGCGCGTCTATCGGCGGCAAGGGGACGAGTATGCGCTGATTGAAAAGCCGTATGTAGAGGATTGGAGTCTGGAAGAGCGGCGCGAGACGGCGCGGGCTGTGGCCGATGCAGCGTGCATTTCGTATCTCGCGCTGGATGAGCGGGGCAGCGTCATGGGCTTTATCAGCCTCAAGCGGGCGCTGGAGGCGGGGTATATGGTGCTGGATATGCTGTATGTCTCTGCGCCGTGGCGGGGCAAGGGCGTGGGCAGGCGCCTCTTTCAAAAAGGGCAGGAGGAGGCGCGACGGGCTGGGGCGCGTGCGCTGTACTGCTCGGCCTGCTCCTCGGAGGAGACAATTGCATTTTACCGCGCGATGGGCGCGGTGCTGACGGACAGCCCCATTGCGCATATGGCGCAGGCTGAACCGTGTGATTTGCAGATGGTGTGCGCGATATAGGTGCGGGGGGCGCAGGATGCGTAAAGCGCCTTCGGCGTTTTTACTGCAAGAACCGTACAAAATCCGGGGATTTTTGAAAAAACCCCGGATTTCTTTGAAGTTTTGTTTTACAAGCATACGCTGTTGTTGTATAATACTCGGGTAAGTGCTGGATGAAATACAAGCAGAGAGAATTCAGTCAGATTGGGAGTGTTGATAGATGAGCAGAATGCTCGGTACTGTTTCTATGGGTGTGCGCGCGCCCATCATCCGCGAGGGCGATGACTTGGCTTCCATCGTCACCGGCTCCATCATGGAGGCGATCAAGGTGGACGGGCTCAAGCCGCGCGATCGCGACGTGGTGGCGATGACGGAGGCCATCGTCGCCCGTGCGCAGGGCAACTATGCCAGCGTTGATGAGATTGCCGAGGATGTCCGCACGAAACTGGGCGGAGAGACCATCGGCGTCATCTTCCCGATTCTCAGCCGCAACCGCTTTGCCATCTGCCTGCGCGGCATCGCCAAGGGCGCGAAGAAGGTCGTGCTGATGCTGAGCTATCCGTCCGATGAGGTGGGCAATCACCTGCTGAGCCTCGATCTGCTGGATGAAAAGGGTGTCAATCCGTACAGTGACGTGCTGACGCTGGAGCGTTATCGTGAGCTGTTTGGCAGCATCAAGCATCCGTTCACGGGCGTGGATTACGTCGAGTATTACGCCAACCTGATCCGTGAGATGGGCGCGGAGGTGGAGGTCATCTTCGCCAACGATCCGCGTGCGATCCTGCCGTATACCAAGAATGTCCTGAACTGCGATATCCACACCCGTGCGCGCACCAAGCGCCTGCTCCGGGCGGCTGGCGCACAGCGCGTGTTTGGTCTGGATGATATCATGACCGAGCCGGTCAATGGCAGCGGCTACAATGCCAAGTATGGCCTGCTCGGCTCCAACAAGTCCACGGAGGACAAGGTCAAGCTGTTCCCGCGCGAGTGTCAGGATCTCGTGGAGACGATTCAGGCGAAGCTGCTGGAACTGACCGGCAAGCATATCGAGGTCATGGTCTACGGCGACGGCGCGTTCAAGGATCCGGTCGGAAAGATCTGGGAGTTGGCCGATCCGGTCGTTTCCCCGGCGTACACGGCGGGGCTGGAGGGCACGCCCAACGAGCTCAAGCTCAAGTATCTGGCCGACAATGACTTTGCAGCGCTGTCCGGCGAGGCGCTGCGCGACGCGATCAAGCAGAAGATTCAGCAGAAGGACGGCAGCAGCCTCGTGGGCAACATGGCTGCGCAGGGCACCACGCCGCGCCGCCTGACGGATCTCATCGGCTCGCTGTGCGATTTGACCTCCGGCTCGGGCGATAAGGGTACCCCGATCGTCTACATTCAGGGTTATTTTGACAACTACACCAACGAGTAATCCGATTTTCTGCCAGAAACGCGGAATAATACCATTTGCATTCTGAAAACTTTATTCAGCGCAAAGTGCGACGATACGGGTTTCCCGGAATCGCAGTCCCAACGTAGACCTCATCCGTCATCCCTTCGGGATGACACCTTCCCCATAGGGGACGGCGAGAAAAAACGTCGTTTCAGAGCAGGCCGCAAAGCGTTCTACGATTGAAACGGGTTCAATTTGAGCAAAAGGTTTTAGATGCAAAACAGTATAAGCGCACATATATCTGAAAGGGGCTTCGATTTGAAGCCTCTTTTTGATTTGCGCCGGAAAAGATTCTCTGTGCAATTCAAAAAGAGGGTATTGCAAAAACGAGGGAACCCTGATATAACGTCGAAGATTTAGGAATTTTTTCGACCGACAACTGCACAGGAGGATAAAGCAATGAAAAACAACAGCAATCGTCTTGCCGTCAAAATGCTGATCTCCATGGTCGCTGGCATTGCGGCGGGCCTGATCTTCATGGCTGTTCGCGAGCATCTCGGCGCGGCATCGGCTGCATGGCAGACCATCAACAACTGGCTCTTCCAGGACATCACCGCCAAGGGCGCGGAGAAGGCCATCGGCCTGTTCTACATCGGCGGTCAGCTCTTTGTCAAAGCGCTTCAGCTTGTCATTGTGCCGATGGTGTTCACCTCCATTGTGCTGGCTATCGGCACCATCCGGGATGCTTCCACGCTCGGACGCATTTCTGCCAAGACCTTCTTCTGGTTCCTGCTGACGAGCGCCTGTGCATTGCTGATGGCGGGCTGCGTCGGTCTGGCCTGCTTCAACAGGGGAATGTTCAATACCGCCATCGAGGGTGTAGCGGCCTCTGCCGGCTCCGCCGGTGCCAATCCGCTGAATGTGCTGCTCAATGCGATGCCGAACAATCTGGGCCAGACGCTCAGCTCCAACGGCAGCATTCTGGCGCTGATTGTTGTGGCGGTGGTGGTCGGCCTGAGCCTCAACGCGAAGGGCTATGGTTCCGACAGCGTGATTAACCGCCTGTGCTGCGAGATCAGCGATGTGGTGGTGGTCTTCCTCAACTTTGTGGTGAACAAGTTTGCGCCGATTGCGGTCTTTATGCTGCTCACGCGCACGTTTGCCACCTATGGTGTGGACTACCTCAAGCCGGCGATGGTCTATGTTGTGCTGGCGGTGGTGCTGCTGCTGGTCTATCTGTTCATTGCCTACCCGATTATCGTGGCGGTGACCACGCGGCTGAATCCGTTCACCTATCTGCGCAAGATCTTCAAGGTTGTCATCTTCGGTTTCTCCACCAGCTCCAGCGCTGCAACGCTGCCGCTGAACACGGAAACCAACGTCAATGAGCTGGGCGTGGATAGCCAGGTGGCCTCCTTTGTCCTGCCGCTGGGCATGACCATCAACATGGATGGAACGGCGATCATGCAGGTGATTGCAACGCTGTTCCTTGCGGGCGTGGGCGGTTATGAGGTGAGCTTCGGCTCGCTGCTGCTCATCATGGTGCTGGCGCTGATTGCTTCTGTCGGCACGCCGGCTGCGCCGGGTGCGGGCGCGGTCGTCCTGTTCACCATCCTCTCTGGCATGGGCTTCACGAGCGAGGCGACGATGATGGGCTACACCCTGATTCTGGCGATCAACCGCCCGATTGAAATGCTCGTCACCTCCCTGAACTGCGTGGGCGACTCCGTTGCAGCCATTGCCGTGGCCAAGAGCGAGGGCAAGCTCGACGAAAAGACGTTCAACGCCTGATTGGAAACCCTTGTATCCAAAGCCTCCTGCTGATGCGGGAGGCTTTTTGCGTGCTGGAGGCGGAAATGCAGCGTTTCTTTGCGCGGGGTGGCGTTCCCCCTTTCCGTTTGCCGAAAAGCCGCGCATTTGCATTGCTTTTCATGGGGCGCTATGTTAAAATATGCCCGGAATCAATAAAAAAGAGGGCGCTGGCGTGCATTGAGCCGGCGCCTGAATCGTGATAAGCCGAAGAGATAACCGAAGGGGACGGGAGATGGCGATGAGGAAGCTATTTTCGGCGCTGTATACGCAGCTTCAGGCAGGCTGCGAGGTGATGCTGGCGACGATTGTGCAGCACAGGGGAAGCGTGCCGCGCGGGCTGGGGACGCAGATGCTGGTGACCCGTGAGGGAAGGCTGGCCGGAACGGTCGGCGGAGGAACCTGCGAGCAGGAGATGATCCGCGTAGGGCAGGCGATGCTGGCGGAGCGGAAGAGCGGCGCGTATGCCTGTGCGCCGCATAGCTTTTCGGGTGAGGCGTGCGGCGGGGAAATCACGGTGTACTTTCAGTACATTCCGCCGACCGATGCGGCATGGACGGTGCTGTGCGAAGCGATGCTGGTGCGCATAGAGCGGCAGCAGAACGGCTGGCTGGTGCTGCGGCTGGACGGCGGCGCACCTGCGCTGCTCAGCGGCGAGCGCATTCCGGTATGCGGCGACGCGCCCGAGGAGGCCGCGATGCTGTGCCAGCCGTTTGCGCGGTGCGTGGGCGAGGTGCTGGCGCTGCCGCTGGAGGTGGGCGAGCGTGTGGTCATCTTTGGCGCGGGGCATTGCGCACAGGCGCTGGTTCCGCTGCTGGCCTCCGTGGGCTTCCGGGTGACGGTGTATGATGTGCGCACCGAGCTGGCGACAGAGGCGCTGTTTCCGCAGGCAGAGCGCGTGATCTGTGCGCCGTTTGAGAAGATTGACGCACAGGTGGAGCTTAAGCCGCAGGATTACGTTGTCGCCATGGCCAGTACGCATGAGGCCGATCTGTGCGTGCTGCGGCAGGTGCTGCAAAGCGACCATGCCTACGTCGGGATGCTGGGCGGCGGGCCGAAGATCCGGCATATCCGCGGCAAGCTGCTGGAAAGCGGCGTGCCACAGACGCGCGTGGAAAGCGTGCATACGCCCATCGGGCTGGAAATCGGCGCGGTGACCCCGGCGGAGATTGCCGTGAGCATCGCTGCGCAGATGGTGATGGAGCGTGCGAAAAACAGGGAAGCGGCGGGCCGCAGCCCCGCAAAGTGACGGGCGGCACAGGCACGCCCAACGGATGATGAAGAGGGGAAATACATGACATTGTTTCGTTTGGCCGCATACGGCTTTGCCTGCACGGCGGCATATTACCTGTGTCCGCGGCGGTTCCGCTGGATGGTGCTGCTGGTGTTCAGCATGGGCTTCTACGCCACGCGCGCGCTGACCGGTCTGCCGTTTATCGTGCTGACCACGCTGACGGCGTGGTTTGCGGCGCTGCGCATCGGGCGCATCGGCGCACAGACCAAGGAGCGGATTCGGGCGGAGAAGGCGACGCTTTCGCCGGAGGAGAAGAAGTGCATTAAAGCCGATGGCAAGCGCCGCCAGCGCATCTGGTTCTGGGCGGTGCTGGTGCTCAACTTTGCTATTCTCGCGGTGCTCAAGTACACGGACGATGTGCTGGGTCTGTTCGGCGCATCGCCGCTGGGGCTGTTGCTCCCGCTGGGCATTTCGTTTTACACGTTCCAGTCGATGGGCTACCTGATCGACGTGTACAGCGGCAAGTATGCGCCGGAAAAAAATCCCGCGCGCTTTGCGCTGTTTGTGTCGTTTTTTCCGCAGCTCATTCAGGGCCCCATCGGACGGTACGATCAGCTTGCGCCGCAGCTTAACAAGGGGAACGACTTTGACTGGGAGAACTTGCAGCGCGGCTTCCTGCTGATGCTCTGGGGTCTGTTCAAGAAGCTGGTCATCGCGGACCGTGCGCTGCCCGTGGTCAGTGCGGTCTTTGGCGCAGAGGCGGGCGTGTACGGCGGCGCGGTGACGGTGACGGGTGTGCTGTTTTACTCGCTTCAGCAGTACTGCGACTTCTCCGGCGGCATTGATCTGGTGGCGGGCATTGCGCAGCAGATGGGGATTGCGCTTGCGCCGAACTTCAAGCGACCATACTTCGCCGTGTCGCTGGGCGATTTCTGGCGCAGATGGCACATCAGCCTCGGCGCGTGGATGCGCGATTATGTGTTCTATCCCTTTGCGCTGACCCGCCCGGTCAGCCGCATGTCCAAGGCGGCGAAGGCGCACTTTGGCACGGAGTTTGGCCGTGCGCTGCCGGCGGCGCTGGGCAATATTCTCGTCTTTCTGCTGGTGGGCGTGTGGCATGGCGCAACGAGCAACTATGTGCTCTGGGGTCTGTACAACGGCGTGATTCTCGCGTTTTCCGCGCTGATGGAGCCTGCGTACAAGGCGTGGAATACCGCGCATACGAAGCTGGCCGCATCGAAGCCCTTCCATGTGTTCCGCGTGCTGCGCACCTTTTTGATCGTGAATATCGGCTGGTACTTTGACCGCTGCGCACACGGCATGGATGCGCTGCGGATGATGAAGACGACGGTGTGCGATCCGCGCGTGGGCGAGCTGACGGGCGAGCTGCTCGCCGGCATGGGGCTGCCGGCGGCGGATGCATGGCTGCTGCTGGCCTGTACGGCGCTGCTGTTTGTCGTTTCGCTGGTGCAGGAGCGTGGCGTGGTGCTGCGCAGTTGGGTGAGCGCACAGCGCCTGCCGCTGCGCTGGCTGGTGCTGATTGCGGGCGTTGTGGCGGTGCTGGTCTTTGGCGTATACGGCTCCGGCTTTGATGAGGCGGCATTTATTTACTATCAATTCTGATGAGAGGGAATATGCAAAGGAAGATGAGGTGGCGCACGCTGGAGGCGGCGGCTTTCTGCGCGGTGCTGCTGGCTGTGCTGACAGGCGTGACGGCGCTGCTGGAGCGCAAGGAAAGCCGCAATCAGTTCGGCCCGTTTCTGGAAAATCCGAAGCAGTATGACGTGCTGTTTTTTGGCGATAGCTGTCTGGTGAACTGCCTGTATCCGATGGAGCTGTGGACGGACTATGGCATTCCCGGCTACAATCTGGCCTGCTATGGCAATACGCTGGCGGTGAGCTATTGGTCGATGATGAATGCGCTGGACTATGCGCACCCGCAAACGGTGGTGCTCGCGGTCAACGACGTGCGCAAGAACATCAAGGTGACGGGCAGCAGCGGCGATCTGCACACGGCGCTGGATTTTTGGCCGCTGAGTTTGACCAAGGCGCGGGCGATCGAGGATCTGACAAGCGATCCGCTGGCGGTGGACGACGATGGAAACCGCTATCAGGATATGAAGTGGGAGTATTATTTCACCTTGGGCAAGTACCATGACCGGTGGAGCAGGCTCACGCCCAACGACTTTGCAGACCGTCGGAGCGTTCAAAAGGGCGCAGATATGATGGTACAGGTGGCAGACGCCAAGGATTATGACATCATCGACAGCGATTGGTATGCCGAGGAGCAGGGCGCAGGATATGCGTATCTGCGCCGGGCGATAGAAGCCTGTCAGCACAGGAATATTCAGGTGCTGCTGGTCTATGTGCCGTATCCCGCGTCCGAGGAATCCCAGATGAACGCAAACACCGTCGAGAGCATTGCGGCAGAATACGGCGTGGAGTACATCAATTTCATTCAAATGGACAGCGTGGTGGACTACGCCACGGACTGCTACGACCAGCGGGCGCACCTCAATCCTTCGGGCGGGCTGAAGGTGACGGATTTCATCGGGCGCTATCTGATCGACCATGGCATGGCATCAGACCGGCGCGGCGATCCGGCATATGCAGGCTGGGCGGAGGACGAGCGGGCCTATGCGGCAAACAAGCGAAGCCTCATGGCCTCGCAGTCTACGCTGGAAAACCTGCTGGTGTTTTTGCACGATGACGACGTGAGCGCCAGCGTGGCCATTCGCCCCGGCGCTGCGGTGTATGCGGAGGACAAGGCGTACAACCTGCTGCACAATGCGGCGCGTGAACACATCTATGAGGAGAATGCGTACAGGATGTGGTCCAACAACCTGTTTCCGCTGGCGGGGCTGGATGAGGCCGCATGGGCGGGCAAGGCGTATTTTCTGGAGCTGGACAGGGCGAAGGGAACGGTGTGCGAGCTGACCGGAAGCGCGGCGAGCGAGCAAACGCAGCGTGCGCTGGGGGATTGGAAAGATGGGTGCGAAATCAGAATTCAGGTGCGCGACAGAAAGACGGGCGAGGTCATCGTGGATCGGCAGTTTTGAGCCTGCTTCGCCAAAGACAGAAGCAAGACATTAAAGAGAAGAAGGGTTGAGGGAGATGTTCCCCAACCCTTCTTTTTTGTGGATATTGCTTGCTTTTTGAGCATATGTGAGGAGTAGCCTATAAATGCTGTACGCATGCGCAAAAGGCGGAGGAGTTTGTCGAACATCTGCGAGTTTTCCTCATTTTTCGCGCTCCAAAACGACAGGGAAAAGGCGGACGGGGGGCTATAATGGCTCATGTAAAGGGGGTTGACCACAGCGCTCATCGGGCTGGATACAGGCATGAATGTGGTGATGCTCCTGCTGGCGATTCGCCTCTCGTGTGGACAGGTCAGGTGGGGGCGCGTGCTGGCGGCGGGGCTGCTGGGTGCGCTGGCGGCGCAGGGAACGCGGATGATGGCCCTTTCGCGTGGGGTGACGGCGGCACTGTGGCTGCCGATGGCAGTGGGCATGATGGCGGTCGCCTGCGGACGGCCTGCGCTGCGGCGGCCTTTGCGCTATGGCGGGCTGCTGCTGTGCGCGGCGGGGCTGCTGGGCGGCGTGGTGCTGGCGCTTTCCGGTGCGCTGGGCGATTCTAAAGCAGCCTATGCGCTGGGGGGGCTCTGTGTGCTGACGGCGGCGCTGCGCATCCGCAGAATGAGGCGCGGCGTACAGCCGACGCGGGTGCGCTGCATCTGCCTGTATCGCGGTCAAACGGCGGCGTTTGAAGCGATGCTGGACAGCGGAAACACGCTGCGCGATTATCTGACGCACCTGCCGGTGATCGTTCTGCCGGAGGAAGCGGGCAGGCGGAGCATGGGCCTCTCCGGCGTGGCGCTTCGGCCAATCTTTGCGGATACTGCCGGCGGGCGGCAGATGATGGGCGTGCTTACGCCGCAGACCATCTGGCTGGAGACGGAGGGGCGGCGGCAGGCGGTGCGCGCGGTGGTGGCGCTTTCGCCGGGTTTGCGCACGGGTGCGCCGGCGCTGGTGCCGGCGGCGCTGCTGGAAGAAAACCTTGAATCATGAAGAAGAGCGAAGGGGGAGCGGAATATGGAACAGGTGAGTAAGACGAGCATGGCGCAGCGGCTGGCAAGACCGGGCTGGGTCATCCTGCGGCCGGAGGGGACGGTCGCATACATCGGCGGGAGCGATTCGCTGCCCGCGCCGCTGAGCCGGGAGGAGGAGAGTGCGCTGTTTGCGCGCCTGAAAGCAGAGCCGGAGGCGGTGCGCAAGGTGCTCATCGAGCACAACCTGCGATTGGTGGTGTACATTGCCCGCAAGTTTGAAAACACGGGCGTGGGGCTGGAGGACTTGATCTCCATCGGCACCATCGGCCTGATTAAAGCGGTCAACACGTTTGACCCCACGAAGAAGATCAAGCTGGCGACGTATGCCTCGCGCTGCATCGAGAACGAGATTCTCATGTTCCTGCGGCGCACCAGCCGCCAGAAGCTGGAGGTTTCGCTGGACGAGCCGCTCAATACCGACTGGGACGGCAACGAGCTGCTGCTCTCGGATGTGCTGGGCACGGACGGGGACATGGTGTACAGGAGCATTGAGGAGACGGTGGAGCGGCAGATGCTCGCCACGGCGCTCTCGCGGCTCTCCCTTCGGGAAAAGGAGATCATGCGCCTGCGCTTCGGGCTGGGCGGCGGCGTGGAAAAGACGCAGAAGGAAGTGGCGGACATCATGGGCATCAGCCAGAGCTATATCTCCCGGCTGGAAAAGCGCATCCTGCTGCGGCTGCACAAGGACATGGTGCAGATGGGATAAAGGAACATGGGCGTCTCTTCTCCGGCGGCGGGGAAGGGGCGCTTTTGCTTTGCCTGCGCCGCAAAGCGCTTGACAGAAAATCCGGGCTGCGCTACAATAATTGAGATATATCGCAAACCGGAGGAAACGAATGTTGGGTGATCTGTCCACGTTTTTTGCAGAGCCGCTGGCCTTTTTGGATCAGGCGGTTTTTCGCGTTCTGGCCGTGCTGATCGGCCTGTGCTGTCACGAGTGGGCGCACGCTTATGTGGCCTATCGCTGCGGCGATGACACGGCCAAGCGTGCGGGGCGGCTCTCGCTCAATCCGCTGCGCCATCTCGACCCCATCGGCACGCTGCTGATGTTCTTCGCGGGCTTTGGCTATGCCAAGCCGGTGCCGGTCAATCCGTGGAACTACAAGGGGGATCGCCGCAAGGCCGATATCAAGGTGAGCCTTGCGGGCATTACGGTCAATATCCTGCTGTTTGCGCTGTTCACGCTGCTGTCGGTGATGGTGAGCGCGTTTATGTGGGCGCCGGAGGTGCTGGCGGAGGTGGGGCTGTCCACGGTGGTCAGCTATCGCTACAATGCGGTCTGGTCGATCATCAGCGGCACCGGCGTGGCGGACTTCGGCCCGCTGATGGCGCATCCGTGGCTGTCGCCGTTTGTGCGCCTGTTTGCCTATACGGCGCTGGTGAACCTGAACCTCGCAGTGTTCAACCTCATTCCGCTGCCGCCGCTGGACGGCTACCATGTGTTCAACGACATCCTGTTCAAGGGTCGCATCAATCTCTCCGGCCGCGCGTTCAATGTGGGCATGGTGGTCGTGCTGATTCTCTCGGCCATGGGCGTGCTGGGTCGGATCATCTCGGCGGTGGTGTATCCCGCGCAGGATCTGCTGCTCTGGCCGATTTCCATGATCTGGGGGTAAGGCATGGCGTACATCGTATCGCTCAAGCAGTTTGAAGGGCCGCTTGACCTGCTGCTGCATCTGATTACCCGGGCAAAGGTGGACATTAAGGACATCTTCGTATCAGAGATTACCGAGCAGTACCTCGCTTCTCTGGAGGGAATCGAGGAGCTGGACATGGACGTGGCCAGCGAATTCCTGACCATGGCGGCTACGTTGCTGGAAATCAAATCCCGTGCGCTGCTGCCCCGCCCGCCTGAGCCGGAGGAGGAGGGTGGGGAGACGCCGGAGCAGGCGCTCATCCGCAGGCTGGAGGAATACAAGCTCTACAAGGAGAGCGCAGGCAGGATGAAGGCGTTTGAGCAGGCTGCCATGCAGGTCTTTTCCAAGCTGCCGGAGGAGTATCCGCTGCCGCCGCAGCCTGTGGAGCTGACGGGTCTGACGCTGGCAGGTCTGGTGCGTGCGCTGGAGCGCATCATCGCCCGCCAGACCGCGCAGGACGAGCCGGGGCGCGTGTTCCGCGCGATCACGCGGGATAAGTTTACCATCGAGCAATGCACATTCAACCTGACGCGCAGGCTGCGCAAGGGTCCGGTGCTCTTTTCGGATTTGCTGTCCGATCAGGTGACGCGGGATGAGATTGTCTCGTATTTCATGGCCATGCTCGAGCTGCTCAAGCTGGGCAGGCTGCACGCACAGCAGGAACGGGCGTATGACGATATCCTGATTATGCCCGGAAGAAGGGATGGGGAAGATGGAGAATCAGACGCAGCCGCCGGTGGAGACGGAGCGGACGAAGCTGGAGCTTAAGGATCGCGTGGGCGTCGTGGAGGCTATTTTGTTTGTGACCGGCGACGCGGTGGAAAAAAAGGAGCTTTGCCGCGCGATGGAGCTGACGGAGGCGGAGCTGGACGAGACGCTGGATGCGCTGGAAAGCGGCTATGACTTTGACCGGCGCGGCCTGCGGCTGCTGCGCTTTGGTGCGCACGTTCAGCTTGCCACGCGCCCGGACTACGCGCCCTATGTGGAAAAGCTGCTCCAGCCCGTGCAGCGGCAGTCGCTTTCGCAGGCGGTGATGGAGACGCTGGCGGTGATTGCCTATCGCCAGCCGGCGACGAAGGCGGAAGTTGAGCAGGTGCGCGGCGTGAAGTGCGATTATTCCGTGCAGTCGCTGGTGACAAAGGGGTTGATCGAGGAGGTCGGGCGCAAGGAAGCGCTGGGACGGCCGATTCTCTATGGCACGACGGATGCTTTCCTGCGCCATTTCTGCATCTCGTCTCTTGCGGAGCTGCCGGAAATCGACTTTTCCAAGCTGGCAGGCAAGCTGGATGCGGGCGAAAAGGGGCAGGAAAGCGAACCGGAGACAGAACTGGCAGGCGAAACAGAGAATAGGGAAGAAGGCGGCGCAGCGGACGAAATGCAGCCGTAAAGGAATACCATGGATATGAAAAAATTCTTTGAGGAATTCAAGGCGTTTGCCATGCGCGGCAACGTGGTGGATATGGCGGTCGGCGTGATTATCGGCGGTGCGTTCGGCAAGATCACCACGTCGCTGGTCAACGATATCTTTATGCCGCTGCTGGGGCTGCTGACGGGCGGCGTGAACTTTGGCGGCCTGTTTTATGCGCTGGACGGTCAGCACTATGCCAGCGTGGAGGCGGCCTCCGCTGCCGGTGTGGGCACGGTGAACTACGGAGCGTTTTTGCAGTATGTCATCGACTTTATTCTGGTGGCGTTCTGTATGTTTCTGGTCATCAAGGTGATGAACCGCCTCAAGCGCAGGGAGCCCGCGCCCGCACCCAAGAAGGAGCCGCGCCTTTGCCCGTATTGCCGCATGGAGATTGCGGACGATGCGACACGCTGCGGCCATTGCACCAGTATGCTGGACAAGTGATGTCATTCGATCAATGCACCCTCTGAGCATTCAGGGGGTGTTTTTATGTGCGCGGAAAATGGGCATGATGGCTTCTTGCGCCGCATATCTTCGCCGGGAGGGGATGCAGATGGAGCTATGGACATTCGGTGGAGATGCGCGGATGCTGGGCGCGATGGACGCGGCACGGTGCGCGGGCTGGCAGACGCGCCATATCTGCCGGGAGGAGGATGCGGGAGAAACAGCGGATGCAGTCATTCTGCCATGGCCGCACAGCTTTGCAGAGGGCAAGCTGATGGGAACGGAGCTGGAAAAGGAACACGTGCTGGCGCTGCTGCCGCCGCAGGCCGTGGTGCTGCACGGAAGCGGGGTGACGGCGCAGGAGCTGGGGGAGGGGCGGACGGCCTTTGACCCTGCGCAGGACGAGGCGTTCCTGACGGTGAACGCCAAGCTGACGGCGGAGGGGGCAATCGCACGCGCCATGCAGCGGACGGGGCGTGCGCTGCTCGGCGCCACCTGCGTCGTCACGGGCATGGGGCGAATCGGGCAGGCGCTGACGGCACGGCTGGCTGCGCTGGAGGCATTCGTCATCGTGTGTGCGCGGAGCGAAGCGCAGATGCAGCGTGCGCATACGATGGGGGCGCATCCGATGCCGCTTGAGCGCATTGCACAGGCATGTGCGCAGGCGGATGTGGTGTTCAATACCGTGCCGGCGCGGGTTTTGAGCGAGGTGGCGCTGGAGCGCATAGATTCTCAGGCGCTGCTTATCGAGCTGGCCAGCCCGCCTTATGGCGCAGACCCGGAGACGGCCAAGCGGCTGAATGTGCGCATGGCGGTGGAGAGCGGACTTCCGGGGCGGTATGCGCCGCTGGATGCGGGCGCGGCGCTGTTTGAAGCATTGCAGCGGCGGTGCGGAGCGGATGAAGGAGGAAGAGAAGATGTCTGAGACGCGGATCGGCTTTGCGGTGACGGGTTCTTTCTGCACATTTGCGGCGGTATTTCCGCAGATGCAGCGGCTGAGGGAGAAGGGGTATCGGGTGATCCCGATCATGTCCGAAAATGCGTATGCGACCAGCACGCGCTTTGGCAGTGCGCAGGACTGGGTGAAGCGGGCGGAGGAGATCACGGGCGAGGCGGTGATTCACACGATTGCGCAGGCAGAGCCAATCGGCCCCAAGAAGCTGCTGGATCTGCTGGTGATTGCGCCGTGTACGGGCAATACGCTGGGCAAGCTGGCCTGCGGCATTTACGATACCGCGCCGACGCTGGCGGTCAAGAGCCACCGGCGCAACGACAGGCCAGTGCTGATCGCTGTATCGACCAATGATGCGCTGGCGTTTTCCGCGTCGGGTATCGGCACGCTGATGGCGCGCCGCGGGGTGTTCTTTGTCCCCTTTGCGCAGGATGATGCGCGCGGCAAGCCGACGAGCTGCGTGGCGGATTTTGACCTGATTCTTCCGGCGGCAGAGGCGGCGCTGGAGGGACGGCAGCTTCAGCCGATGATCTTCTGACCGGCACGGCAGACAAAGTTTTTTGAATGGCGCAGGAAAAAACGGGAAGAAAAGCCGCGCTGGATTCGTCTTTTAAACAGGAGTTTTTGCTGATCGAAAGACGAAGGGGTGATTGCTTTGAAAAAAGGTTTTGCGGCGATTGCACTGGCGCTGCTGCTTCCCGCATACGCGCTTGCGGAGCGGATTGAACTGACGGAGCTGGCTGATGCGGCGAGCGGAAGCAGCCTCGCGGTGTTTTCCGTGGCAGAGGAGCAGAATGAAACGGGCAAGGCGGCTGCACCGAGCGAAGCTGCGCTGGCCATTAACGGACAGATCGAGGCGCGATTTGCCCAGCAGAAGGCGCAGGCGGCGATGAACCGCGGCGCGGTCGTGCAGCAAGGGCGGCTCTGGCAGGATGAAAAGACCGCGTCGATGGCGCTGCTGTGGAAGGGCGAGCAGGCGGACAGCAGCGATGGCTGCACCGCGCTGGCGCTGAATGTGAATCTGGAAACCGGCGAGGAGATCCGCATGGAGCAGCTCTTTGCCGATTGGAACGGCGCACTGGAGCGGATGGAAACCATCATCGAGCAGGATGTGCTGGAGAACATGAGCGATTACATGGAGTACAGCGACCTGCTGCCCATGCCCACGGACAGCTTTTCCTTCGATGAACAGGGGCTGACGGTGTACTGGCCGGAGGATCGCTATCGCTATTTTGATGGAACGAGCGGCGCTGTGACATTCTATTGGCATGAGCTGGCGAGCTGCATCGGGGAGGAAAGCCCGGTGTATGCGCTGGCGCACCCGACGGTCGAGGAGAATGCCTTGCAGACACTGTGCGGAAGCGGCAGTGTGAGTGCGCAGCCGTCCCTCAAGCTGGGCGAGCTTCTGGGAGAAATCCGTTACGCGCTGGCAGACCCGGACTACACGACCGATGCGCTGGTGTATCCGCTGGAGCGCGAGCGCGGCTATGCGGTGGAGATTCCCAAGTATGCTGAGACGGAGGAAGAAAAGACCCCTGTTTCGGCCATTCGTGCGTCGCGCGTGAGCATGGGCGGACTGCTGACCACGGGACAGACCACGGAGGCCGAGGTTGTCGCGCTGCTGGGACAGCCGGTGCAGGAGCAGGTGCTGGATGAGGACGCGGCGTTTGATGCGCTGCTGGAGCCGGGCAAGAGCCTGTATTATACGCTGGAGGAGCGGGCGTTGCAGCTTCATTTCGATGAAAACGGCACGCTCTCGTGCGTGATTCTGCGGTCTGCCATGCCGGAGAACTGACGGCGGCAGAGAAGGCGACTATGCGAGTTGCACGGAATTGCAGGCTCAACGTATCCCTTATGGCTGCTTCGATCAAGAAACGGCATGATCCTGTCTGGAATCGAAAACCTTTCACTCAGATTGAACCCGTTTCAATCGTAGACCGCTTTGCG
>JAXJLD010000170.1:0-5258 GCA_036297385.1 Christensenellales bacterium | reverse complement strand
GTGCCTTTGTCCGTCATTATAAAAAGGGTGCGTTCGTTCACAGCAGCGACAATGAATGTCTCGGAATGCTGCTTATTCTTTCCGGCGAGATCCGCACCTATCTTCTCTCTGATGAGGGGCGGGAGGTAACGCTGTTCCGCCTGTATCCGGGCGAACTATGCGTGCTTTCCGCCTCCTGCGTGATCAGTCAGATCACCTTTGATACGCAAATGACTGCCGGAATGGATACGGACGTTCTGATTATCCCTGCAATTGTCATTGCTGCACTCAAGGAGAAAAATCTCCATGTCCGCTGCTTTCTCTATGAACTGGCAACGAAACGGTTTTCTGATGTGATGTGGGCGATGCAGCAGATTATGTTCAAGGGATTGGATCAGCGGCTGGCAGAATTTCTCCTTGCCGAAGCAGAACGTACCGGCTCCGACACGATACGCATGACCCATGAGCAGATCGCCCAGCACATCAGCTCGGCACGGGAGGCAGTGGCACGGATGCTCAAAAGCTTCTCGGAGGACGGACTGGTGGAGCTGAAGCGTGGTGCAATCACGCTGCGGGATAAGAACAGACTAAATCGTCTAAAATAAAAAGGAACGTGACTTCGTCACGGAATAAAATCATAGATTTGCTACAATAAAAGCAGAAAAGCAGGAAGGAGTGTCCACCATGAAAGAAACGAAATACGCAGGAACTCAAACCGAAAAAAACCTGATGGCTGCCTTTGCCGGTGAGTCCGAGGCGCGCAACAAGTACACCTATTTTGCATCCAAGGCCAAGAAGGAAGGCTACGAGCAGATCGCGGCACTGTTCCTCAAAACCGCTGATAATGAGAAGGAACACGCCAAGCTGTGGTTCAAAGAGCTGAACGGCATTGGCGACACTGCCGAAAATCTTCTCGCCGCCGCTGAGGGTGAGAACTACGAGTGGACGGATATGTACGACGGCTTTGCCAAAACAGCCGATGAGGAAGGTTTCCATGCGCTGGCCCAGCGTTTCCGCATGGTCGCCGCCATTGAAAAGCACCACGAGGAGCGCTACCGTGCCCTGCTGCACAATGTGGAGATGGCGGAGGTCTTCGCCAAGAGCGAGGTCAAGGTGTGGGAGTGCCGCAACTGCGGTCACATCGTCGTGGGCGAGAAGGCCCCGGAGGTTTGCCCCACCTGCAATCATCCCCAGAGCTATTTTGAAATTCACGCAGAAAACTATTAAAGAAAGAAAAGGAGAATTATCATGGAGCAGAAGTTTTACATTTGCAAGCATTGTGGCAACATCATTGCTAAAGTTAAGGACGCAGGCGTCCCTGTCGTCTGCTGCGGCGAGCCGATGAGCGAGATCGTTCCCGGCACCACCGATGCCGCCGTGGAGAAGCACGTTCCTGTCTGGACGGTGGAAAACGGCATCGTCCATGTCAAGGTCGGCTCCGTAGAGCACCCCATGCTGCCGGAGCACTACATCGAATGGGTATCTCTCCAGACCAAGCAGGGCAATCAGCGTAAGGAACTGCATCCCGGCGAAAAGCCGGAGGTCTGCTTCGCTCTCTGCGAGGGCGATGAGGTCGAGGCGGTCTACGCCTACTGCAACCTCCACAGTCTGTGGAAAGCGTAATTCACCTTCTTAAAATCCGGTGCTCCAAAAGCACCGGATTTTTTTATCAATGTAACCTCGTCACAGAAAAAGACTTTGTCCTGCGGTATGATAAAGCCACAATCAATAAACAAGAAAGAGGTGGCGAACATGAAAATCAAGCTCAATCCCGATCAGGAGATTGTCAATATGAAAAGGAACATGGCTTTTCGCTGAATGGAAAGCGAAGCTGACCCGTGCTGGGGCGGTCTGTATGAAAGCAATATTTTTTGAAATAATCTTGACAAAATTTATCAAGATTGATATGATAGTATTAACAAGCAAGCGAAAAGAGGATGTGGAGCATGATCATCACCAAAGAGACGGACTACGCGCTGCGCATTTTGCGGGTGCTGCTGGACGGGGAGAAGCATTCGGTGGCCGAGATGTCGGAAACGGAATTGATCCCCAATCAGTTTGCCTACCAGATTCTGCGCAAGCTCTCCGCCGGCAATTTGGTGCGGGTGAGCCGCGGCGCTCTCGGCGGCTGCGAGCTGTCCTGCGATCTGGACGCGACCTCCCTCTACGATCTCATGGGGGTCGTGGGGGAGCGGGGCATCCTGTGCGCCTGCATGGAGCCGGGATATGAATGCCGCTGGCATGACAAGCATGGGCGGTGCGCCATCCACTGTCAGCTGGCGGCCTTGCAGCAAAAGCAGGACGAGGCGTTCCGTGCCGTGAGCCTGCGCAGGCTGCTGACCGGCGGATCCGATCCCCAAGATACAAGCAAGCTGTAAAATTTTAAAAGGAGGTACCCGTATGTTGTTTCAAACCACGGCGGCGCACGAAGAGCTGCGCGCGAAGATCCGGAGTTTTGCGGAGGAGGAGATCAAGCCCCTCGCATTTTTAATGGATCAGAACAACGAGTTTCCCGAGGAGGCTGTCAAGAAGCTGGGTAAGCTGGGCTGGATGGGCATTCCCTACCCCAAGGAGTACGGCGGTGCCGGTCTTGATGCTCTGAGCTACGCCATCGCGGTGGAGGAGCTGGCCCGTGTGGACGGCGGCACGGGCGTAATCCTCTCCGCCCACGTCTCCCTCGGCTCATGGCCCATTTTCGCCTATGGCACCGAGGAGCAGAAGAAGAAATATCTGGTTCCGCTGGCCAAGGGCGAGAAGATCGGCGCCTTCGGCCTTACGGAGACCAACGCCGGATCCGACGCCGGCGGTACGGAGACCACGGCGCTGGATAAGGGGGACTACTACCTCCTCAACGGCGGCAAGATCTTCATTACCAACGCCCCTAAGGCGGACACCTATGTGGTTTTCGCTGTCACCACGCCGGACATCGGCACCCGGGGCATCTCCGCTTTCATCGTGGAGAAGGGCTGGAAGGGCTTTGAGTTCGGCGACCACTATGACAAGATGGGTATTCGCTCCTCCTCCACGGCGGAGCTGATCTTCAACAACGTGAAGGTTCCCAAGGAAAACCTATTGGGCAAGGAGGGCGAGGGCTTCAAGATTGCCATGTCCACGCTGGACGGCGGACGCATCGGCATCGCCGCGCAGGCGCTGGGCATCGCCCAGGGCGCGTTTGAGCACGCGTTGAGCTATTCCAAGGAGCGCGTCCAGTTCGGCAAGCCCATCGCGGCCCAGCAGAGCATCGCCTTCAAGCTGGCGGATATGGCAACCAAGCTGCGCTGCGCCCGGTTCCTCATCTACTCCGCGGCGGAGCTGAAGGAGCAGCACGCGCCTTACGGCATGGAGTCCGCCATGGCGAAGATGTACGCCTCGGACATCGCGCTGGAGGTCACCAACGATGCCTTGCAGATCCACGGCGGCAGCGGCTACCTCAAGGGCATGGAGGTGGAACGGGCCTACCGCGACGCCAAGATCACCACCCTCTACGAGGGCACTAACGAGATCCAGCGGGTGGTCATCGCCTCTCATCTGTTGGGCAGGCTGGGCAAGAGCTCCGGCGGCGAGAGCCGTTCGGCGGCCAAGAAACCCGCGCCCATCACCGGCATTCGCAAAAAGACCATCTTCCGAGAGGGGGATGCTGCCCAGCAGGTGGCCGACCTTGTGGCGGCGCTGAAGAAGGATGGTCACGACTTCTCCGTGGGCATCCCTATGGATACGCCCATCCCGCAGGCGGAGCGGGTGGTCTCCGCGGGCAAGGGCATCGGGGAGAAAAAGAACATGAAACTGGTAGAGTCGCTGGCCAAGGCCGCCGGCGCGGCCATCGGTTCTTCCCGCCCTGTGGCGGAGACTCTCAAATATCTGCCGCTGAACCGCTATGTGGGTATGTCCGGTCAGAAGTTCACCGGCAATCTGTACATCGCCTGCGGCATCTCCGGCGCATCCCAGCACCTTAAGGGCATCAAGGACGCCTCCACCATCGTGGCCATCAATAAGAACGGTAACGCGCCTATCTTCAAGAACTGCGACTACGGCATCGTGGGCGATGTGGAGGAGATCCTGCCCCTGCTCACTGCCGCGCTGGATAGCGGCGAAAAGCTGCCCGCGCCGCCCATGGTAAAGATGAAGCGGCCCACGCCGCCGAAGCCCGCCCCCATCGGCGACCGCTACGTCTGCAGCGGCTGCGGCTACGAGTATGTGCCGGAGTTGGGCGACGAGGACGGCGAGATCGCGCCCGGTACGCTCTTTGAGCAGCTTCCCGCCGAGTGGGTGTGTCCCGAGTGCGCGGAGACGAAGGATCAATTTGTAAAGGCTTGAGGCCGTGAAGGAGGCAAGATAAGATGTATTGCGTGCGTAAAGTAACGAACGACCTCTACTGGGTGGGCGCCAACGACCATCGCCTGGCCCTGTTTGAAAACTGCTTTCCCATTCCCCGGGGCGTAAGCTACAACGCCTACTGCCTGCTGGATGAAAAGACGGTGCTCTTTGACACGGTGGACTGGTCTGCCTGCCGCCAGCTTTTGGAAAATCTGGCGTATGTGCTGGATGGCCGCGAGCTGGACTACCTGCTGGTCAACCATCTGGAGCCGGATCACGCCGCCTGCATCGAGGAGATCCTGCTGCGCCATCCCAAGGTGAAACTGATCTCCAACGAGAAGGCATTCATGCTCATGCGGCAGTTCGGCTTCCATGTGGACGGACATGAGTGCATCGAGGTGAAGGAGGGCGACACCTTCTCCTTCGGCAAGCACACCGTCACCTTTGTGGGCGCGCCTATGGTTCACTGGCCGGAGGCCATGGTGACCCTCGACGTCACCGACGGCGTCCTCTTTTCCGCCGACGCCTTCGGCACCTTCGGCGCGCTGGACGGCAAGCTGTTCGCCGACGAGGTGGACTTCGAGCGGGACTGGCTGGACGACGCCCGCCGCTACCTCACCAACATCGTGGGCAAGTATGGCCCCCACATCCAGCTCCTGCTGAAAAAGGCCGGCGGCGTTTTGGATCAGATCAAGTACATCTGCCCGCTCCACGGCCCCGTGTGGCGCAAGGATCTGGGCTGGTTCATCGAAAAGTACGACACATGGAGCCGCTATGCCCCTGAGACCCAGGGCGTGCTCATCGTCTACGCCTCTATGTACGGCAACACGGAGAACGCGGCGCAGGCGCTGGCGGTGTCGCTCTGCGATAAGGGCATGAGCAAGGTGGCGATGTACGATGTGTCCTCCACTCATGTCTCCCAGCTGATCTCCGAGGCATTTAAGTACAGTCACATTGTCCTGGCC
>JAXJLD010000169.1:0-18259 GCA_036297385.1 Christensenellales bacterium | reverse complement strand
GTAGTTTCAGAGCAGACCGCAAAGCGGTCTACGATTGAAACGGGTTGGATGGCCGAAAGGCTCTGAACATGAAACCATATCAAAAGGGAAAGGTGAGGCGCTTGAAAGATGTGCTGGCCCGGCTGCGCGCGGCGCTGACACCG
This sequence comes from Christensenellales bacterium, assembly GCA_036297385.1. Classification (GTDB taxonomy): domain Bacteria; phylum Bacillota; class Clostridia; order Christensenellales; family Aristaeellaceae; genus Ventricola. The sequence goes on along the minus strand of JAXJLD010000169.1, from coordinate 18,116 downwards.
CAGGCGGTGCTGATGCTGGCGGCTTTGCTGGCGCTGCTGGCCGTCATGGGACAGCGGACGGGCGCTTCAACGCTGGAGGAGCGGCTGGCGCGGACGCTTTCAGGGATGGAGGGCGCGGGGCGGGTGGAGGTGACGATCCGCACGCGGGAGATGGGGAGTGCGCTGGGCATGGGAGAGACGGAGCGCGTGCCGTGCGGCGCGGTGATCGTGGCGCAGGGGGCGGGTGATCCGCTGGTGGAGATGGAGCTGCGGCAGGCGGCGTGCGCGTTGCTGGGGCTGCCGGTGTCATCGGTGAGCATCGTCAAAGGAGGGCGATAGGCATGGGCGAAACGAGGAGACGCGTGGAACGGCGCGTGCGTGCGGCGGGCTGTGCGGTGCTGGTTGCGCTGCTGGCGGCGAGCAGCTATTGGGGGGGCAAGCCGACCACCGGAGCGGACGGTGAGCGTTCCGGTGTCAGCGGCAGCGCTCAGCGAGCAGGCGTTGGAAGCGGAGCCGATTCGGGAGACACAGGAGCGGCTGCACGCGGAACGCGAACAGGCGCTGGCGCTCTTGCAGGACGTGCTGGAGGATGCCGATGCGCCGGAGGGTGCGCGTGCCGAAGCGCTAGAGAAAAAGACGGCCATGGCCGAACGGATGGAAACGGAGGCGGCGCTCTGTGCGCTGCTGGCACACATGGGCTTTGGCGAGACGGCGGCGGTGCTGGGGGAGAACTGCGTGAGCGTGGTGGTGCCGTGGCAGGCAGCAGAAAACGAGCAGAGCCGCGCACGCATCGTCGATGCAGCCGCTTCCCAGACGGGGCTTGCGCCCGCGTGCGTCAAAATCATTCTTGCAAAAAAATGAAGCAGAAGATTGTGCGCCGGGCAAAAATCTGCTATACTAATGAATAACCATAGGGAGGTGCTATTTATGAATGAGAACATGACCATTGATATGGAAAAGGATCAGGATAACGGTCAGATCACATACGCCAACGAAGTCATCTCGACCATCGTGAGCGTCGCTACCACAGAGGTGGACGGCATTTCCGGCATCATAGGCGCCAACTCGATCTCCGGCATCATCGCCAAGAGCAAGCCGCCGCGCGGTGTGCGTGTGGATATGGATGGACAGGATGTGAATGTGGATGTCAGCGTGACCGTTGATTACGGTATGCCGATTCAGAAGGTGGGCCGCGACGCGCAGGAGAATGTGCGCAAGTCCATCGAATCCATGACCGGCCTGCACGTGGAAAAGGTCGATCTGCATGTTGTGGGCGTGAGCTTTGAAAAGGAAAATCAGGAGCTGAAGCTCAGCCAGCAGGCTGCGCTGACCTCTGCGGAAGAGGAAGAGGAGCACGCCGCCGCCGAGACAGAGGCGGAGGACAAGCTCGTGCTGGACGAGGCCGCGCCTGAGCTGGACGAGGACGAAGAAACAGAGGACGGCGAGCAGGCGTAACCGCTTGACTGCCGATGAAAAACGATAAGGAGGGCATACACCATGAAGCATCCCGTGAGAGACCGTTTCTGGATTGTGTTTTGCGCACTGGTCGCGCTGTGCGGGGCTGTGGCTGCTGCGGCGCTGCTGATGGGCGCGATCACCGTTGACCCGATTGTGTTGTTGCTGGGCCGGATTTCCAATATGTCCTTCAAGACCCGTGCGCTGCTGGCTGCTGCCGTGGTGCTGCTGGTGCTGCTGGCGCTGCGGCTGATCTGCGTTACGCTGCCGGCTAAGAAGAAGCGCTCCAGCAACTTTGCGCTCCAGCAGAACGAAAACGGCATGGTGCGCATCTCTGTGAAGGCGCTGGAAGCGCTGGTGCAGCGCTGCCTTGGTCAGCACAAGGAGATCAAGGTGGTCTCTTCCTCGCTCTCCAGCGATGAAGAAACCGTGCGTGTGGATGTGCACGTGGCCATGCAGTCAGACATCAGCATGCCGCTGGCGATTGCATCGCTGCAAAAGCAGATCAAGCGCTATCTGGAAGCCTGCTCGGGTGTGAAGGTGGAGGAAGTTCGCTTGTTTGTGGACGGCGCACTGCCGGCCAACGCGCAGACGGCGGAATCGCCGTTCGCCATCCCGGCAAACCTGCTGGGGCAGGAGCCGCTGACGCAGGAGAATGAGCCGCTGCTGATGGAAGTTGACGCCGTGCCGGAGCAGGCCAAGCCTGTGGAGGCGGTGCAGACCGAGACGGCGGATGAAAAGGCGGACGAAAAGACCGAATGCGCTGAGCCTGTGCAAAGCGAAGCGGGTGAAGAGGCATGATGGACAAAAAGACATTTCTGGCGCAGCTTTTTACACCGGGTACGGTGCCCTGCACACTGCTGGGCGTGCTGGTGGGGCTGATCTTTGCGCTGCTGCTGCTGACCATTGGCGTGGGCAAAACGCTGCTCATCGCCCTGTGTTGTCTGATCGGCGCATTTGTGGGCGGCGTGAAGGATAAGATGGGCTTTGTGCGCAGAATCTACCTGTTCTTCCACCGCGAAGAACGATAACGACAGAATCAATAAAACGATCGGAGCAAAAGAAACATGGCGCGTCCTATTGCACGAGAGGCTGCAATGCAGCTTGTCTTTGAACAACTTTTTGGCGGCGAGGGTGAAACCCAAGCCCTTGTCGATCTGATTGACTATGAACCCGGCGAAAGTGACCGCCAGTACATCGATATGGTGGTGGCTGGGGTGAAGGAACACGCGGCGGATCTGGACACGGACATCGCCGCGTGCCTGCGCGGATGGACGCTGGCGCGTCTGTCCCGTGTGGATCTGGCGATCCTGCGCCTCTCTGCGTATGAGATGAAGTATGCGGGGATTCCCGCTGCTGTTTCCATCAATGAGGCGGTGGAGCTGACGCGCAAGTATTCCAGCGAGTCCTCCTGCCCCTTCGTCAATGGCGTGCTGGGCACGATCAGCAGAAAGCTGGCGGCGCAGGCATGAAGGCTGTGCTGGGAATCGACACGAGCTGCTATACGACGTCTGCGGCTTTGGCGGGCGTTTCGGGCAGGGTGTTGGCCTCGGCACGGCGTCTGCTGGAGGTGGAGGAGGGCGAGCGCGGTCTGATGCAGTCCCAAGGGCTGTTTCAGCACGTGAAGCGCCTGCCGGACATGATTGCGGACGTGATGCAGAAGGCGCCACAGGCAGAAATTGTCGCCGTATGCGCCAGCACGCGCCCCAGACCGGCGCAGGAGTCGTATATGCCCGTTTTTCGGGCGGGAGAGAGTCAGGCGCGCGCAGCGGCAGCATTGCTGCGCGTGCCTTTTTATCCTGTCAGCCATCAGGAAGGCCATGTGCGTGCGGCGATGGTGGATGCAGGCATAGAGGCGGATAAGCCGTTTCTGGCGCTGCACCTCTCCGGCGGAACGACAGAGATCCTGCTGAGCGAGGCGGGGGAATTGACGCTGCTGGGCGGCAGCCTCGATCTGCATGCCGGGCAGCTTGTGGACCGCACCGGCGTGCGGATGAAGCTGGGCTTTCCGGCGGGGCCTGCGCTGGAAAAGCTGGCGATGGCTGGCGCAGCGCAGGAAAGACTCAAAGGGCTGATTGGCGTTTCCGTCAAGGGCGTGAACTGCTGCATGGCGGGCGCGGAAAACAAGGTCGTGCGCATGATGGATGAGGGCGGCATGAGCCGAGAGCAGATTGCCGCGGAGGTCTTTGACTTTTTGGCGCGCACCATCGAGCGCCAGATTGAGGCGGCGTGTGCGCAAACGGGCTGCCGTCAGGCGCTGCTGGCGGGCGGTGTGTCCTCGTCGCTGCTGCTGCGCGATATGCTCAAGGAGCGTGCGCGTAAGCGGCGGCTGGACTGCCGTCTCTGCTTTGCAAGGCCGGAGCTTTCCGGCGACAATGCGGTAGGCGTGGCGCTGCTGGGCGTGGAGCGGTATAAAACGAGCGAGGGGGAATGACCGATGACGGCGACGCTGATAGACGGACGTGCCGTGGCCAAGGCATGGAAGGAAAATGCGGCGGCTCGGGCGCAGTCGTTTATTGCGCGGGGCGTGATGCCGCATCTGGCCGTGGTGCTGGTGGGTGAGAACCCTGCCAGTCAGGTGTATGTGCGCAACAAGGAGAACGCCTGCATCAAGGCGGGCGTCCGCTCGACGGTCATCCGCCTGCCGGAGGATTGCGCACAGCAGACGCTGGAGGACACCGTTCGCCAGCTCAATGAGGATGCGTCTGTGGACGGCGTGCTGGTGCAGCTTCCCCTGCCCAAAGGGCTTGACGAGGAGGCCGTACTGCGGCTGATTGACCCGGATAAGGATGTGGACGGCTTCCACGCGGTGAACGTGGGCAGGCTGGCGAGCGGTCAGCCGGGCTTTGTGCCGTGTACGCCGCTGGGCGTGATGAAGCTGCTGGAGGCCTATGACATTGATCCGTGCGGCAAGCGCGCGGTGGTGATTGGGCGAAGCAATATCGTCGGCAAGCCGATGGCCATGCTGCTGCTGGCGGCGAATGCGACGGTGACGGTCTGCCACTCCCGCACGCAGAACCTTGCGGAGATTGCCCGCGAGGCAGATATCCTCGTGGCGGCGGTGGGCCGTCCGCGCTTTGTAACGGCAGACATGGTGAAGCCCGGCGCGGCGGTGATCGACGTGGGCATCAACCGCGTGGACGGTCAGCTCGTGGGCGATGTGGATTTTGACGCGGTGTCAGAGAAAGCGGGGCTAATCACGCCCGTGCCCGGCGGCGTGGGGCAGATGACGATTGCGATGCTGCTGAGCAACACGCTGGATGCGGCGGAGCGCCGCGCCCGGAAAACGTGGCCGGGGGTCTGACGCTGACCGTCTCACAGCTCTGCGAGTATATTCGGCGCATGATGCAGCTTGACCCGATGCTGCACGGCGTGGAGCTGAAGGGCGAGATCAGCAACCTGAAGTTTCACCAGACGGGCACCCTCTTTTTCACCCTCAAGGATGAGAATGCGGCGATCAACTGCGTGATGTACGCTTCCGATGTGGCGAATTTGCAACAGGAGCCGTTTGAGGGGATGTGCGCGGTGGTCAGCGGCGGCGTGGGGCTGTATGTCAAGGGCGGACAGATGCAGTTTTATGCGCGCAGTCTGCGGGCGGCGGGCGTGGGTGTGCTGTATGAGCGCCTGTTGGCGCTCAAGGCGCGGCTTGCGGAAGAAGGGCTGTTCGCGCAGGAACGCAAGCGGCCTTTGCCGCCGTATCCCGATACGATCGGCGTGGTTTCCTCGCCCACGGGCGCGGTGATCCACGACATCCTGAATGTGTCGCTGCGGCGCGATCCGCAGGTGCGCATCCTGCTCTGCCCGGTGCGCGTGCAGGGCGTAGGCGCGGCGGAAGAGGTCGCGCAGGGCATTGAGCTGCTGGAAAAGATCGACAGCGTGAGCGTGATTGTCGTTGCACGCGGCGGCGGCTCGATGGAGGATCTATGGACGTTTAACGAGGAGCGCGTGGTGCGCGCGGTGGCGGGATGCGCGAAGCCAGTTGTTTCGGCAGTCGGGCATGAGACGGATGTGACGCTGTGTGATCTGGCGGCAGATCTGCGTGCGCCGACCCCCTCGGCGGCGGCGGAATGTGTGGTTCCGCTGCGGGGCGAGACGGCCCAGCGGCTTGCCGCGATGCGTGCGGCGCTGGATGGTGCGATGGATATGCAGATCCAGCAAAAGGAGACGGCGCTGCGCCTGCTGCATACGGCGCTTGGCGCGCACAGACCGGAAAAGCGGCTGGAAGCGGTGCAGACACAGCTGGACCGGCTCCGTGAGCGGATGGAGCTGGCGATTGCACAGCGAATTGCCCATGCAGAGACGGCACTTGATCAGCGAAGGCGCGAGCTGGACATACTCAGTCCCTATCGCGTGCTGGTGCGCGGGTATGCCATCGTGACGCACGGCGGCTCGGCGGTGCGTTCTGCCGGGAAGCTGGCGGCGGGAGATAGGGTCACGCTGCGCTTTGCCGACGGCACGGCGCAGGCACAGATTCTGGTCAGTCAGGACGAGGAGGGCTGAACGTGGCAAAGAAAAAGGCGCTCTCCTTTGAGGAGGGTATGCAGGCGCTTTCCGCGCTGGTGGAGCAACTGAGCACGGGCGAGCTGACGCTGGAAGAATCCATCGCGCTGTACGAGCAGGGCGTGGAGCTGCATACGCAGCTTGAGGCGCTGCTGGCCCGGCAGAAGAAGCGGATTGAAGCTATCGACCCGGAAACGGCAGAAATACATGGATTTGAGGAAGATGAACATGGAGTATCGTGAGCAGTACAGCCGCTATGTCGGCATGGTGGAGGAGACGCTGGAGGCGCTTCTGCCCCAGACGGACGAGGTCTGCCCGACGCAGGCAGGCGTGATGCCCAAGCACCTGTGCGAATCCATGCGCTACAGCCTGATGGCTGGCGGCAAGCGCATCCGCCCGGTGCTGCTGTTGGCGGCGTGCGAGATGCTGGGCGGCGAGCTGGAGCAGGCGCGTGTCCCGGCGGCTGCGCTGGAGATGATTCACACCTATTCGCTGATCCACGATGATCTGCCGGGCATGGACGACGACGATTATCGCCGCGGCCGCCCGACCAACCATAAGGTATACGGTGTGGGTCATGCGATTCTGGCAGGTGACGGCCTGCTCAACTATGCCTACGAGTGCCTGCTGGGCAATGCGGCGGCCTATCCGCAGAACCTGCGCGGCCAGATGCTGGCGGCGAAGGCGATAGCCAACCGCGCGGGCGTATGCGGCATGATTGCGGGGCAGAGTCTGGATCTGCTCAGCGAGCATATGGAGCCGGACGCGGAGCGCCTGCTCTACATCCATACGCACAAGACGGCTGACCTGCTGACCGCGCCGCTGCTGGCGGCGGGCTGCATCGCAGGCGCGGACGAGGAGCAGATGGAGGCGCTGCGCCGCTTTGGCTTCTGCGTGGGCGTGGCGTTCCAGATTGACGACGACCTGCTGGATGTGGAGGGCGATGCGGCGGTGCTGGGCAAGCAGACCGGTATGGACGCAGAGCGCGGCAAGATGACGTGGCCGGCGCTGATGGGGACGGCGGCGGCGCGGGCGCGTTCCGCGCAGCTCTGGGACGAGGCCGAGGAGGCGCTGAGCCTTTTTGGCGAGCGTGCCGCCTTTATGCATGGCTTTGCGGCGCAGATGCGCGCGCGCAAGAGCTGAAACGGATGAAAGGGAAAACGGGAGGAACTGGTTGTGAGCGTCATCCTTGATATCCTGAGCAACCGCGTGATTCAGACGGCGGCGCTGGCTTGGGCTGTGGCGCAGGCGCTGAAGGTGCTGCTGACGCTGGCGATTACCAAGCGGTTTGACAAGTCGCGCGTGCTCGGCTCCGGCGGTATGCCCAGCTCGCACTCTGCGATGGCCTGCGCCATGATGATGGCGATTGGGTATAGGGAAGGCTTTACTTCCCCGATCTTCGCGCTGGCGTTCTGCTTTGCGGGCGTGGTGATGTACGATGCGACGGGCGTACGCCGTTCCGCTGGACGGAATGCGGCGGTCATCAATCACCTGATGGATGCGCTGTCTGGAAATGGATACGTTTTCAGCGAGGAGCGTCTCAAGGAGCTGGTGGGGCATACGCCGCTTCAGGTGCTGGCCGGCGCACTGCTGGGCATTCTGATTGGCACGCTGATGGCGTAAAAGGCAGATTGACCCGCAGGACATTTGCGGGTCGTTGCTAGACATTGGCTTGCGCTTGCTTGACAGATATGGTATAATCTCTTTCAGGTGGTGCAGTATTCTAGTCAGCAGAGTTGTCTCTGAAGACGGGGCTAAAAATCCGTTGAAGGGCATATCGATGAAGTTTCTGGTAGCGGCTGCTGACGCCCAGTCGGGGGTCGGTGCTGGAAGTAAGAATTATGGGCGGCCATCAATGGCATGGTGGAATTCGACCCATTTTTCGTGGAGGCATGGTGCGGTGGCATCATGAAAACCTGCATGGTGGTACACAAGCTGCCTGCAGTGTAGCCTGCCTTGAGTGGTTGTGGCGGATCACGGAACAACGCGCGGTGACCAAAGGCTCACGGAAACCGCTGCGATCGCTGTGTGAAACCACGGCTGCAAAAGAGGCTAGGAGGCAGCCGACGCTGCCGAGGAAAGCTCCTAGACTGTCGATGAGGATATGACAGAGATTACAGTGTGGACTCAGTGGTAATTCGGTCGTGCGCGCGGAAACGGCGCAACGTTCGCTTTCAAGGGAAACCGCTCCTATGGCGACAGGGAGTAGCGGATGGGGAAATCCTACCGAACCTATGCCGCAAGGTTTATTTGTCGTATCACCACCTTCTTTGTACCTAATGCCCACGGATGCTCGTGGGCTTTTTTGAAATGCGGAATTAAAGCGAATATTCGGAGTGAAAAAGCAGTGAATAAAAAGGAAAAGGCCAAGCAAAGCAAACAGAAATGGGTATTGACCGTTGTTTGCGTATCCTTCGGTCTTTCTGTCGTGATGTCCTTTGTGACGAGTATGTTTGTGGAGTCCGCGGGCCTGCTGGTGGCGCTGCTTTCGCTGATTGTGCTGGTGATGCTCGGCATTATCACGGATGTGATCGGCACGGCGGTGACCTCTGCGGACGAGCAGCCATTTATTGCGATGGCCTCCAAGCGGATCATGGGCGCGAAGCAGGCGCTTTTGCTCATCCGCAAGGCGGAGCGCGTGTCCAGCATCCTCAACGACGTGGTGGGCGACATTGTGGGCATCATTTCCGGTTCGGCCGGCTCGGTGATTGCGGTGTACCTGGTATCGCTGGGTATGCAGAGCGCCATCGCCTCCGTGCTGATTACGGCATTCACCTCGGCGTTCATGATCGGCGGCAAGGCATATGGAAAAGGCATTGCCATTGCCAACAGCAGCAGAATTGTGCTGGCGGTGGGCAAGGTGATGGCGGTTTTCCAGAAAAAGAATAATAAGAAGAAGAAAAAGCCGCGTAAGGAGGCGATGTAACGATGGCGATTCTCCCGCAGATTCACGGCCCGGAGGACGTGAAGAAGCTGTCCATACCAGAGTGCGAGGCGCTTGCCAAGGAGATTCGGCAGACGATCATCGACACGGTTTCCCGTCAGGGCGGCCATCTGGCCTCGAATCTGGGCGACGTGGAACTGACCATTGCGCTGCATCGCGCTTTCGCAAGCCCCACGGACAAGATTGTCTTTGACGTGGGCCATCAGATTTATGCACACAAGCTGCTGACCGGCAGGCAGGAGATGTTCTCCACGCTGCGTGCCTATCATGGCATGAGCGGCTTCCCCTGTCATGCGGAGAGCGAGCACGACCTGTTTGATACGGGTCATTCCTCTACGTCCATTTCGATGGCGCTGGGTCTGGCGCGTGCGCGCGACCTGAGGCACGAGGATTACCATGTGGTGGCGGTTGTGGGCGACGGCGCGATGACCGGCGGTATGTGCTATGAGGCCATGAATGATGCGGGCAACGGCAAGAACCGGCTGATCGTCATCCTCAACGACAATGAGATGTCCATCTCCAAGAACGTTGGCGCTCTGCCGCAGTATTTCCGGCATCTGCGTGCCAGCGCATCGTGGTACGGCGGCAAGAAGCGCATTAAGCACCATTTGCAGCGCATTCCGCTGGTTGGCCCCACGGTGGCCAATCTGGTGGAAAAGGCGAAGGACATGGTCAAATCGGTGGTGACGGGCGGCGAGCTGTTTGAATCGCTGGGCTTCCGGTATCTGGGGCCGTTTGACGGGCACAATATTGCCGAGATGACGCACGTTTTTGAGGAGGCCAAGCAGGTCGGGGATACGCCGCTGCTGATTCATATCATCACCAAGAAGGGATACGGCTACGATCTGGCAGAGCGCCAGCCGGAGAAATTCCACGGCGTGGCGCCGTTCCGTGTGGAAAACGGGCTGCGGCGCAGCCAGCCCGCGCGGGAGAGTGCGGCGCAGGCCGCAGGCCGGGCGCTGACAGAGCTGGCGGCGCAGGATGAGCGCGTGGTGGCTATCACCGCGGCAATGGCGGGCGGCACGGGGCTGACGGGCTTTGCCAAGGCGTACCCGGAGCGTTTCTTTGACGTGGGCATTGCAGAGCAGCATGCTGTGAGCATGGCGGCGGGCCTCGCGCGAGCGGGGATGCGCCCGTACTTTGCGGTTTATGCGACGTTCTTGCAGCGCGCATACGATCAGATTGTCCATGACGTCTGCCTGCAAAATCTGCCGGTCACGATTCTCTCGGATCATGTGGCGCTGGTGGGTGACGATGGCAAGACGCACCACGGCGTGCTGAGCGTGCCGATGCTCATGAGCATTCCGAACATGACGCTGCTGGCGCCGCGCGATACGGATGACCTGCGTGCGGCGGTGGCGGCGGCAGTTGATGTGAACAGCCCGTGTGTGATCCAGTATCCGAAGGACGGCATTGAGCCGTATGCCAAGCCGCTGGATGGTCAGCCTCCGCAGGTGGGGCGCTGGCAGACGCTGCGCGAGGGCGCAGATGCGACGGTGCTGGCCTATGGCCGCATGACCAAGCACGCGCTGCTGGCAGCGCAGATGCTGGAAAAGGAGGGCCTGCACATCGGCGTGGTCGATGCGTGGAGCCTCAAGCCGATGGATAAGGCGTGCCTCGACGCGCTGTTTGTGCGCGGCGCACGGCTGATTACGCTGGAGGAAGGCGAGCTGATCGGCGGCTTTGGTTCTGAGGTGGCGCGGCTGTGCGTGGAGTGCGGTGCGCCGGAACCGGCGGCGATCTGGGGGCTGCCCGATCGCTTCATTGGGCATGGATCGGTCGATCAGCTCTTGGAGGAATGCGGGCTGAAGCCGGAGCAGATTGCGGAGAAAATCAGGCACTTGCTTGCGGAGAAGAAGAATGGCTGAAAAGAAGAGAGTGGATGTGGCGCTGGTGGAGCGCGGCTTGGCCGCGAGCCGCGAAAAGGCGCAGGCGCTGGTGATGTCCGGCGTGGTCTATATCGGGGAAAACAAGGTGAGCAAGGCATCCGTGACCGTGCAGGACACGGATGAACTGATTGTGCGGCAGGCGGGCACGGGCTATGTGAGCCGCGGCGCACTGAAGCTGGAAAAGGGGCTCAAGGTCTTTGAGCGGGATGTGACCGGCGTGGTGGCGATGGACTTGGGCGCGTCCACGGGCGGCTTTACCGATGTGCTGCTGCAAAACGGCGCGGCGCACGTGTATGCCATCGACGTGGGATACGGTCAGCTCGACTGGAAGCTGCGCAACGATCCGCGCGTGACCGTGATGGAGCGCACCAACGCACGCTATCTCAAGCCGGAGGATCTGCCCCTGCGCCCGACGCTGGGCGTGATGGACGTGTCCTTCATTTCCATCACCAAGATTTTGCCTGCGGCGGCGCAGATCATGGGCGAGGAGGGCGCGTTCATTTCGCTCATCAAGCCGCAGTTTGAGGCCGGGCGTGACCGCGTGGGCAAGAAGGGTGTGGTGCGCGATGCGAAGGTGCATCGCGACGTGATTGCCGAGGTGCTGGCGTTCATCGAGGGCGAGATGGGCTGGGCAGCGCAGGCGCTGTCCTATTCGCCCATCAAGGGGCCGGAGGGGAACATCGAGTTTCTGGTGTACATTCTGCCCAAATCCCGTGCGACGCACAGCGTGACGGCGGAGGAGATCGACGCGGTGGTGGCGGCGGCGCACGAAAACTTGCAGGTGTGACGGCCTGCGGCGAGCAGTATGAGTTGAAGGAGAACGCTCTTGATCAGACGGATACTCTTTGATTTCAACAGGGACAAGGAAGCTGCTGCGGAAGCGGTGCGCACGTGCGTACAGCTTTGCCGCGAGCGCGGGCTGGAGCCGTGCTTTTTTGCGGCGGATGCGGCGTGGCTGCGGGTACACGCGCCGGAGGCGATCGAGGGTGGGCGGCTGCTGGAGCGTCTCCTTCCCGGCGAGATCGACGTGATGCTGGTTTTCGGCGGGGATGGCACGGTGCTGCGGGCGCTGGATTCCTATGTGGACTGCGATATCCCCGTGCTGGGCGTGCATCTGGGGCGAATGGGCTTCCTGCTGGAGACACAGCCGCAGGAGATGGCGCAGGCGCTTGACCGGCTCAAGGCGGGAGCATACCACATCGAGCGGCGGATGATGCTGTGCGCGGAGGGTGTGCTGGGCGGCAGAAGCGTATGCGCCTATGCGACCAACGAGATCGCTGTATCGCGCGGATTGTCCCAACGGATGATCGCGCTGGATGCGTTTGTGGATGATATGCTGGTGGATCACTACATCGCGGACGGTGTGGTGCTGGCCAGCCCCACGGGTTCAACGGCGTATTCGCTTTCCGCAGGCGGCCCGATCATCGCGCCGGACGTGCAGTGTATGCTGCTCAATCCCATCTGCCCCCACACGCTGACCGCAAGGCCGATTGTGCTTTCCCCTAAAGGGCGCGTGCGGCTTCGGATTCACATGAAGGAGATGCGCGAGGGGATTCAGCTTTCGGTGGACGGGCAGGCTGTCTGTGAGATGCGCAATCACGAGGAAATCAGCGTCATCCGTTCGCCGCATGACGCTTTGCTGATCCGTTTTGATGAAAAACGCAATTACTTCGCTCTGCTGAAGGACAAGCTGTCGCAGTGGAGCCTGTAAGCCACAAAGGAGGCCGCTAATGAAAGCAAAACGCCAAGCGCTGATCCGGGAAATCGTGGAGGCGCAGAGTATTCAGACGCAGGAGGAACTGGCTGAGGCGCTGCGCGTGCGCGGCGTTGTGGCTACGCAGGCTACGGTTTCGCGCGATATCCGGGAAATGCACTTGCTGAAGGTGCTGGACGAAAACGGTGGATATCGCTATGCGACGATGGAAAAGAATGACACGGGCGTCAATGACAGGCTCATTCGTATGCTGTCGGATTCCGTGGTGGAGATCAACAGCGCAAACAACCTGATCGTCATCCACACGCTGCCGGGCAGCGCCCATGTAGCGGCAGAGGCGATTGACAACCTCAAGTGGCCGGAAACCATCGGCACGATTGCGGGCGACAACACCATTCTGGTGATTGTGCGCAGCAATGACGAGGTGGAATCGGTCATCCGGCGCTTTCGCGGCCTGATCCGATGAAGCGGATGAACGGGAAACAGGCAGGAGGACGGCCATGCTGATGCAGTTGAGCATATCCAATCTGGCGCTGATCGACGCGATGAGCATCGACTTTGCGCCGGGCATGAATGTGATGACGGGCGAAACCGGCGCGGGCAAATCCATCGTCGTGGACGCGGTCAATCTGGTGCTGGGCGAGCGCGCGGATCGCGAGCTGATTGCCAGCGGCAAACAGAAGGCGCGCGTGGAGGCGGTATTCGACGTTGCGGACAATGAAAAGGTGAAAGCGCTGCTCCGGGAGATGAGCTTGGAGGGGGACGAGGACACCGCCTCCATCTCCCGGGAGCTGACCAACGCGGGCAAGAACATCTGCCGGATCAACGGCGTGGTAGTGCCTTTGCAGACGCTGCGGCAGGTTTCTGCACAGCTTCTGGATATCCATGGTCAGCACGAGCATCAGCTTCTGCTGGACAGCCGCAACCATGTCGGCTATCTGGACGCCTATGCGGCGGAGGAGATCACGCCGATGCTGGAGCAATGCGGGCAGGCGTATGCGCAATGGCGAGCCTGCGGGCAGAAGCTCTCCCGCCTGCGCAAGAGTGTGGCTGAGCGGGAACAGCGCATTGATATGCTGCGCTTCCAGTTTGAGGAGCTGAGCAATGCGCACCTTGTTGCAGACGAAGAAGAGGAGCTGGAGCGCCAGAAGGTCTTTTACCGCAATGCGGGCCGGATCATGGAGGCGTTTGACGAAGCCTGTGCGCTTCTGCACGCCGGCGAGGGGCAGGATTCCTCCGCCGTGGAGCTGCTGCGCGAGGGCGTGCGTGCGCTTTCGCCGGTGGCGACGCTGGACAACCGCTATGAATCCGTGTATGCGCGGCTGGATGGCCTGTGCTACGAGGTGGAGGATGCGGTGGGCGAGCTGTGCGGCCTGCGCGAGGAGATGGACTACGATGAGCGCGAGGCCGAGCGCGTGGAGAGCCGTCTGGATCTGCTGCACCGGCTCAACCGCAAGTACGGCGCGACGACGCGCGAGATGATCCACTATCGGGATAAGGTGGAGGCGGAGCTGGGCGAGCTGGAGGATTCCGACGAGGCCATGGAGCGGCTGGAAAAGGAATTCCGGAGCAGCGCACGCGCCTTGCAGGAGATCAGCACGGCGCTGACGCACGCCCGGCAGGAGGCGGCGCACCGGTTTGAGGCGGGCATTGTGGCGCAGCTTCACGATCTGGGCATGAAAAACGCACGCCTGTCCATGGCCTTTGCGCCGCTGGAGGCGGGCGAGCGGCTGAGCGATCGCTTCAGTGCGCAGGGCGTAGACCGGATTGAGATGATGTTCTGTGCAAACTTGGGCCAGCCGATGAAGCCACTGGCTCGCGTGGCCTCCGGCGGCGAGCTGTCGCGCATCATGCTGGCGCTCAAGAATCTTTCGGCGCAGAAGCCGGGCATTCCGCGCAGCATGGTGTTTGACGAGATCGACACCGGCATCAGCGGACGCATGGCGCAGGTTGTTTCCGAAAAGATGTCGCAGATTGGCGACCATCATCAGGTGATCTGCGTGACGCATCTGCCGCAGATTGCTGCGATGGCAGACGAGCAGTTCCTTGTGCGCAAGAGCGACGAGGGCGGCGCAACGCATACCGCGGTGCTGCGCCTTGACCGAATGGGGCGCGCACAGGAGATTGCGCGCATGGTCGGCGGCGCGGGATGCGAGAGCGAGAGCAGCATCCGCCATGCGATGACGATGCTGGACGAGGCAGACGCACGTAAAAAGGCACTGCGCGAAGCATATAGGCGATAAACGGGGGAAAGCAAGTACACAACTGAACCATCTGAGAGGTGACACGATGAATATTTATGACATCGCCAAGGAGGCGGGCGTATCCATCGCAACGGTCTCCCGCGTGCTGAATAACAAAGGCACGGTCAGCGAAGCGACGCGCGCAAAGGTGGAAGAGGTACTCGCACGCAGCGGCTATACGCCCAGTGCCATTGCCCGCGGCATGGTCAGCAAGTCCATGCGCACGGTGGCTGTGCTGACGGTGGATATCCGTGTGCCGCACTATGCGCAGCAGGCGTATACCATCGAGCAGGCGTTCAGCCAGCGCGGCTATGAGGTCATCCTGTGCAACACGGGCGGCGGCAAGGAAGCGACGGTGCATTATCTGCGTGCTGTGACGGAGAAGCAGGTGGACGGCATTATTCTGGTCGGCTCCGTATTCAACACCCTCGGCCGCGAGCCGGAGGTGGAGGCGCTGCTGCGTCAGGCGCCGGTGGTGCTTTCCAATGGACGGTTGGATATCCCCAATGCCAGCAGCGTGCTGCTGGATGATGCGGGCGGCGCGGCGCTGGCGGTTGACCATGTGGTGGCGCTGGGCAAGCGCAACCTGTGGTATATGCTGGACCTGCATACGGCCAGCGCACTGGCCAAGCGCGACGGCTTTCTCAAGGCGTGCCAGAAGTACGGCGATCAAATCCGCGGCCGTGTGCTGGAAACGGAGTTTTCTATTGAGGGCGGCAGGCGGGCGGCTAAGGAGCTGCTGAGAAGCTGCCGCAACTTTGATGCGATCATTTGCGGCGAGGACGAAACCGCCGTCGGTGTGGTAAAGGGCCTGCTTGGCGCGGGAATGCGCATCCCGCGCGATGTGGCGGTGACGGGCTACAACAACTCCGTCTTTGCCGCCATGTGTGAGCCGCGCCTCACCAGCGTGGATAATCGACCGGAGCAAGTGGCGCTGATGTGCGTGCAGCTTCTGGAGCGGATGATGGATGGAGAGCCGGGCGGCGTGGTGGAGATTTTCCACC
This sequence comes from Christensenellales bacterium, assembly GCA_036297385.1. Lineage (GTDB taxonomy): Bacteria > Bacillota > Clostridia > Christensenellales > Aristaeellaceae > Ventricola. Next base: position 2,388 of record JAXJLD010000169.1, on the reverse strand, counting down.
CGGAGCTGGCGAAGGGCTGGACAACATAAGCAAAACGGCGAGGATGCTGAACAAAACACAGGCGTCCTCGCCGTCTTTATCTGTATGCAAACTGAGCACGACATGGCTTGACAGATTGCAAAAAAAGGTGCATAATAACGTCCGTATCATATTTTGATGCGGACATCAGAAAGGAAGATGGCGGCATGGGCAAGTACTTTGGTACAGACGGATTCCGCGGGGAGGCGAACGTGACCCTCACCAGCGAACACGCATATCACATCGGCCGGTTTATCGGCTGGTATTACGGCGCACGCAAGGACAGAAAGGCGCGCGTGGTGATCGGCAAGGACACCCGCCGCTCCAGCTATATGTTTGAATACTCCATCGTGGCGGGCCTGACGGCGGCTGGCGCGGATGCCTACATGCTCCACGTCACCACCACCCCGAGTGTGGCCTACGTCACGCGCGTGGATAGCTTTGACTGCGGCGTGATGATCTCCGCCTCGCACAACCCTTTCTGCGACAACGGCATCAAGCTCATCAACAGCCGCGGAGAGAAGATGGACGATGAGACGATCGAGGCGATCGAGGCCTATCTGGATGGGAATTACGCGAAGCTGGGGCTGACGGGCAGCGTGCCGCTGGCGACGGGCGACGAGCTGGGCGAGATTGTGGACTATGCCTCCGGGCGCAACCGCTATGTAGGCTACCTGATTTCGCTGGCAGCACATTCCTATAAGAATATGCGCGTGGGACTGGACTGCGCCAACGGCAGCGCGTGGAACATCGCGCGCACCGTCTTTGAGGCGCTGGGCGCGAAAACCTATGTCATGAACGCCGAGCCGGATGGCCTGAACATCAACCGCAACGCCGGTTCCACGCACATCGACGGTCTGCGCCGCTTTGTGCTGGAAAACCATTTGGACGTGGGCTTTGCCTACGATGGAGATGCCGACCGCTGTCTGGCGGTGGATGAGCTGGGCAATGTCATCGACGGTGACAAGATCGTGTACGTCTTTGGCAAACAGCTCAAGAAGGAAGGACACCTGACGGGCAACAAGGTGGTCACCACGATCATGGCCAATATCGGACTGTACAAGGCGCTTGACGAGGCGGGCATCGAGTACGAAAAGACGAACGTGGGCGACCGATATGTATATGAGAATATGTCCCGCAATGGCTATTGCGTGGGCGGCGAGCAGTCCGGCCACATCATCCTGAGCAAGTATGCCACCACGGGCGACGGCATCCTGACCTCCATCGAGCTGATGGAGGCGATGCTGGATAACAAGCAGACCCTTTCCCGCCTGTGTGCGCCGGTGGTGAGCTATCCGCAGGTGCTGCGCAACGTGCGCGTGGCGGATAAGCAGGCTGTGCGCGACAATGTGCGCGTGCAGGAGGCCATCCGCCGGGTGGAGGAGCAGATTGACGGGCGCGTGCTGGTGCGCGAGAGCGGCACGGAACCGCTCATCCGCGTGATGACGGAGGCGAAGGAGCTGCGCGATGCGGAGCGGTTTGCGGGCGAAATTGTCGATGCGATCCGCGCCGAAGGGCTCGCCTGAGCGGTGCAGGGAGGAAAAGCAGATGGATGCCATCAAGATCAGCGACCTCTTTGATCTGACGCATACCCGCGCGGCAGAGATGCTCGCGGCCTGCACCTATCCGTGGGAGGCGCTGGGAAAAATCAAGGCTGCGGTGCTGACCATCGGGCAGACGCTTGACCCGGCAGCATACGAGCAGACGGGTGAAGATGTGTGGATTGCCAAAAGCGCGAAGATTGCGCCGACGGCGACGATCACCGGCCCCTGCATCATCGGGGAGAATACGGAGGTGCGGCCGGGCGCATTCCTGCGCGGCAGCATCCTCGTGGGCGACGGCTGCGTGGTGGGCAATTCCACGGAACTGAAAAACTGCATCCTCTTTGACGGCGTGCAGGTGCCGCACTACAACTACGTCGGGGACTCGATCTTGGGTCATCTGGCGCACATGGGCGCAGGCGCGGTGACCAGCAACGTCAAGGGCGACAAGCGCCCCGTCGTGGTGCATGGCGAAAGCGAATACGAGACGGGCTGCCGGAAATTCGGCGCGATGCTGGGTGACCGTGCGGAGATTGGCTGCAACAGCGTGCTCAATCCCGGCACGGTGATTGGGCGCGATAGTCAGGTCTATCCGCTTTCGAGCGTGCGCGGCGTGGTGCCTGCGCACAGCATTGTCAAGGGCGAGCGCGGCGTGTTTGCCAAGCGCGATTCAAACGCATAATAAGACGCTGTTCCATGCGGCCGAGATGACCGTGTGGAACAGCGTTTATTTTCTAACCCCTTTATTCAGCGCGAAGCGAAGAAGGGGTTTGGGGATGAAATCCCCAAGCAGGTTTTAGGGCGGCAGCCCTAACGTAGACCTCATCCG
>JAXJLD010000168.1:0-5695 GCA_036297385.1 Christensenellales bacterium | reverse complement strand
GTGTTTGAAAGAACACAGAGATGCACCATTAGCTCAGTTGGTAGAGCACCTGACTCTTAATCAGGGTGTCCCGGGTTCGAGCCCCTGATGGTGCACCAAACCGGAATCGTATGATTCCGGTTTTTCTTTTTCCCTTTTTTCTTTCACCTCTGTTTTTTATCACCCTTCATCGTATTTTTCCAAATTCTCCGGGCATACTGTTCCCGGAGGTGATTGCACATGAGTCCTAAAGAACTGCTCTATATCGACGACGCGCTCGGTCACGAAAAGTTTCTCATCAGCCAATGCCGTCAGGCCGCGCAGGCGCTGACCGATCCGGTACTCAAGGACTGTGCGCAGCGTATGCTGTCCGCGCATCAGGATCTGTTCAACCAGTTTTATCAGTTGGTTTAAGGAGGGCTGCATATGAACGATCAGGCCATCATGGAGAATCTTCTCCTGACCACCAAGGGCATCTGCGATCTGTATATGCACGGCACAGTGGAATCCGCCACGCAGAATGTACACAGCGCGTTTGACGCGGCGCTCTCCGACAGCCTGTGTATGCAGGATGACATCTACAAACAGATGTCCGCCAAGGGATGGTACCCTGCCGAGCAGGCCAACGCACAGCAGATTGCGCAGGTGCGCCAGAAATACGCAGCGATGAACTGATTTCAAAAGACAACCAGCAAAAAAGACCCGCATGACCGAGCTCCTTCGCTCGATCCCTACGGGTCTTTTTGAAGTTTTATACCGTTTTGCATCGAAAACCTTCCGCTTAAACCAAGCCCGTTTCAGATGTACGTTAGGGCTGCTGTTCCGGGAAGCTCGCATAGCCGCGCTGTATGTGATGTTTCAGCATATGAACAGGCGGATTATGCTTCCTCCAGCGCCCGGAGCCCCTCAGGATCAGCGATGCGCACGGTGCCGCGCGATAGCTGCACCAAGCCCTCGCTCTGAAAATACCGGAGCATCCGCGTGATCACCTCGCGATGCGAGCCGAGGTGATTGGCGATGGCCTCATGCGTAATTTTGAGCGTCAGCGTGTCCTCGATAGCCGATTCCTCCAGCAGAAACGCTGCCACACGCTTATCCAGACTCTTCCACATCACCTGCTCGATCAGCCACATCACGTCCGAAAAGCGGGTTGCCATCAACTCATTGGTGTAGTTGGCCACCGGCGCAGATTCCTCCATGACGCTCTTGTACACATCCGGCGGCACCACCCACAGCTCCGTGTCCTTCTCCGCCTGAATTGTCACCTCGAACTGGATGGAGCGCATCATGCAGGATGCGGAAAACAGGCACATATCCCGCTCAAAGAGCCTGTACAGCGTGATCTCCCGCCCCTCATCGGAGAGGATATACGCGCGGAGCTGGCCCGATTTAATGACGAGCAAGCCGGTGCAGTCCGCGCTGCCATTGTGAATCACCGTGCCTTTTTTCACGCTCCGCTCGGAAGCGCTGCTGCGCAGACGATCCTGCTGTGCAGGCGTCAGCTGTTTCCAGATGGGGAAATAGGCTTCAAATTCCATCGTGCGTCACCTTCCTGTCATGGCACATTTCTTCCTGCAAGGCATTATACTTCGATCTGAGCCGGGTGTCAACTTCGTAGTTGACATATACCGGAAACCATGCTATACTGAGCTCAAGTTCATGGCATATGCCATTAATAAAGTCTCTTGCGCGGTATTCCGCCGCGCATTGTCCCGCTTTTTCCGCGCTGCAAGGAGGCCATTTTCTCATGCCAAGACCCAAAAAATGCAGAAAGGTCAGCCAGATGCCGCGGACGCTGGAATTCCGCCCTGCGGACGGCGCGTGCTGCGGCGCACCTGTCGTGCTGACCGTAGACGAATACGAAGCCATCCGCCTCATTGACAAGCAGGGCTTTTCGCAGGAGGAATGCAGCAGCTATATGCAGGTCGCCCGCACCACAGCGCAGGCCATTTACACAGCCGCGCGCAAAAAGCTGGCCGACGCGCTGGTGGAAGGCCGCCCCCTTCGCATTGAAGGCGGAGATTACCAGCTCTGCGACGGCATGGAGGAGTTTTGCAGCTGCGGCGGCTGTCATCGGCATCGCCGGAGCTGCGTCAAGCAGACCAATCAGGAGGAAAGTAACAATGAAGATTGCCATACCCTTGGATGAAAACCGTCAGGACGTTTGCATCGTCCTCGCCCGTGCGCCTTACTTCCTCTTCAGCGAGGACGGAAAGGAGCGCATCGTGGAAAATCCCGCCGCGCAGGCACAGGGCGGCGCGGGGCTTCAGGCGGCGCAGTTCCTTGTGGATAACTGCGCGGACGCGCTCATCACCGTCCGCTGCGGGCAGAATGCCGCCGAGGTATTCAAGGCGGCGGGCATGAAGCTCTACAAGGCGGACGGCAAGACGGCCGAAGAGAATCTGACTGCGCTGCAGGAGGGGAAGCTGGCGGAGCTGACACAGTTCCACGGCGGCTTCCACGGCATCCAATGAAGGTTGCCTGCCTGAGCGGCAAGGGCGGCGCAGGCAAGACGCTGGCGGCAGTCAACCTCGCCGCCGCCGCGGGCTGCGCCACCTATATCGACTGCGATGTGGAGGAGCCCAATGGTCGGCTGTTTTTCCGCCCCGAACAGGTGGAACAAATGTCTGTCTCCACCCCACTGCCCGCCTTTGATGCAGAAACGTGCGACGGCTGCAAGGCCTGCGTGAACTTCTGCCGTTTCCACGCGCTCATCTGTATCCGTGGCACGCCGATGGTTTTCCCGGAAGTCTGCCATAGCTGCGGAGGCTGTGCGCTCGTCTGTCCGAAGCACGCCATCACCGAAACGCCCAAGCCCATCGGTCATCTGGAAATCGGTTTGTCCGGCGAGGTTCGGGTCGTCACCGGCGTTCTCAATCCCGGCGAGGCCTCCGGCGTGCCCATCATTCGCGCCGCACTCAAACAAGCCGGCGAAACCACCGTCATCGACTGCCCACCCGGAAGTGCCTGTTCCGTGATGGAGAGCATCATGGACGCGGATTATTGTGTGCTGGTCGCAGAGCCGACGGCCTTCGGCTTCCACAATTTCAAAATGGTTCACGAGCTGGTTTCCCTGCTCCACAAGCCGTGCGGCGTGCTTATCAACAAGCAGGAACAGCCCTATGCCCCGCTGGAGGACTACTGCCGTGCGCACGGGCTTCCCGTGCTGGCACGCATCCCTTACGACCCGTCCATCGCCGCACTCGCCGCCGACGGACGCCTTGCCTATCGGGAAAGCCCCACAGCCAAGGCGCTGTTTGACGGGCTCTGGCGGCAGATCGGAGGTGCGGTATGAAGCGGCTTTTGATTCTCAGCGGCAAGGGCGGCACCGGAAAGACCACCACAGCCGCAGCCTTCATCCGCTTTGCGCAGGCACGCGCCATTGCGGACTGCGATGTGGACGCGCCCAACCTGCATCTGGTCACCGACCCCTCCGGCGAGCCGGAGACGACGGATTTTCTCGGCGGGGACAAAGCGGTTATCGACGCGACCAAGTGCGTCGGCTGCGGGCTGTGCCATGCTCATTGCCGCTTTGACGCAATCGACGAGCATGACGGCGTGTATGCCGTCAACGAATACGCCTGCGCCAGATGGACGGCATCCTGCGCACACGTCTGTCCGCAGGATGCCGTCCATCTGGCGCAGGACGTAGCCGGATACCGCTCTCTGTACACGGGAGAGCGCACCTTCTCCACCGCCACGCTCAAGATGGGCCGGGGCAATTCCGGCAAGCTGGTGACGGATGTGAAGCTCGCCATGCTGCGCAGCGCACCCGATGATGCGGCGCTGGCCATCATCGACGGCTCGCCCGGCATCGGCTGTCCGGTCATCGCCTCCGTCAGCGGCATGGATCTGGTGCTGGTAGTGGCTGAGCCGAGCCAATCCGGGCTGAGCGACCTCAAGCGTCTAGTAGAAACCGCCAAGACCTTTGAAGCCGCGCTGGCTGTCTGCGTCAACAAATGGGATATCAGCGTGGAAAGCACCAAGGCCATTCGCGCGTTCTGCTGCGCGGAGGACATCCCCTTCCTGGGCGTGATCCCCTACGACCCCAGCGCATCCGCCGCCATCAATGCGGGGCTGAGCCTCGCGGATGTGGATTGTCCAGCCAGAGATGCGCTGCACAATATCTTCGATGAAGCATGCACATTGCTTGAACTATAAGAATCAATAAGTAAAGGAGAACTGCACCATGAAAATCGTTGTTGCTGCGATGGGAAACGCCGTCGCCGGTCATTTCGGCCACTGTGAAACCTTCCTGTTCTTTGATACCGCCGATGGCAAGATCAATTCGGTCAACCCTGTGCCCAATCCCGGCCATCGTCCGGGCTTCCTGCCCAACTTCCTCGCCGATCACGGCGCACAGGTCATCATCTCCGGCGGCATGGGCGGCGGCGCTGTGGATATCTTCAATGAGCGCGGCGTCGAGGTCATCGTCGGCGCACAGGGCGATGCCCGCGAGGCCGTGGAAGCCTATCTGCGCGGCGAGCTGATCTCCACCGGCTCCATCTGCCATGAGCATCAGCACGCCCACGAGTGCGGCGAGCATCACTAAGCGCACGCCTTTTGGGGCATCCTCTGATTCACCATCAAAACAGGAGGTATAGACCATGGACAAGACGAATGTGAAGAACCCTTACGCTGGCACCAAGACCGAGAAAAACCTCTGGGAAGCCTTTGCGGGTGAATCCCAAGCGCGCAATAAGTACACCTACTTCGCTTCCGTCGCCAAGAAGGCAGGCTTTGAGCAAATCGCCGAGCTCTTCCTCAAGACGGCTGCCAACGAAAAGGAGCATGCAGAACTCTGGTTTAAGGCGCTGGGCGAGGTTGGCGACACAGCCGAAAACCTGCTCCATGCCGCCGAGGGCGAGCACTACGAGTGGACGGATATGTACGACCGCATGGCGCGCGAGGCCGACGAGGAAGGCTTCCACAAGCTGGCGGCACAGTTCCGCGGCGTTGCCGCCATTGAGAAAGCGCACGAGGAGCGCTACCGCAAGCTGCTGCACAACGTCGAGGCCAAGGAGGTCTTTGAAAAGAGCGGCGTGACGCTGTGGGAATGCCGCAACTGCGGTCACATGGTGCTCTCCACCCAAGCGCCCGCCGTCTGCCCGGTCTGCCTGCATCCGCAAGCCTTCTTTGAGGTGCGCGCTGAAAACTATTGATTTTTTCCCCTCCCGTCTGCCGGAAATTTCCGGCAGGCGTTTTTTTCATGCCGCCGCAGGGCATCCTGCGCCTGTACGCCATGCGTGATTTCATCACGGAATGTGAACGCTGCCCATGCTATACTGCAATCACAAAACAGAAAGGAGCTGACAAACATGGCAGCTAATCATATGAACACCGCAGAATTCAATCAGGCAATTCACGGAGACAAGCCCGTTCTCATCGACTTCTGGGCCCCGTGGTGCGGCTACTGCCGCCGGATCGGGCCGGCTTACGACAGGGTCGCGGAGGAATACGGCGAGGAGATCGTCGTCGCGAAGGTGAACATCGACGAGGAGCCGGAGCTGGCGCGGGCCGAGCAGATCGAGGTCATCCCCACGCTGGTATTCTACCGCAACGGCAAGGCCATTGATTCCATCGTCGCCCCGGAATCCAAGGCGATGATCGACGGCCTGATCCGCAGCGCAATGGAGAAGTAATAGCGAAATAACGCTGTTTTGCATCTAAAACCTTTTCTCAAATGGAACCCGTTTCAATCGTAGACCGCTTTGCG
>JAXJLD010000167.1:0-13865 GCA_036297385.1 Christensenellales bacterium | reverse complement strand
GAGCGAAGCGTGACCTGACGGGGTTTAGTGCTTGGCTTTTCAATTTGGAAACAGTATTATACGCGCAAAAAAGAAGGGAGCCTGAGGGGCAATGTTCCTCAGGCTCCCTTCTTAACTCTGCCCTGCATCAAGCAGCCCAGAGCATCCACACGATGCGCCCTATTCATCCAGACGAATCCGAATCTCTCCATAGGACAGGCTGGCTGTCTCTCCATCGTCATAGCGCACCTGAAGGCGGCACATATCGTCGATGCCGCACACAAGCGCACTGTGCGCACTGTCACCTTGAAGCACGGTGACGGTGTGCCCGAGCGCCAGACTGCGCCGACGGTAAGCCTCCACGCAGGCGCTCCAATTTCCTTGCCCGGCGGCATCCAGCACGCGCCGAAGGAACGCCGCCGCCAAACGGTTTCGTCCGTCCGGCTGCGCTTCCTGCGCAATCGCGCCCGCCGCATCCGCCAGCTCCGGCGGGAAGCCCCCGTGCGGCGGATAGACGTTCACCCCGGCGCTCAGCACGACGGATTCCACCTCGCCGCTCTCCATGCTCAGCGACGCTTCGGACAGGATGCCGCAGACCTTCTTCCCGTGAACAAACACGTCGTTCACCCATTTGATCTGCGCAGGCTCGCCAAAGACCTCTTCGATCGCCTCGCACATCGCCACCGCCGCCAGCGCGGTCAGCAGCGTCGCCTGCTGTACCGCGCAATGGCGCGGCCTGAACAGCAGGCTCATGTATACGCCGGTATCCGGCGGCGAAAAGAACGTGCGCCCGCGCCGCCCGCGTCCGCCGGTCTGCTCGCCCGCCAGCAGGACGCACGGGGCCTGCGCACCGCCGCCTGCCAGCTCCCGAAGCGCCGCATGGGTGGAGACCGTCACCGGCAGGACGGTGATGGGCAGATCTTGGCAGGCCGCGCCCGCATGGCGGCGCACGCTCTGCTCGTCCAGCACGTCCGCCGCTTCATCCATGCAGTAGCCGCGGTTCGTCGCCGCCGCGATGGGATAGCCCGCCTGCCGAAGCGCGTTGATCGCCTTCCAAACCGCCGCGCGGGAAACGCCCAGCGCCCCTGCCAGCTCCTCGCCGGACAGATATTCGCCCCGGTTTTCCTCCAGCAGCGCCAGCAGCCTTTCTTTCGTCGCCATGTCACTTTCCCCTTCCCGCGATACACGCGGGCTCAGCGCAGCCGCACCGCCGCCTTGAGGCGCTTGGCGATGATCTGCGCCAGACCGATCTTGATGAGATCCGGCACGACGAACGGAAACACGCACATCGTCAGCGCCGACATCAGCCCGATCTCACCCGACTGATGCGCATACACCTGCATGAACCAGGCCGTGCCAAACGCATAGCACACCATCAGCCCCAGCACCATCGACAGCGTCAGGCGCCAGCCCTCGCGCAGCGGCAGGCGCTCCATCGCCCACATCACCAGCGCAGAGCATACAAACCCGATGATATAGCCGCCCGTCGCGCCCAGCAGCTTGCCCAAGCCTCCCTCAAACCCGGAGAATACCGGCAGGCCGATGGCGCCCAGCAGCAGATACACCACCACCGCCAGCGTGCCGCGCCGTCCGCCCAGCACGCCGACCGCCAGAAAAACGCCCAGCGTTTGCAGCGTAAAGGGTACCGCCGCCGGAATGGCTATCCACGAGCATACCGCAATCACCGCCGCAAACAGCGCGATATACGCCATATCCGCAATGCCCAGCCTGTTTTGCCCCTGTCTCATCCTCAATTCCTCCTCCGATTTCCGCTTGTTTTGCAGCGGCAGTATAGCACACGCGGAGGGATATTGTCAACTCATTCCATTCATAAAGGTTGACAATCGAGGAGAGAAAGGGGGAAATGTCCACCCTTACAGGTCGTCCGAATTCACGCCGTCGCCGTAGCGATCCAGCACATACTCGCCCTGCTCGTTCCGGCTGTAATCGAAACCATAGGTGCCGGTTTTGCCATCCATCTCATAGGTCAGGGTCACAATCACGCGGCGGCTGTCCCCGTTCTTGGTCGCCACGGAGCTTTCCGTCACCTTGGCGCTGGGGAAGCCCTCGGTAAACAGCTTGGTCGCCATCTCCCGCACGACCGGCACATAGCTCCAGTCGATATTGGGATCGGTCGTCTCCGGCGTATCGAGCCGCTTGGCCTCGATATCGTCGCCCAGCTTGCCCAGCGCCTGCTCCGCCGCCTGACAGCCCGTCATCGTCACCAGCAGCGCACACAACAGCGCCGCAAGCATCATCCGCTTCATCATCGTCTCTCCTTTACATCCACGCGCGGCGAAGCGCTTCCAGCCCCGCCTCCAGCGCCGGTTCATCCATGCCCGCAAAGCCGAGCAGCACCACGCGCTCCAGCGCGCCGTCCGTCTCCATCACGCCGTAATCCGCCAGCCGCGTCAGCTTCACGCCGGCCTGCGCCGCACGCGGAATCAGCTCGTGCGTGGGCGTTTTGCCGCCGACGCGCAGCAGCGCATACAGCCCCGCGCCGCAGGGCTCCACCTCGCCCAGCGCAGCCGCGCCGCGCTCCAGCGCCTGCAAGCGCCCGCGGTACACCACGCGCATACGGCTGATGTGCCGCTCCAGATAGCCGCCCGCGATGAACTTGCGCAGCGTCTCCTGCTCAAAGCCCGGCACGCTGCACGCCGCATGGAGCGCACGGTACCGCCCCACCAGCGCTTCCGGCAGCGCCATGAAGCTCAGGCGCAGCCCCGGCGCGAGCGTGCGGGCAAATGTGTTCATGTAGATCACCTGCCCACTCGTATCCAGCGCCTTGAGTGCCGGCTCGCTCACGCCCGAAAAGCGGAACTCGCTGTCGTAATCGTCCTCCAGAATATAGCCGCCGGTCTCCTGCGCCCAGCGCAGCAGCGCGGCCCGCTGGCTCGCGCTCATCTCCCCGCCCAGCGGGAACTGATGCGACGGCGTGACATACGCCGCGCCCGCACCGCTGACATAGAGCGCCCGCACGTCGATGGCGCCGCCCGCCAGCGGAATCGGCGCAATGCGTGCGCCGCTGGCCACCAGAATCCGGCGCACGCGCGAATAGCCGGGGTCCTCCACGGCAAAGAGCTTTTCCCGGCCCAGCACGGCGGTCAGCGCCGTGACCAGCACCTCCGTGCCCGCGCCCAGCACAATCTGCTCCGGCGTGACCTCGATGCCGCGCAGGCTGCGCATCATGCCCGCGATCTCCTGCCGGAGCGCATACGCGCCCTGTGGATCGCCGGCGAGGAGCAGCGCCGTGTTCTGCTCGCTGAGTACCTCGCGCATCAGCCGCGCCCACGTCGCATAGGGGAAATGCGCCGCATCAGCCGCGCCGGTGGAAAAATCCCATCGGACAGGCACGGGCTGCGCCTGCGCCGCCACGCCTGTGCGCGAAAGCTGCTGCGCCACATACATCCCGCTTCTGGGACGGCTCTCACAGTAGCCCTCGCTGGCCAGACGGGCGTAGGCCGCCTCCACCGTCACCGTGCTGACCTGCAAATGCGCCGCCAGCCGCCGCTTGGAGGGCAGCTTTTCCCCGGAAGCCATGCGCCCCGCGTCAATCTCCGCACGCAGTGCGCGATAGAGCTGCTCGGTCAGCGTCAGGCTGCTCTCGCTGTTCAGCGTACAGGTCAGCATGATTCCTCCACCTCGCCATGCGCATAGCGGCGCACCTCGTCCCACGGCACATAGAATCCCGCGCCGTGGCTGCAAAAGACGCTGCCTGCCGGATTCTCCACATCCGCCGACGCGCTGTATCCGCTCGCCGCCACCGCCGCCTCCTGCGCCCTGCATGGCGCATAGTGCGCAAACCGGGAGGCGATGCGCCCATGTCCGCGCGTCGTCGCGGCAAACTGCTGCGGATAATCCCAAAACAGCGCCGCCGTACATTCGCCGCTCAGGCGCACCTCGTCTCCATCGTAGACCGGCGCTTCCATCTGCGCACCCAAGCGCAGCAGTTCGCCCGTCACGCGGCTGAGGATCTCCTGCGCAAACGCCAGCTCAAAGCGCACCACCGGCTCCAGCAGCACGCACTGCGCCTGCATCAGCGCATTGCGGATGGCGCGATACGTCGCCTCCCGGAAGTCTCCGCCCTCGGTGTGCTTGAGATGTGCACGCCCCGTCAGCAGCTCCACGCGCACATCCGTCAGCGGGCTGCCCGTCAGCACGCCCGGATGCTGCCGCTCCGCGACGTGCGCGGCGATCAGCCTGCGCCAGTTGATGTCCAGCGCATTGGGCGGCGTGCAGTCCGCAAACGTCACGCCGCTGCCCGGTTCGCCCGGCACGAGGCGAAGCCACACCTCGGCATAGTGGCGCAGCGGCTCATAGTGTCCCACGCCCACCGCCGGGGCGGCAATCGTCTCCCGATACATCACCTTAGGCGGCAGGAAGCGCACCTTGTCGCCAAACCGGCTCTCCAGCACGCTGCCCAGCACCTCGGTCTGCACCATGCCCATGATGCCCACGCCGATGCGCCCCTCCTGCGCACGCACGCACAGGAGCGGGTCTTCCTCCTCCAGCTCGCGCAGGTGCGCCAGCAGGCGCATCACATCCAGCCCCGCCTCCGGCTCCACATCCACGCTCATCAGCGGCACGAGCGTCTGCCCCTGCCGCATCGCCTGCGCACCGATGGTCTCGCCCGGCTTGCAGGAAAGCCCCGTCACCGCCGCCGTCTCCCCGGCGCACAGCGCGGGCAGGGGCGTGAGCTTTGCGCCCTGCGCGGCAAACAGCGCATGGACCTTTTCCTCGCCCGCCGGCGTATGCACCGCATCGCGCGTATGTAGCCTGCCGGAAAGCGCCTTCACATAGGCATAGCGTGCGCCGTCCCGGTGCGCCACGCGGTACACCTGCCCGGCAAAGGGCAGGTTTTCATCGTACTGCGTATCCGCCAGCTCGGCAATCGCTGCCATCAGCGCCTCCACGCCCACATCGTTGAGCGCACTGCCCGCCAGCACGGGGTACAAAAGCCCCGCCTTCATCGCCCGGCGTGCGCCTGCGAGATAATCCGCCCGCGTCGCCGCGCCTTCCAGATACCGCTCCATGAGCAGCTCGTCGCGTGCAGCCAGCTCCTCAGCGAGCGCCTCCTGCGGCTGTGCCATCGGCACGCAGTCACCCGAAAGCAGACGCTGCATCTGCGCCGTCACGCGCACCGCGTCCGCGCCGGTCCGGTCGGTCTTGTTCAAAAAGATCAGGGTGGGGATACGCCGCTCGCGCAGCATACCGAACACCGTCGCGGTGTGGCTCTGCACGCCCTCCGCACAGGAGACGACCAGCAGCGCCATATCCAGCACCGAGAGCGCACGCTCCATCTCCCCGGAAAAATCGACGTGGCCGGGCGTATCCATCAGCGTCGCCTGAACGCGCGTTCCATCCGCCCGCGTCAGCGTCAGCGACGCCTGCTCACAGAAGATGGTGATGCCGCGTGCACGTTCGAGGTCATGCCCGTCCATGAAGGCATCGCCATGATCCACGCGCCCGCACCGGCGCAGTGCGCCGCCGCGCAGCAGCATCTGCTCGCACAGCGTCGTTTTGCCTGCATCGACATGGGCGGTCACGCCCAGCGTCAGCTTCATGCCTGCGCCCCCGTCCCATCCGCCGCCTCATCCTCCTGCCGGATGCGCTCCAGCACCGCATCCACCACCTTCTTCTGATGGCGGGTGAACTTCCTGCCGGACAGGTACTGCTGCGCCATGCCCGGTCGGCGGCGCAGGGTGATATACAGCGATTCGGAGAGCTGCCAATCCTGAATGTGCGCGTGATTGCCGTTGAGCAGCGGCTCCGGCACGGTCAGCCCCTCAAACTCGCGCGGGCGGGTGTACTGCGGGTATTCCAGCAGGCCGGAGGAAAAGCTCTCCGTCTGCGCACTCTCCTCGCAGCCCAGCACGCCCGGCACCAGCCGCGCCACGCTGTCCGCCAGCACCATCGCGCCCAGCTCGCCGCCGGTGAGGATGTAATCCCCGATAGAGATCTCCTCGTCGATGCACAGATCCAGCGCCCGCTGATCCACGCCCTCATAGTGGCCGCACAGCAGGATCAGCTCCTCCTCGCGCGCCAGTTCCTCCGCCTTCTTCTGCGTCAGCGTTTCGCCGCGCGGAGAAAGGTAGATGCGCCTGCCGCGAAAATGCTCGCCCTGCACGTCGCGCATCGCGTCCACAATCGGCTGGGCGAGCATCACCATGCCCGCGCCGCCGCCATAGGGCGCATCGTCGGTATTGTGGTGCTTGTTCTTGGCGTACTGCCGGATATCCACCTCGCGGATGTCCAGCAGCCCCGCCTTTTCAGCGCGGCCCAGCATACTCATGTGCAGCGGCGCAAACATTTCGGGAAATATCGTCAAAATGGTGATCTTCATGGCTTACTCGTCCTGCTTGTCCTGCGGCTGGAGCAGCGTCATGCGCTGTGCATCCATCTGCTCCAGAATCCCGTACATCTTTTCCTCCGGCGTGTCGATCTCCAGAATCTCGATCTCGCGCAGCGTCACCGTCTCCTCCTCCGCCTCGCGCCCAAAGAAATCGAGCAGGCGGAACTTGGCGCGCAGGCCGTTGGCCTCCAGCACGCGCCCGGTAATCATCTCGCTGCCGATGATGACGCTGACGATCGAGCGCCGCGCCTTGCACTCCAGCAGCACGCTCAGCAGCAGATCCGTGTCCTCTGCCGGGTAATCGACAAAAAAGGAGCGGTGGCGCTCCTTGTGATACGCCATCAGCATCGCCAGCCGCTGCTCGTACTCCTCGCCCGACAGCACCTGAATCACGTCGCTGTTGCGGCGCACGCGCCAGCCCTCGATCTGCCCCCACGGCGTAAGATCGCACATGAGGACATGGTTCGCATCCACCGCCTCCACGAAGCCCGCACAGAAGCCGTCCGGGTCGTTGGGATCGGTGTAGATGGAAGCGAGCGCACCCTGCGCCGCGAGAATCCGCAGCAGATAGACCATATATCCATTGGTTGCCATGTCAATATCTCCTCTTGGGCAGATAGAACCGCCTGCTGCCCCAAACATCCACAATCATGATGCACGGCTCGCCCGCGCACACGGGCATCTCCATCGTCGTCTCCAGACAGGGCGTGATGCCCGTGCGCACGCTCTCCGCACAGGCGCGGTACACATCGCCCTGCACAAAGCCTGCCGACCAGTGATCCACCGCGTCAAGCCCGTCAATGCCCGCCTCCCGCGCCTGCACGCTGTCAAAGCTGATGAGATGCACCGTATACGAGGTGATTGCCGGAAAGACCTCCGCCTCCACAAAGCAATCGTCCTCGCCGCACGGCGCTTCCACCTCGTAGCACACGCCCGATGGATTCTGCAAGGTTTTCTGGCTCAGGCGCTTGGCCGCCACGGCAATGGCCAGCGGGTTTTGATCTACGCACAGAAAGCGCCGGTTCAGATTGGCCGCCGCCATGGCCGTCGTGCCGCTGCCGGCAAACAGATCGCACACCCAGTCGCCCTCCTGCGAGGCACAGCTGATGATGCGCTCCAGCAGGCGAAGGGGCTTCTGCGTATCAAAGCCGGTGCGCTGCGGGTCTTTCTGCTGCAAGTGGCTCACATCATCCCAGACATCGCCGGGATAGGCCGGCTCATCGTCATAATAACGATACTCCTTGCCGCCGGACATGATCGAGCGATAGCTGCGCCCATCCTCATCCACGCCGCGCTTCATGTGATTGCTGCGCGACTCGCTGCGGGCAATCGGCACAGCCTTGAGGTTAAAGTAATAGGAGCGGGACTTGGCGTAGAAGAGGATCACATCGTGTTTGCGCGGAAAATATGTCCGCGCACGCCCGCCGCTCTGGTACGACCAAATGATCTCATTGAGGAAGTTGCGCTCGCCAAAGATATCGTCCATCATCAGCCGCATATGCGCGTGCATCCGGCTATCCAGATGCACGAAGATGGTCCCCTCTTTCTTCAGCAGTTCGTGCGCAATCAGCAGAGACTCCCGCATCATGGTCATATACGCATCCCGGTCCGGCCAGCGATCATCGTAAGCGGTCAGCGTCAGGGCGGGCGATCCTGTTCTATAACCCTTTTCACCGATGCGCACCTTCACATCAAACCGCTTTCCCGTGTTGAACGGCGGGTCCAGATACACCGTCTGTATGGTTCCCGCATAGCGCGAAAGCAGTTCCTCCCGGCATCCGGGCAGCACCGCCTGTTTCAGCACGCCCATGCTCTCCCGTCCCTGATGGCGCTCCGCGCTGCATCGGATATAGGTCGCCCCCATCGTGCAATTCCTCCTACTGTACCCCGTTGAACGGATTTGTTCCGACAATCATCCTAAGTATATATTATACTGGGTTTTGTGCATTTTTCAAGCCACCATGCACTTCTTTGCCGTTTTGTCCGCCTTGTGCTTCCCTCCATAAATTGATTGACGCCAAGCGCATCGGCCTGCTAAATTCCGGCCCCTCGCAGGTTCAGGGTGTATTTCTGTCACCATATCGCATAAAGCCGCATCCCGATGTACAGCAAAAATGATATAACGCTTTCTTGACTTTCCCATGGGTTTCTGCTACGCTTTTTTCTAAGGACAGCCAACCATGAAAGCAGATGCCCGCCGCCCCGGCTGCATGGGATACGCTGCTCATGGCGAAGGGGGCTGCTATACGAGAGGCAGCTCCCAAGAGGATTGCGGAAAGCGGCGCCATTATCCATCCCAGCGCTTGATACACACAAAATTATATGAACGTGTCATCTCGTATGATTGCTGAAATGGAGGCAACGGCATGACGGATTACATGGAGGCACACAAATTCTCTATAAACAATCAAAGAATGCTGGAAAAAGATACCGTGTGCGGTTGCTTTTATTGTCTGAAAATTTTTGATCCCAAGGAAATCACAGCATGGCTCAAAGATACTTCCGGAACCGCCGTATGCCCCTATTGCGATACAGATTCCATAATCGGCGCACATACCGGGTATCCCATTACCCGCGAATTTTTAGAAAAAATGCATCAGCATTGGTTCTGAGTGACGCCTTACCACCAGAGAATCTTATAAAAAAGAGAGCCAACTGACGAATCAAAATCAGTTTGCTCTCTTTTGATGAATCATGAAAAAATGTTGCTATTTCGTTAATACGGAGGGCATCAAACCTTCAAAAACCCAGTCATTCCGGGCTTTTCCGGAACTCTGAAATTATTCCCACTCGGCAAAGCGAACCGTTTTCTGAACATATTTGCTTAGAAAATCAGCGGATTTCGACCGATTTTTGCGGAAAATCGGCTCGTTTATCCTGAAAATGAAATTGTTTTGGTAGCGGAAAAGTAGCGTGTCAAATTGACCTCGAAAATGGGGCAATTTGAGGGGGGCTCTATGCGTCCATAGTACCGGGAGACAGCACGAATGTCAAGCCAAAAGATGAAGGACGAGCGAAAAAGTTGTTACCGCGTATGACGAGTCACGAAAGAAACGAAAGTTTCTATGCGGACATTTATGCGGACGTTTATGCGGACGTTTATCGGGACTTCTTGGACACGACCCAGCGTCCGGTCTTGTTGGAACCATCGCGATGAAGCCTGTTTTGCGCCTTCAAAGATGCAATCAGACGGCGAATTTGACGGTCGCTCAGACCGAGATGCTCCGCCATGACGGGAATGGTCATGCGCGGATAGGACTTGAGCAGAACGAGCAGTTGATCTTCCGGCGACTTGATATGCTGCTTCA
This sequence comes from Christensenellales bacterium, assembly GCA_036297385.1. Lineage (GTDB taxonomy): Bacteria > Bacillota > Clostridia > Christensenellales > Aristaeellaceae > Ventricola. The sequence continues at coordinate 4,226 of JAXJLD010000167.1, read as the reverse complement.
CATAGACGTTTTTCAGCGCTTCGAGAATCATTTCGAGCATGAACTCGATGAATACGGTTGCGCTGCCCTGTGTGTTGGCGGCGTTCAAGGCGGCATAATAGTCGGCTTGATGCTCCAGAATCATGGATTCAATCGGCAGATAGTCAAAACCATGTTCCAATGGGCCGCCGAGGGCGCAGGATTAAACACCATAGCAGTACGCTTGAACGAGGCCGGGTATCTCTCTCCCAGCCACTACAAGAGGACCTTGGGAGAGATCACCCATGAGAATTTGGTGGGCAATGGGCATTGGCAAACCCGCACCGTTGCCAAAATTCTTCGCGCAGAGGTTTATACCGGCGATCTGGTGCAAGGGGTATCTAAAATCATCGACCACAAGCAGGTCAGAGCCAACGCCGATGAATGGACAACGGTACGCGGCACCCATGAAGCCATCATCAGCCGGGAGCTGTTTGCTGCTGTTCAGAAAGCGTTGGACCAGGCTGCACAGCAGGCAAAAGACAGGGAGATCCATTCCTGGTCCCCCAATCTTTTGAAAGGCAAAATCTTCTGCGCCCACTGCGGACGCAGCCTTCACCGACAGAAATGCGCCCGCAGAAAGTCACAGGAGGTATATGTCTACCACTGTATCAGCAACAACCGTATCAAAAAGGGCGTTTGTCCTGGTGCATTTATCTTTGAAAAAGAGCTACTGGACGCCCTGGCCGATATGATACAGGAGCAGCTTGATACCACGCTGGGACAATACTCTCTCGGTCTGGAAAACCTCTCCAAAGAAGCCGAGGAACAGAAAAACATACAGGCTAAAATCGCCAGCCGGAAACAGGAAATCCAACAGCTGCGAACCTATCAGCGTGGATTGTATGAGGGCCTGATCCAGAACCATCTGTCAAAAGACGAGTATTTTACCTTCAAAGAAAAATACGAAGCCAAAATCGAGGCCATTAGCAAGGAAATTGAACAGCTGAAAGCAGGGCTTGCAATCATCGCCAAGCAGCTGGAACAGTACAAAATGCTGTCCCAGGATGCACAGCATATCAAGGAAGATCGCCAGCTGACGGCAGCCCTGATTGACCGCCTGATTGATCGTGTAGATGTCTCAAGAGAAAAGCGGATTACGGTTCGTTTCCGCTTCCAAAGCGAATTTGAGCATTGCGAGGAGGTGCTGAGCCAGTGCAGAAATATGTGATTGCCCTTTATATCCGCCTTTCTCTGGAGGATTATAAATACGACAGTACACAGGTGAATAAGGTTGCCCATTTTCATCCTTATGGTTCATCATCTCGTTCTGCCAGGTGATAATCTGCTGGGCGGTGATGTTACACATCTTCAGCTTGCCGAAGTAGGGGAGCAGCTTGGTGCGGATGATGTGCTCCTTTGTGGCCCACGTGTTTTCCTTAAGCCGGGTCTTCATATCCGCTGTGTAAAGTTCCACAAAGCTTTTGAAGTTCATATCCAGATCAGCGCTGGTTTTATGAACCTGTTCGCGCTCCCAAGCCTGTGCCTCTCGCTTAGTCTTAAAACCGCGCTTTTGGGTCTGCTTCCGCTCACCATTCCAATCGGTATAGCGATAAACTGCCCGCCAAGTTCCGGTTTTTTCTTCCTTGTAAACTGCCATTATGATTCCTCCTTTGCTGTTTTGGTATAGTAATACTTCTCCCTGAAGAATTCTCGATTGACACGGCCGGAAATGGCCAGATACCCTTTCTCCTGCAATTCTTCGTTAAGCCTATGGATTACTTTGTAGGCGTGGGATTTGGAGATGCCCAATTCCTGAGCAACTTCGTCTGCTCGCATAAAACTCTGTTTCTGCATAAATAAAATACCTTCCTTTCCTTGTTGATCGTTTCTGCCTGCCAATTTTGTTTTTCATAAAGACCTCCTTACTCTCTACTGCCACTTTTTTCAGATTTTGCACCCAAGAATTTTGAAAAAAGTTTCTCCAGTTATTTGCCTAAGCAAATATGCTTTGCTTATTGTAATTATACTAAGCATAATAGCTTATGTCAATCGGCGTACGTAAAATAAATTAAATAAAATTGTTTAGTATCCTCTTGACTTTTCTAAGCATTTCTGCTACGCTTTTTATAAAGACAGCTAACGATTGGAGTTGATGATATGGCGATTGGTGAACGAATTCACTTTTTCCGTCTCCTGCGGGGGATGACACAAAAATATCTCGGCATGTCACTGGGCTTCCCGGAGAAGTCTGCTGATGTGCGCCTTGCACAGTACGAAACAGGATCAAGAACCCCAAAGGCAGACCTGACCGCCGCTTTGGCTGAGGTACTGGATGTCTCTCCTCATGCACTCTCTGTCCCGGATATAGACTCCTATGTAGGGCTGATGCACACCTTGTTCACCCTTGAGGATAACTATGGGCTCAAGATCGGTGAGATGGACGGAGAGATCTGCTTGAAGGTCGATGTTCGGAAGAACAAGGACGCCGCCCGGCTGCACGAGATGCTTTGGGCCTGGCGGGAACAGGCCGCCAAACTGGAGGCCGGTGAGATCTCCCAGGAGGAGTACGACCGCTGGCGTTACCACTACCCGGAGTACGACAGCAGCCAGATCCGCGCCAAGGTGCCGCCGGAGGGGCTAATCTAATCCTCTCACTTGTAGGCCACGGGAAAGGCCGGTTGTTGCACAGAATAATAATAAAAAGAAAAAGAGAGCTAACTGACTAATCAAAATCAGTTAGCTCTCTTTTTATGAATAATGAAAAAATGTTGCCAAATCGTTGCAACAGAGGGCATTAAGCCTTAGAAAACCCAGTTATTACGGGCTTTTCCGCGCCTCTGAAATCATTCCCACTCAATCGTTCCAATGGGCTTCGGCGTCAGATCCAGCAGCACGCGGTTGATGCCTTCGACCTCATGGGTGATGCGGTCGGTGATGTGGTGGAGCAGGGCATAGGGGATCTCCTCGATGGTCGCGGTCATCGCATCGGTGGTGTTCACCGCACGGATGATGGCCGGCCAGCCCTCATAGCGCTTGTTGTCGCGCACGCCGACGCTCTTCATGTCCGGCACGGCGATGAAGTACTGCCAGACCTTGCCGGCGAGACCGTTCTTTTCAAACTCCTCGCGCAGGATGGCGTCGGCCTCACGCAGCGCGTGCAGGCGGTCGCGGGTAATCGCGCCGAGGCAGCGCACGCCCAGACCCGGGCCCGGGAACGGCTGACGATAGACCATGCCGTGCGGCAGGCCCAGTGCCTCGCCCACAACGCGCACCTCGTCCTTGTAGAGCAGCTTGACCGGCTCGACCAGCTCCATCTTCATGTCCTCCGGCAGGCCGCCGACATTGTGATGCGCCTTCACACCCTTGCTCTCCAGGATGTCCGGGTAGATGGTGCCCTGCGCCAGGAAGGAAATGCCTTCGAGCTTGCGGGCCTCCTCGTCAAAGACCTTGATGAACTCGCCGCCGATGATCTTGCGCTTGCTCTCCGGATCGGAAACGCCCGCCAGCAGATCGAGGAAGCGGTCGGTCGCGTCGATGTAGATGAGGTTCGCGTCCAAGGACTTGCCAAAGACCTCGATCACCTCTTCGCTCTCGCCCTTGCGCATGAGGCCGTGGTTGACGTGTACGCAGACGAGCTGCTTGCCGATCGCCTTGATCAGCAGCGCCGCGACAACGGAGCTGTCCACGCCGCCGGACAGCGCCAGCAGCACCTTCTTGTCGCCCACCTGTGCGCGGACGGCTGCTACCTGCTCTTCAATGAACGCCTGCGCCAGCTCAATGCTGGTGATGCGCGCCATGGACTCCGGACGAATATCGTTCATAATGCTCACTCCTGTATGTGGTTGAAGAATTACGCTTTACGGGGTACATTTTAGCACGCACCCTGTGGCGCTGTAAAGAAAACTGCAAAATTTTCTATCCGAACGTTCGGTTTTATGCCAAATATGCGCCAAACATCCCGCTTTTCCCGTCTCCGGCTGGCCTGAAGATGCCCGATTTGACGTTCCCCATGCCATGTATCTTTTCTGCACCCCTTCGCCGTTCTGCCCAATACCCAGCCATCTCCATGGGTTCAGGGCCGCAGCCCGGATCGTTTGCAGGGGGAAGATGTTATCCCGAAGGAATGACGGATGAGGTCTACGTTAGGGCTGCGATTCCGGAAAACTCGCATTGTCGCGCTTCGCGCCGGATAAAGTGTTTATGCTGTTTTTCATCTAAAACCATTCACTCAAATGGAACCCGTTTCAATCGTAGACCGCTTTGCG